>LBYP01000017.1 GCA_000996245.1 Parcubacteria group bacterium GW2011_GWA2_40_23 | reverse complement strand
AGATGTTATTTCTTGTTTCCATAGTCATATACGACTACGGTAACCCATTTATGAGCTATCCACTAGGTTTTCGGTAACAGTTTTTATGAGCTAGAACGAACCATTGACAAGCCTTAGCAATGATGTTATAATGCGGTGTTGCACACTCAAGTGCACATATACGAGGAGGTTCCAATGGACAGAGCGTACTTCAGCGAGCCGACGCCCCTGAAGCAGTCGTATCCGGAAGAACCTGATGGGATTTTCTGGATCAATGTCGCAGCAATCTTTTTCCCCCTGGTCGCGATCTTTGGAATTCTTCCAAGCCTCGGTACCTGGCCCGGATCGTGGTGGTCGTTCATGATCGTCCTGCTCGTACCGGCGGCCATCTCCGCTTTTCTGTTCTGGCTCGCCCCGCGCGTCGCCCAGAAAAAGTACGAGAAAGCTTGGAAGCAGGCCTTCCAGACCAACAACCAAGACTTGGCCTTGGACTACGCAGCCATCGACCAAGTATGCACGTACCTGCAAGCCGAAACGTCTTACCGTGATGTGTATTTCATCGGAGTAGCCACCAGTCTGGCCATCAGCCTGCGTCGAGACGACCCCTTTGAGAAGACGGAACATACCAGCTTCAGTTTGGAAGTAATACACGCTTACTACCACCTGAAAGACGGCAGCAAGCCCTTCATACTCACCGCCTGTCCGAGATTCACCGTGCACTGAGCAAAATCCCCCGAGGACCACAGGTTCCGGGGGATATTTTTTTGCAAAATATTTAATTACGAGATCTCGCTAGCCGAAGCAAAGGAATGCACACGATTGTCCATGATAATATCTGATTTCCTTAAAGGCCTTTTTAGAACTAAGCCGTCGAACGAAGAGCAACGACTAAGTGCCACATAAGTTTGTCCGTGAGCAAAACTGCCATGGCCTAAATCAATAATAACTTTATCAAATGTTTTGCCCTGACTTTTATGAATAGTTATTGCCCAAGCCAGTTTGATTGGAATTTGTTTAAAGGTTCCCAAATTCTTTCTGACAAATTCCCCACCGACATAAACATATTTTGATATTTCCCAAGTATGTTTTCTGACTTCCACAATCTTGCCATCAACCTTTTCTATTTTAACAACTGCGTCGATATTCCCGGTCTCGGGATTTGTTCTATCAAAAATTTCCAAAATCTTTCCAATGGTTCCATTAACCCAACGACGTTCAGCATCATTACAAATGAACATAATTTGAGCACCAGCCCGCAATGTCACTGCTAAATCATTCGGGAAAAGATTTTTAGCCAAGGTTCCGGTTTTATCGGCCACAAAAATGCGTTCATCTTCATTTATTTGCTTAAGTTTTTTTTCATTAATTTCGTTGGCACTTAAATTCGTAGTCATCAAATGGATGTACTTCTCGTCATCCGTTGGTACAAAATTAGGTTGATAACGCGCATTTAGTTGTTTGATTTGATCAAAAGTTATGGAATTGTCACGGACTGCATTTAATAGTTCAATAAACTCAAGATCTTTTTGACGGTAGATCTCGTTCAGTTCAATCAACCTTATTTTAAAACCTTCAGAAAACATATTGCTTTGTCCACGAAAGATGGTCGCGTCAAAAAAATAGGGTGATTCGTATTCAGAATAAAATTTTTGACTGTCCGATGAAGTTATCACTGGAGGAAGTTGATAGAGATCGCCAAAGAAAACCATTTGCACGCCGCCAAAAGGTTTTTCGTTTTTTCGACTTCGCTTTAAAACTATATCGATCGCGTCTAATAAATCTGCACGCACCATAGATATTTCATCAATAGCAATTGTTTTGAGACGTCTAAATTTATCTTGTTTCTTTTTATTCATGACCATGTGCATGGCTTCATCTTTTTCAAAACCAGGTTTGAGTGTAAAAAAGGAGTGAATAGTTTCACCATTAACATTCACGGCCGAGATACCGGTTGGTGCCAAAACGATTATGCGGCGCTCGGCCGTAAGTCTTATATGTTCCAAAAGAGTTGATTTGCCAGTTCCCGCTTTACCGGTAACAAAAACATTCTCAGTAGTGTTGAGAATGAGATCAATAGCCCTTTTGGCTTGTTTTGAAAAGTTAAGCATAAAGACATTTTACCATAAAATAATGAAATCCTTGCACACAGTATTTTTGTTGACTTTTAGAACTAAGAGACTAGCATTATAAATAGATAAGCAGCCCTCAGAAGGAAGGTGAAAAATGCAAGGCGTAGAGAAATCCCACATGAACGCCGCCATTGCGGCGCTCCTCAAGGCCTACTTCGACTTCAACAATTCCACTGTGGAGGATGCGCTTCGAAAAATTGCCGCCTACGGAAAGAAGGACACGCTCGGCATGGACGCTGGTCCCGAGATCACCATCTGCGAAGAACTGAGCCGTTACGACAGCGGCGCAGTGGTGATCACCGAAGAAATCGGCCGAAGGGGTGTAAGCTTCAACGACACCTTCCTGCCGAACGATCCGCAGACCCTCAGAACCGTCTTCATTAGCGACCCCACCGACCGTTCCAACCAGCTCAAAGCGTTCTTGATGGAGTATCCACGAGAAAGCAGGATCGGAGACATCTTTGCCGACCCAACGACCAAGGCAAAGTGGGAAAGCCAGTTCAGCGGCCCAGCAGCTATCTCTGGCGCGACTTCGGCCATTAGCTGCGTTCGACGCGGTCTGCCCATCTTTGCGGTGATCGTCAACTACATCACGCAAGAAATGATGGTCTCGTGTTCCGCCGGAAACCGCGTGATCAAGCTGTCTGATGATCAACCCAATCTCATGAACCTCGAGTGTGTTTGTGAACACGGAAGTCCGCTCATTTTCCTCGGCATGAACAGCCGAGAGTTCACCAGCATGCAGCGGTTCACGACCTTCCTCGGAGACGCCGGCAAAGTCGGGTATAGAGAAAACTTCCTGGACAGTGGGCTGATGGACGAAGCTCGGATGGAAGCCTGCCTGCACTACGGTAAGCCCGGCGGACCGTCGCGAGTGCTCTATCTGTCTTCGTTGCAGCCGAGCTCAACTCCGGTTGGGTTCATACTCGCCAACGGAGAAAAGATCGGAGAGTGGATACACTGGCTGCCCTTTGTGCGCTTCGCCCGCAGCCAAGAAGACAACAGCCAACCTGCGCTGGTTCTCTACGAGGTTTTCCAAGACCGCCCGTGGACCAAGGAAGGCGTCCTGATGTCGACCCCGCCCAATTACAGCATCTTCCGCGAGTTTGGCGGGAAGTTCTTCATCGACACCAGCATGCTCTTGCGGATGCCGAACCCCAGCAAGCTTCGGTCCACGCTCATCATTGCCCCGTTCAACAACCGCTGGGCGATGCGCATGAGCAACCAGTCCGGGTATCGGACTATCGAGTTCTAGAACGAAAAAAAGCCCGGGTTCCACATGGAGTCCGGGTGTTAAATTAAAGTTAAAAAATATTATTGAAAATCACCTAGATTTGATCGTTTTTGAAGATAATGCTACGATAAACATGTTAGCTGATAATAGCTACGATAACTTAATAGCTTAGGGGCCTCGCAAGGGGTCCTTTTGGCTTTAAATTTGGCTTTTATAAAAAACATCATTGAAAATCACCTAGATTTGATTCATAATTAAGCATGTGCTACGATAAAAATGTAATCCGCAAGGACTACTCTGCCCGTGAATACGGGAAAACGATTCGCAAATCTAGCTTTAGTGCTAGATTTTTGCTTTTTTACAAGCAATATACTTTTTAATATTTTGAGCATTTATAACTAAGTCCGCAACACAAATAAGTTTATGTGAAACATGCCCAGACTTAACCAAAACAATCTTCTTCCCACCTTCTTTCAAATACTGAAGCAAACAGACAAAATCAGCATCACTTGAGAAAAAAATGATTGTGTCATACTTATTCATCAATCGTACTGCATCAATGGTTATTTCCACATCAAAATTACATTTAGGTAAACATATAAAAACACCCTTTGAATCTTCTTTAACTAACCGAGTATTTGAATTAAACTCTGAGATTCTCAGATAATGTCTAATCTGCTGGATTTCTTTAGTGAAAACCTTCCTGTCTCCAAACACGTATTTCGCCTTGCCCAAAAACTTAAGTGACGCTTTGTTGTTCGGATCATGTCCGTAATAGAATCTAACCTCATCAGCAAAATATTTAGCGAAAACACATAACTTCTCTATATCAATTGACAATTTAAATTTACTTGGGAATATAGCATTATTCTCATCCCTATCATCATTTTTATACCAATAATTTATATTCCCAAAATCCAAAAATACAACACATTTGTTCAATGTGGCTAAATCAATCTTAAGTTCTTGCATTGTTGTTTTCTTTTTAAACTGCTCCAAATCCATATAATTAATATTATATATCCACATTGCACTTGATGTCATTTCTAGGCGAAAACAAAAACCACGTACCCGACGATACGTAGCTTGACCTGAATATGTATTATTTTCTACAAACTCCTCAAATTCAATTTTTGCTCACACTTAATATCATTAACAACTCAATCATACCCCTGTTCGAGTCCCGGTCTATTTGAAAAATATTTTACATTGTGGTTTACCTCAGAACTACCTACCTGCCGGCAGGCAGGCTCGTTCCTCGAGTTCTGAGTAAACACGTACCTGAATGGCAGTAACAATTTGGTTTACCAGGTACCTGAGCGTAGCGAATGGTACCTGGCTCCCCACGTCGGTTGAGAACTATTAATAACTGTATATGTTAGGGCTTTTTCAGGGGTCGAATTGAGTGTCCCATGACGGGGACGGGTCGGAGCTAAAATAAGAGGTTTTCAACGTGGGACAGGACACATGGGACGCTTATAGCATTACAGTATTGTGTCCAGTTTATTTTATAATTTCTTCTAATTTCCAAAAAATACTCCCCCCTTCACGAATCAAATCGTCAATCAATTTATAAGTGTTGTCTTTTGTGTTAGCACGCTCGTAAATGGTTTTAAGTGCACCAGACCACTCCTCTTCGTACATAAACGGCATACGAATTTTACCGCTCCGTATACCACCTTCAAGTAAGTATAGACGTATAATTTCAAGTGTATCTTCTGGCGCTACTCTTGCTAATTCATTGATAGATTTAGTAAGGGCATAGTCCCATTCTAAAATTCCGTTACTTTTTTTTAATGTCGCTCTTAATTGTTTAGCCAGCCAATCTGGCGCGAAAATTCCTTTTTCAAGATTTACCCAAAATCCAAATTCAGCGAATAATTTAGGATTGTCATAATTTTCAAGCAACCACTCCCACAACTTTATCAGTCTTTCTTTACTTTCCGAATCTTTCTTTAACTGTTCATTGACCTGAGTGTTTTCACCAGAAATAAACATCCTTCCAATAAAACTAATAAATGCACTTTGTCGTTCAATGTCCTGCTCCCAAAACTTTTTGAAGAGTAAGTGATCAAATCCAAATCTTTTATGATAAACGAGGAATGCTAGCGCTATGTGAATGGCTATTCCTTCGTCCGGATCTTTGAAGTATTTACGTTTCGGGTCTTCATTGCTAGTTAAAGCTAAGCCACGTTCATATAACCTTTGAAATAATGGGTCAAAATATATTTCTTCATAAAGATTATTAGCGAGATACCCCTCCCATGCAGCAAGATAAAGATATTTTTTTGTTTCGTCTTCTGAAAATATCTGTGCTAAAAGTCCGTGCATCCAATCTTTATCACGGAGATAAAAAGAGGATAGATAGTGCCCAAACATAAACATCAAGGCACGGGTATTTTCTTTCCTCAGAATTTCCTCGTATATTTTTTTAACATCTTCAGTAATTTTAATATTATCTTCTTTTTTGAATTGTTTTCCGTCCTGATAAACAAAGGATACAAACAACTGAAACGCGCGACCACGCACTGTATTAATTGCCATTGAAAACGGATCAGTAACATAATATTCTTCTTTATCACCAGGCGAATGAGTCTTCATTGTTGCAGTTTCCAACTCCTCGTCCTGTGGCCTTGGATCAGGATATGTCAAAAGATAATTGATGATTTCGAAGAGCTGACTACGATATTTTGAGAAATCTATAATTATTTTCCCTTCATTTTCATTTAACAATTCCTGCAGAACATCAGTCATTGTAGAATGCACGCCAGTCCAGTTTGAGAGCCAATAATCAAACCTTTCTCGCTCTCTAGTTTTGGAGTCAAAAACTTTAGTGATGCTCGAATTCTTAACGGCGATAAAAACATCTAACAATTTTCCCCATTGAATATCTGTGGCTTTCCCTTTATCTAGACGTATGGCCTCTTGGATGCCCCTAAAAAACGAATAGGTATAATGTTCATCAAGTATATCTCTCTCAAAAAATAAGTCAGAATTCTGAACATAATACGGTAGTCGTTTAGCGACGTCAGCACGCAACTGTTCCCCAGCGCCTTCTGCATTTAATGGATTTAAAAAGTCATCATCAGTATTTTGTTTTTGTAAAAATTCAGGTTTCCATTCATTTCTTAATTTTTGGGCAATGTCATTAATAGTAAGCCCCCCAAATTCATCTTGGGAGATAGGGGCTCTAGGTTTAACAAAGCCACTACGCATGTTACCAATTGATGGCTCTGGCTCGAAGGAAGAATCACATTTTTTACTAAATACCTTTTCACAATTTTCTTTTTCTTTTTCAGTTAAATAATCACAAATACTCGAAAGAATCTGCCAACCATCACGCCTATACAATTGTTCTTCGCTTTTGTCTTTACGAGCTTGCCCAAAATACCTAAAGATATTTGATATATATTCACGTTGATAATCAGAATCAAGGATCCCGAAGCTGTGTTTGAGGGTTTTTTTATATTCCGTGCCAGATTCAATTTCATAATAATGCTTACCAGATTCCATTACCTCAAATAATTTTGAGAAAGATTGTTTTAGTTCTGAACGAAAAGCATTCGGACATAAGCTCAAAACAAATAATCGCAACCGCCACATTGATCTGCTGTCTGGTAAAGTTTGAATGTATTTTTTATAAATATCATCTACAAATTCCTGTTTTTCACAGCTGTCTTCAAGTAACCTCTCCGTGAGTATTTTAATTGTTGCAGCTAATTCTTTGACGTGTTCACGATCTGAATGATGACCCGATTTATTTAGCTCCAAAGAAAAAAAATCGACATCAAAAAGATAAAATGTCTCTTGCGTTAGGAATACATCGTCTTTATTAGCTTGATCGCCCAAACATAAAATTTTTGTTATTACTTTCGTTGCAAGTTCTAACGCCTTTTCAAGATATTGTTCATCAATAGCGACTAGATACTCAAAAACTTTTGTATAAGAAATGTCGTTAAAATAGAAGGGGTTTTCCGATAAACGGCCAGGGGAAGTTTGATTGAACTCTTCTTTGCTTTTTACAGAAAGTACTGCTTCAGCTAGGATTAAGATATTTTCATGGTCTTTAGCCGTAGCAAGTGTTTTAAATATTTTTTCATAATCAAAACCGTAATGGTTAAAAATACTCATTAGTCTTACCCATCCATCGTCCATAATTTTTCGAACCATCCTTTTAACTTCTTCTGCTGGCAAAGAACTACAAATTCTTAAAAATTGATCTACAACTTCGGGATTAAAATTATCCTTTGATATAGGGACGGAAATCATAATATCTACAATTTCCTTCGGCTTTCTATCAACTATTCTCGCAAGATAATTCAATTCTGGTGTCTGATAGCCATATCGTGTTGGATCCTCAGCTTTTTGTTTAATTATATCTAACAAACCATTACTCCAAAGCCATTCAAGCCAATTTTCATCGACTTTAGTGAAAAAATATTGACGTGCGTCAAAATTTAAGCCGATAAGTTCTCGAATCTTTTCTAGATTTGGTTGTATTGGATGCTGGTTGTTCATATTAATTATTTTTATCTACGACATCACTGGTCAATTGAGGCCTAGCGATCAAAACTTCGTCAATCATTTGATGAACATCAAGTTGTCTTGTTAACGCTTCATTCATAACTTTTTCAAAATCTGCTAGAATTTTTTGAAATGCAACTTTACTAAATGTGGAAAAATCAAAATTTTTATCCCATTGTGGATCGACTCCGTGATGAGCTATATCGTTAAGCTGTTTCCATAATGGTTCTACTTTGCTATTATAAAATTTTTCGTCAACAGTTACAGATCCAAAATTTCTTAAAGCAATTACTTTCTTAGCTACTACTTTTTTAACAGTCCAGCTTTGAAAAGGGTAAAGGATTTCTCTTAAGGAGTTTGCTGATTGTGAAATAAAATCTGGATTATTTCCACATTCATCTCTTACAGCAAAAACAGCACCTCGAAACATGTCCGAAGGTTTGTTGTATAAACCACCCTGCTTATGCCATTCATCTAATCGTTTACATAAATTCTCCTGTTCTGGCGTAAGGTATACGGGTGGCAGAGTATTTACTCCAATGGATTTAGGTGCTGTTGTGTCTTCCATGTATTTAATCCTAGCTAATCTCCATTGACTTGCTAATTTTTACAGATAAATTTTACCTCTTTGGACTAATATAGTCAATCAAAAAACACCGAATTTAAACGGTGTTTTTGTGTGATATTTTTTACAGAATTTCTCTTATTCCACCTATAAAATCATTCGTCTTTTCTCTCCACTCATCAATCGCCACACTCGGCCGTATTTCCTTGTAATTATCAGGTAATTTGAATCCAACCTCATTTAGTTCCCTTGCAAACAAATCTGACTTAGGATCATTACTCTCAAACACCCACTCAAAGTTGAAGCTTAGTCTAGTTTTGGCATCAAGAGCGAGAGTAAACAACGAGCGATCGCTGACAGTGGCAAATATAGGGCTAAAATTTGGATACGCACCCGTGCCGTAATTTATGGCTGTAGCATTTTCTTTAGCGAAGTCATAAATCTTCATAAATCGTCCAAAGTCATCGGGGCTAATTTTTGTTGTGCAACTTCGACCAAACTATTTTCATTCCACTTATTGCGAACACTTCCAGCCGAAGATACGGAAATATCTTTTTTAACCTCAGTACCAAATAATTTAGGGATCAAAATTTCAAATTCGTTGTGTTTGTAGTATTCCAGCTCAACAGCGTAAACGGTGAAACGACTATTCTCATTGATAAAAATTATTAAATCTTTTAGTTGGGTGTGCAATTTGTCCATTAATACCACAAAATTGAAACTGCCACTCTTCAGATTAGATTGCATTCGAGCCATTAACGACGGAAGCTCTTCCTCGGATAATGAGAAAAATTGTTCTAACTTCTGATGCAGGGATAAATTGAATTGTTTTCTAACATTATTATCCAAACGAGAAATAAAATCATTGAAATCTAAACTAGATCGCCACAGTGAAGCACCATAATCCAAAACTTGAGCAACGACTAATCGTTTATCAGGATTCTTGTAGAGTTTCGTTTCCACTAAATATATTTCGCCGTCTTTATCTATGCCGATAGCATCGATAGGACCACTGCCAGTTGAGAATTCACGAGATAGAATCAAAAGACGAATATCTTCTTTGATTTCATACAGCGGAATACTGTCGGGATTTTCGTAAATATATTGCTGTAAAAAATCTTCGGAATCAAAATGCGATGCATCAACACGAACCGCACTTTTGCCGTTTTTGGAAACGATAATAGACATAAGTTATTGATAATAAATTAAAACAAACGAGTACAACCTCGTTTGTTTCTATATAAGTCCAGGACCCAAACGGGTCGCTTTCACCGAAATTCTTGGCTCCGGGACCAGGACTCGAACCTGGAACTTCGCATTAACAGTGCGATGTTATACCTTTTAACTATCCCGAAGTACATGCTTCGCATGACTTCGGGACAAGTCCCGCAACGTAAAGCTGCGAAAACAGACCCTCAATCAATTAAAGCAATATATATCAAAAAGCCGGCGAACGCCGGCTTCTAAATAATTTTTTTGTAATATTAATTATCCAGCCAGCGTTTGCTTGCAGTTATTATTACGATTATTTGTCTGGATTTGTTTCATGCTTTCAATATACCATTTTGACAGAATATGTCAAATTTGTTCAAATTTAGAACAAAACAAATAGAAACTTTCTTGTCTTGACAAAAAGAATACTTTATACTATTGTATATTGTTATAATATTATTTGCTTATACTCCAGAATACCCTTTATTGCCACTTATTAATTGACATTAAAGGGTGTTCTGAAGTCATTTGAAATCAACCGACACACGAGAGGTAACGACCATGTCAACGAATCTTTTCTCCGAACTCCGAAGAACGCAGTTCCCGCAACTGCAGCCGGGCCAGGTCTACGCAGACTGGACCAGCGCCGCACTCCCCCCCGTCAGTCTCATCAACGGCTGGGCCGAGCATCTGAAAAGAACGCTCCTCGGCAACCCGCACTCGCACCATATGCCGAGCGCCAATGCCATGAATGGCGTCATGACTGCCCGAGCCGCTGTCCTTGCCTACTTCCATGCTGACCCCAACGAATATGAGGTCATCTGGACCAGCGGCACCAGTGCGGCCATTCGCATCCTGCAGCATTTCCTGTGGAACGGTGGCGAGTACTTGCTCACTGCCGACAACCACAACACCGTGAACGGACTCCGTGAGGACGCCCGTCGCGATGGTGCGATCGTGTGCTACGCTCCGATCAACGATGACCTGACCCTCGATGCGGAAGCGTTGGAGCGCATGCTGCGCTACCCGCGCTCCACCGGGCACAAGCTCTTTGCCTACCCGGCCAAGAGCAACTACGCCGGCACCCTCCATGACCTTAAGTGGGTGAGCCTGGCGCAGGAACTCGGTTGGACTGTCCTTCTCGACGCGGCCGCGTACAGCTCGAGCAAGCGACTGGACCTGAGCGTGATGAAGCCAGACTTCGTCCCGATTTCGTTCTACAAGCTCTTTGGCTATCCCACGGGTGTCGGCTGTCTCATCATCAAGAAGTCCGCCTACCAGCACCTCCACAAACGCTGGTTCGCGGGCGGGAGCATCTTGCTCGTCTCGGTGATGAAGGACTTCCACGCCCAGGAAGCTCTGGGCTACGCTCGCTTCGAGGACGGTACGGTGAACTTCGCCAACATCCCGGCTGTGATTCCCGGTCTGCAGTTCTTGGATAGCCTCGGTGATATTGAAACCCACGTCACCGGACTGGCGACCTCCCTCTATCAGCGACTGGCCGACATACGCGTGGGTGACAAGCACATCAAGCTCCACAGCGCCCGCGGCAACAACATCGTGACATTCAGCGTCTGCAACAATGCCAAGATCGTGGACGCCTGGCTCTTCGAACAATTCGCCAACGAGCGTGGCGTGTTCGTCCGCACAGGCTGCTTCTGCAACCCAGGCGTCAACGAAAAAGTCTTCGGCTATTCGATCGATAACTATGAGAAGTTCTACAACTCGGCCATCCTTCCGAATGCCATCACCATCGACGCCTTGCGCGAATTCTCCGGCGACATCGCTATCGGCGCCATCCGCGCTTCGTTCGGCTACGCCAACAACCAGGCGGACATCGAACGCTTCGCGGCCGTCGCTCTCGAGTTCCTGCAAAGCCTCTAGTTCCCAACTGGCCATCGTTCATCACGGTGGCCAGTATTTTTTGTTTTACGAATAAAATTTCCAATCTGATGTTACGAATTATTTGAGTCAATTAGTTGTGATTACAACCTTATAATAATAAAAAACAGCTCCATTAAATTAGAGTTGTTTTATCTGAAGTGAAATTACTCCTGCATCATGTCCTCTTTCTTTTCTTTATAAAAACTGAATAGATCTTCAAAAATTTCAACTAACAACTTGAATGGAGCTTCGATGATAAAATCCAGGAAGAATGCCAAAAAATTAAATTTAGTAAACTTAACTGATAACCATCTGCCGATACTAACGAAAGGCAAGGTTATAAAATCAAGAAGTGAACCCAGCAAACTGTCTTTGCGTTCGACAGCCATAATATCATTAACTGGTCGGCGAATTCTGACGCCGAAGAAACTAACTAAAGTCAAAAAGAGAACGAAAATTAAACTACTAAAAAAGTTAAAATATAATTTGTTCAAACCCCAAAAAATAACCATAAGAGAAAAAATAAACGTAGCTGTAAAAATAATATTGAATGAATATCTAAATACACCGCGTCGGCGTTTAGGATCTTTGAGTGGATACATTTTGGGGTCGCCGTCTTTCAATGTTATCATTTTAATTTCCTTCATAATCTGCTCTGTATTATCTTTCTTTGGCAACCGAATCATAATTGCGACGATAGTCATGAGCACCGGAGGGAATCCGATATTGATCATGGCTGTAAAGTAATTGATGGAACCGCTGATAAAAATGTCCATTGGGAATTCTAAGGCAATTGCTAATAACATTTTCGTGAAAAAAACATAGACAATACTACGCACCACGCCACGTCGTAGCTTTTCGCTGATACCCTTATATCTTTTTTGACAAGCTTTTTTAATTTCAGCTTCCAATAATTCTGGATCAGAAAAAACTTCTTCGGATCTATTTTTATGTTCTTCGAGTAAATCTTGAATTATCCAAAAGACAATAGCCTTTGGTTGCAATATTGAATTCATTCGTCTGGACCAGGGATGCATTTTCTGTTTTTGGAATTCGTCAATTATCTTGCCACTATTATTAGCTAGTTTTAGAATCAAAGCATCATCTGCCTCTTTCCAATCTGGATAATATAGAGTCAAAAGTAAATAATTGATCATGGATTCATCCCATTTAAACAAAATACGATGGCAGGCAACGTAGAGTTGCAATTCCTTTTCCTTTTCATCGTCCATGGTGCTCGGCATCTTCAAACGCGGATTCATAACCGAGAACATGGCGCGGATCAAAGCTTTTTCCTTGGTATCTGGCTTAATGATATTCTCTATTTCAACCGCTGCAATTTCAAACAAAAACTTTCTAGTCTTCTTATCTAATTTGCCTTCAATATCTTTTATCCTGGAAGTTAAAACATTGTACTTGCGAATCACATCATCGACTTTTGTTACTAAGCCTTGAGTGACCTCACCAGTAATATATTTACCACGCATCAATTCTTGCAAAAGTTGCATGGCGATATTATCGATATGGTGCGATTCTAATAAATAATTCTCAAAAATAACTTTCTCAAACAAAAGCTTACGCTTCATGATGCGATAAATCGCATTTTTGCGGATTAAATGTTCTTCGTTATAATCAACAGCATTGCGAATTTTTTCGTAAATAAAAGCCGCCTTACCGACGACTTGATTTACCTTAACTCTTTCACCCGAAGCAATTGGCTCGGTTGAGGCATTAACATAAGTAGCTATTAAATTGTGTATTACTTTTGACATAATAACTTAGTCAGTATAGCAAAAAAACACTTATTTTACAATTAGATCGCCAACATTAAAACCCCCAACGCAATTAGAACTAAACCGATTGCCAGACGCATGGTTTTCTTTTGTGCTTGGCGCCATTTTTCAATCTTTTCCGGCGACAACCCTTTATAGGCGACTAATAAGATAATTAACAATGGGGCAACAAAAATTATGTTATAAAAGAATAAATAACCAAAGGCCACCATCCAAGTTTCGCGGCTCGCGAGTAATGAGATGATTGCCAAATAAACTCCGCCGGTGCAAGGCAGTTCAAAAAAGGCCACTAAAACTCCAAGAACGATAGCGGCTGGCAGCGTGGCTTTCTTAATATATTTATTTAAGCGTTCTTTTTGAGATGCTGGAATAGCCAAACTGATTCCTTTGCCATACCAAAAATAATCTTTCAAGTTGATTAAACCCAATACGATTGAAAGTACAGCTGTAAAATAATAGAAAAACTTGGTTAGAGTGAAGCTTTGGATAAATGTCAGGAGGCCAAGCCCGGCAGCTAAATAGACCAAAAAAACAACGAAGATATAAACTAAACCTATTTGCAGCATTTTCTTTTTATTTTTGACAGTGATCAAATAAAGAATTAAAAAAATAAGCACTGCAAAGGCGCAGGGATTAATTGAGTCTACAACGGCTGAGCCGACTATAAGTGGAATGGTTATATCCATAAGTTCATAGATATTGTAACATTTTTGACGGAAAAAAGAAATTTTCCTACCCTGAGTAAGAAAATTTCTTGAAAACTATTTAAGCCGTTGCTGTTGGAGGAATAACTGTTGGATTTGAGTTTGAGGTTCCTGTTTTGCCCCAAGCCATTAAACCCATGAAAACTAAATTGACAATTGGAATAAATTGCATAATCACCCACCAAGTTGGACGTTTTAAAACTTTGACTACATCCACCAAAATCATAATTGCGATGACAATGTTTACAATTGGAATAAAGTACAAAATAATCCACCACAAAGGTCGCTTAGCGATTTGCAACATAATAATAATGTTCAAAATCGGAATAAAGGCAAACCAACCATTGGGCGTGTTGGTTCTTTTAGCGATGTAGAGCCAGCACAGAGCCTGATAAACATAGAGCACCAACACAATTAGCCACATAAAGCCCAAAATTGCCATCAAACCGCCAGTGCCAACACCGTTGACTGTCACGGCTGATGAGTACAAGTCTGGATTCACTGCATCTTCGTACATAGACTATATTTTATTATTTAAATTTTCTGGCAATTAAACAACTCATATCTGTCAGATTATTTTTCTGCTGCTGCCAAACTTCTGTGGGATAACGTTTATCAAAACTCAAATAATCACTTTTGCTTACAATCTCGCAACCTTTGGACGTGACTATCTCTTCGATCTTGGACCATTCAATATGATCATCAGCCCAAACATGGATATCGCCTTCTTCCTGAAAACGTGGATTCATTAAAGCTCTAAATTTGTTAATCCAGGTTCTTAATTTAAAAATACGAAAAAGCACTTTTGGATTTTGTTTAAACTTATAAAGTTCTTTCAATTCTTCGCTTTGCGACCAATAATTTTCATTCACTTCATGATCAATATAAATTATACCACCAGGTTTGATTACGCGCACGAATTCATCCACAACAGTTAAATAGTCTGGGACATGATGCAGCACAGAATATGTGGCGATGAAGTCGAATGAGTTGTCCGCAAAATTGCCCAAGTCCTCACCATTTAGTTTTGCTGTTTGCAATTTTGCGGCATGGTTAAATTTATTTTTTACCAATTTTAAAAAAATATCCGAAAGATCAGCCGCGACTACATTTAAACCTAAATCCAAAAGATGTTGAGTTAAATTACCTGCACCGCAACCAAAGTCTAGGGCTTTCTTTTCAAAACCATCAGTTTGAATCGCACTCACAGCCATTTGCAATGAATCATGCAGACGGTTCTGTTCAATCTTATTATAAATTTCCGGATGGCGCGATTCGTAGGCAAATGCTAGACGGTTGTGCGCTTTTAGATTTTCACTTATTTGAGTTTGCATTTAAGTTTGTTTACGTCCTAAATTTTTTATTTTTTTTAATTTTTCTTTGCACTTTCCTGGTGTTGCATCGACTAATCCGCCGATGATAGTTGAGCCATACTTACCAAATCCGCAAAAGCCCAAAACATCACGACCTAAAAATTTCGCAATTGGATTTCGCAATAAAAATCTATAGTACAAAGCCGGCCCACCTGTTGTAATAATGAAATATGAAGTTTTTTTAGTTAAATATTTAGCCCATTTGTTAGGTCCAGTGAATTTATAGGCCCAGCCGACCGTAAAAACACGATCAATAAATCCTTTCAACAAAGCAGGTACGTTCGCCCACCAAACAGGAACAACAATGACGAGATGATCGGTCCATTTGATCAATTCCTGTGCTTTAATTAAATCTGGTTCCATTTCCTGAGTGCTTTTATCTCCGCCCCAAAGAATAGGATCGAACTTAAGATCAATTAAATGCAAAAGTTGGACTTCAGCGCCGGCTTCTTTGGCTCCAGCCGCATATGCCTCAGCTAATGCTCGGCCAAAAGATTCTTTAGCTGGGTTGGAGTTGATGACTAGGATTTTTTTTGACATATGTTGCATAATTCCCTTGTCCTCTTCGGTAAACTCAGAGTGACAAGTGAACCGAAGATTGTAGGGGTTCAAAATTTTGAACCCCTACAGTAGATTATTCCAAAACAGCTTTTATTCGTCGAACGCCAGAAGAACTCGCCTCTTCTTTAGAAATTTTAAACTTTCCTAGTTCGCCAGTTCTATTCGCGTGCGGACCTCCGCAAATTTCTCCAGAGACATCACCGATGGTATAAACCTTAACGAGATCGCCATATTTATTCTCAAAAAGTCCCATGACATTTTTTGTTTTAGCTTCCGCGTATGGGAGTTCCTCGCATTTCACTTCAAAATCTTTTTGTATCCATTCATTAACTAAATCCTCAACTTGTTTTTTTTGTTCGTCAGTCATTTTTTCTCCGTGGGTAAAATCAAATCGCAGTCTTTCAGCAGTTATATTGCTACCGCGTTGCTCGACATGAATCCCGAGAACTTTTCTCAAAGCGGCTTGAAGGAGATGAGTAGCAGTATGTAATCGAGCCGTTGTTTCGGAAGTATCGGCTAAACCACCTTTGAATTTTTGTTCAGCGCCTGCACGAGATAAGTCCTGATGTTGTTTTAAATTATTACGAAATTCTGCCCAATATTCTTCAACATCCAATTGTTTTGCTACTTCAGGATATTTTAACAGTTCCTCGAGAGTCATTTCAGGAGGAAATCCATAGCTTTCATACAATAAAAATGAAAAACCGCCATTAAACTTTATGTTTTTAAAATTCTTTTCCCATGAAGCCACATTTGCCTTAAGAACTTTTAATCCGTTCTCGAGAGTAGCTGAAAATTTATCTTCTTCTGCATTCAATTCCTCAACTATTTTATCTCTTGAAGTTGAAAAATACGTATAAACATCTTTATATACTTCAATGTAAGTATCAGCAAGATCAGCGCAAAACTTATTACTAATTCCGAGTTTGTTAGCGTAACGAATTGAACGGCGTATCAAACGACGCGTAAAATATCCTTGATCTTTATTTGAGGGCACAGCACCATCAGCGATCAAAAAAGTTGCAGCACGCAAGTGATCAAGAATTACACGGAAAGCTTGGATCTCGTCTTTATTTTCTCCATACTTTTTCCCGCTAAGCTTCTCAAGTTTTTCTTTGGCTTTAGCAAAAGCATCGATATTAAAAATATCAGAATCGTCATTCATAGCCGCGACCATGCGCTCGAGTCCTCCGCCGAAATCAATATTTTTATTTTTTAAAGGTTCAAATCCATTTTTAGTTTTTACATATTGCATGAAAACATTGTTGCCTATTTCTACAAAACGACCGCAATCGCAAGCTGGGTGACATGGCGCATCTTTCCAGTCAGATTTTTCATGGATCTGCAGTTCGCCTTTTGGATCAAAATCCCAAAACATTTCTGAGTCTGGTCCACCCGGTTCGCCAACAGGCATTTTAGAAGTTACGCCAGCGCGACTCCACCAATTTTCTTTTTCATTATAATAAAAAATTCTTCCGCCTTGCATACCTTCGGTCTCAGCATTGTCGACGATCTTAGCTTCGACATTTACTTCTTTGAATTTTGCTTGCCATTTTTCAGCGGCTTCCGTATCACGAGGTATACCAATTTCTTCCATGCCCCTAAAACAAGTTACATAAAATCTATTCGGGTCTAATTTAGTTTTGTTAATCAAAAAATCGAACATCCAATTTATTTGTTCGATCTTAAAATAATCACCTAAAGACCAATTGCCCAACATTTCAAAACAAGTTGTGTGACGATTGTCGCCGACTGAATCAATATCCTGCGTTCTAAAACATTTTTGGGAATCAACCAGGCGAGTTCCGGCTGGATGTTTTTCTCCCATTAAATATGGGATCATTGGTTGCATGCCAGCGCTTGTGAACAAGGTGGTCGGATCATTCTCTGGTATTAAAGACGCTGATGGAATAACAGCATGTTGCTTTTCAGCAAAAAAATTTAAATACAACTGACGTAGCTCACTTGTTTTCATATCAAAATAATTATTCTTTTGTTTACAAAGCATTTAAAGTAACTTGCCATGTAGTTAAAGGGAACACTTTATACTTCATGGAACACTTTATAGTGCTTTGCTTTAATTTTACAGAATTTTGACCTAAAAATCAAATGCTTTGCGACTTATTCACAGGAGACCATTGACTGAATTTAGATTATAAAAGGGGCAATCCACGTGCAGATTACTCCTTTGTTCTACTCTATGGCTCAGTAAGTTCCACCACGCGTCGCAGGAAATCATAGTCCTGCGTGCTATTGAAGCTTTCGATGAGCGTAGCGAGCACTTCGTCGCCAGGACGACGGAACGAACCATCCGGTACGGCCAAGCCTTCGTCGTACAAGCTGATGAACACGGTGAGCGGCGATGCTTCGCTCGGCAGAACAGCCAGCGCCACATCGCGCAAGGTCGGAGGTTTGTAGTTGCCGTGGGCAAAGGCCGGCTCCAGCGGAGTTCCCTTCGCCACGTACGTCGGGTTGACGTGGATGTTGATACGAACCAGAGGCTCCCCGGTTACCGAATCCAGATGCTTTTCGGAAAGCTGCGTCAGGTAAGTGATCGCGTTGTGAATGTCGGTGATCGACTCCTCACGCGTCATTCCCGGCACAGGTTTCAACATCAAGTAGCACTTGAGTCTAAACCGGTACGGTGCCATGGAAGCGACAAGGCGTTCGAGCTTTTCGAGGGAAAGCCCCTTGAACAACAGGTCATTTCGGACATGCTCGTCAAAGGCCTCGAATCCAACTGCCAGTTCGAGAGTCGTCGGTGTGTCACCTTCGCTGAGACCCCGCGCCAGATAATCGAGTTCTGGTGCTTCCACGTATTCAGGCCGCGTTTCGACGGTAAAGACCTCGAGATTGTGGAAGTACAGATTGACCATGACGACCAAGTGCATGAGAGCCATGGACGAAAAGGTATCCTGATCGAGCACGCTGCCATTGTTGGAGGCAATGAATCTACGGATCTTCATCTTCTTCTCTTGCACTTCAGGCAAATTGAAGATGAAGTTGATCTGAGCGAGAAGATCGCGCCACGGCACATTGTGCTTCGAACAAGTGGACGGCAGGTTGCAGGCCAGACACCGCGACCAGCGGCAGGCCTGAGTGTAGAACACCACAAAGAGAACTAACCCTTCGTCCGACTCCTGGAACCACCATTGCGTAGGCTTCGTGGGATCATGCTGTTCGTCAAAGACATAGGTCTTGCCCCCAGCATCTGTCCCGCGAAGAATCATCTCCGCGACTCTGTCAGGATCGTGTGCTTGGCTTGGCATTTCCTTAACTCCCTGATGTTGATAGGACTTCACACTCATTTCAGAAATGTTAATTTACAAAATAACAACGACTTTGTCAAGTATTTTTACGAATAACATCATTTTTATGAAGCTATTCGTAACCAAAAAAAACAGCAGCATCAAATATGTACTCAATGCTGCTTATAGGATTATGTGCCACGACGAAAGGATGCAAACCCGTTATCCGGTTTGAATGGTCGTACGAAAACCTCAATATTCAAATTGAAATGCCTCGCAACACAGTTACAAATCACTGTTGCCAGACGCTCCCGAACTTCTGCTGTTCGTAACGGCTTTTCGTACAAACTGTCTACGAAGACGATCGCTTCCTTTTCGTCGCACATGAAAGGGACGTTGAAAAGACAACTGACTTCGTCAGCTTTAAGGCCAAGCTCCGGAATCTCTTGAATTGCTACCTTCAAGACACGATCCAGTGCAATGACCGCAGACATGGACATTTTATTCCAAGCACCATTCAAGGTAATTACCGGCATAATTGCCTCCGTCCGTGGTTCTTATTACTGAGACTGACACTATACTCTGGCCGCCACGATCTCGTAGGTGGAACGCGTCTCGCCGCCAGCTTCTTCGTAGAGCCGACGGAACTCCATGAGCCAGCCTTCGACTTCCGGCGGAAAGATGATCTCACCGAAGGCCGGGAGCAATTTCTTCAACTTCGGCCAGACCGAAATCTCGGTCTTCATGGCTTCGTACAAGAGGTACGAGTTGCCCTTCTCGTGGTGCTCTATCATGAACATGATGTAATCGTAATGTTCCGTGATCTTGAACATGACCGCTTCGTAGTGACGCGTCGCTGCGAGCTCGGCCATGATAGCCTGAGCATCGGCGTCGAAAAGCGACCACTTGGCCTCGTCCAGAACGAACTGGAGCAGGAAGGCCGTCTTGTAGTACAGCTGCATGTCTGCCGGCATCTCGTCGATGAACTGGCAGAACGACACGTACTCGGCCACGTCGTGCGCCGTGCCCTTCAAGGTGACGGACACATCGCGACCGAGCATAGCTTCTCCCACATCATGCACCATGAGCGTTGTCAGAACCAAGCGATCATCGAAGATCGTCGGCAGGTGCGTACGAACACGACTGATGAGCGTTGCGCCGAGGAACGTGATGGCCAGCGTATGCTGAACCAGATCCTGCTCGCGTACTTCCATGCCCAAGCCCTTGAACCGCCCCCAGCGCTGAACTCCCTGCAGTAAAGTCTGCAGCCCGGTCCACACGCCTACGAGAGCGTCGGTGTCGTTCTTCGGGAAAGGATGGGTCGAAAGTCGAGTTAACATGTTGCCTCCAAACGCAAAGTTGCTTTTGTTTTACCAAGAACAGCGCTTTTTGTCAACGCTGTAAATTTTTGCTATTCTATAGATATAAACAAATAATTATGAACAAATCAAAAATCGCTCTTATCGTTCTCGCCTTGTTAGTTATTCCGTTTGCCACACAAGCTTTTTCTTGGCGCAGTTTAGCTTTTTGGGAAAAACCGAAGATTGCAACTCCAGCTGAAAAGTTGCATCTCTTTGATGCAGCCGCACAAAAAGCAACGCTAGCTAAATCTGCTCTTTGGCAAGAAGCATTTGCTCAAAAAAAATGGGACAAGTTAATGAAGAATCCAAATAATTTTCAAGTATCGGATACTGAATTAAATTTTTTAATTAATGAGGCCATCAAAAAAGATGCGCACTCGCCAGTTGAAAGTGTTTTTATAACCTTTAAGGACAATAAAATGTATATCACGGGACAGTTATCAGCTGTTGTCAAAGGCAAATTTGAACTCACCGGGAAATTTAATTCCAACGGTAAAACACTTAACCCTGTGATTGAAAAAATCAGATTCAAAGGTTTCCCAATTCCTAAGGGCTATGCCAACAATTTTCTTAACGAATATTTTCCCGATATCAGTTCCTTTCTCTATACTTATCCCAAATACACCAACATCGATGTGACGATTAACGACGGACTACTCAAATTAAACTACAAATAAAAAAACATACGGCGCGGGGAACAAAATTTTTTGTTCCCTACATACGCCGTATGTTTTTTTATTATACAAGTATAGCGATTGTAATTAAACAAGCTCCAATGGCAACAAGAAAAACTAAAGTCCACAGTAAAACCTTACCAGCAGTTTTTAATTTATTGTCCAAGGCCAAAACAACGGCATAACCAAAAATAATTATACCCATAACCGAGGCCGAGAAAACCAAGAGAGTCAGCATGATAAGTGGGCCCCAAAAAGCCTCCGGCTGAAAATCTGTCTTTGAACTGTTCGACATGAACCAAAAGAAACTACTGACCAGAGAACAATAGACTACAACTGCACCGGCTTGGATTAAGCCAACAATAACTGGTGAGACTTTTTCTTTTTTAAATAAGCACATATTCGTTAAAGATTATTTACATTCTTCTTCCCAAACTCTTAAACATTTTTGCTTCTGTTCACACCAACTATAACCTGCACCGACCAAACAACCACCAGCATCCTTGTCGCCACCTATAGGACGATTGAAAACCCCGCAACGGACTGTGATATCACTTAAATTTTTAGTATTTTTATCTTTTGATAAAACCGAGTAAGCGCTGAATACCGTACAAACAGTATTTTCTTTTTGATAGCCAACCTGACCACCCATGATGCCATCAGCCAGATTATTATCATCAAAGGTAAAACCTTGTCCTTCCAAATACTTATTAACTAATTCTGAACTTTTATCTGTAGCTTCAGCAACCATCAAATAACCATCAACTGTGTTCATCTCTGGTAAATTATTTTGGTTAAAACGCCATTCCAGTTTCTGTGGTAATGTTTCAGAAAAATCAATGCCAGTTTGGTTTGTAATGTCATAAAGGAGTTTTCGTTCAGCTGGCCAAGACTCTAAGTCAGCCGGTGCTTCTACGACTGAAATCTTTTTATCGACATTGGAATCTGTCTTGACTGGCTCATACTTAGTACAAGCTGTAACGATAATCAATAAAGCAATAAAACAAAAAAACAATTTGAAACTTTGCTTTCTTGCTTGTCCAGAACTTAAAGGGAACACTTTATAGTTCAGGGCTTTTTTGCTTTCTTGCTGAGGAGCTATGCTATTTATTACCATATAAAGTTGATGTTAATTATCAACAATTTAATTATAGCACTTCTAAAAGATAAAAAAACGCCCCCAAAACTCTGAGTTATGGGGGACGTCGTTGTCGTTACTTCTTGGCGCCGAATTCCTTGCGTGCCGTGAGGTAGATCGGCCTGATGTCGACCGGCAGTTCGGAGAGCGTCGCGAGGACTCCTTCGACCTCGGGACGGATGGTCCCGTAGGTATCGATGAAGAGCTTGGCCGCGGCGGGATCACCCGTGCCCTCGATCAGGAGCAGCTCCTTGAAGAGCTCTTCGTTGGCCTCGTAGAACTTGGCCACGTCGACCGTGTAGCGGCCGTCGGGCCCCTGCGCGTAGACGGACCTTTCCATGAAGTAGTTGTACACCAGCGTTGCACAGCGCGCATGGGCCTCGTGGATACCGAAGCGCACCATGCGGTAGTATCCAGGCAGGCTCGAGAGCGCTGTCTCAACGGTGAGGTTCTCGGGCAAAGCACCGAGCTTGACGAGCCGCGGGACAAGCCAGTAGCCGCCCACGTCACCCTTGGCTTCCTCGATGATCGAGCCGTACTCGCCCAGAGCCTTATCGACGGTCGTCGTGGTTCCATCCGCCAACTTGATCACGCCCGGGCCCATCGAGTGGCTCGCCTCGTGCGTGAAGTTGTGCCAGAAGTAGGCCAACCAGAGATCGGTCTTGGCGAGGTCTCCAGCCAGCGTCAGCGCACCGATCGGCTTCAGGCCGATGGCGAACTTGGCATGCTGGAAGTTGAGGTTCATGAAGATTTTGGAGCCGACCTTGTCGGTCACCTTGGCGTCGTTCGGCAGCTTGCAGGCGCTCATCTGAACGCTTGCTCCTGCCTGCCCCCACGCACCCAGCACGTTCATGGCCACGATCGGGGTGTTGTCGGGCCTCTTGTTGAGGTACTTCTTGTCGATGGGCAGCTGCAACGCCAGATTGGCGAGGTGCTTCTGCACCAGCATGATCTTGTCGGTCATGGCCTGGTCCACGATACCGACGGCCGCTTCCGCTGCGGCCTTCCAGCCCTTCAGCATGTCGTCGTAGACTTCGTAGAAGCTGGCGAGCAGCATGAACTTGCTGTCGCCGGCCAGAACCCACGCGGTGTCGGACTTGGCGTAGTCGTTGTCCAGGAAGGCCTGGGCTTGCGCCATCAGGAACTTCTTCTGGCTCTCGGAATCGGCGTAGCTGGCGGCCAAGGACAACCTGTGCGACGCAACCAGCAACAGACGCGGGTACTCTTCGCTGTACGACGTCGCCTTCAACTTCGGCGTGGTCGATCCGACCTCGTCGATCCAGACGGTCGTGTAAGCGCTTTCGAACTGCGCCTTCAGCTGCGGATCCATCTCCGCGACCGCGCGTTCGAGCTCGTCCTTCCTGATGTTCGGATCGTAGAACGTGGCACCCAGTGCCCGGGTCTCCTCGTCCTTGTCGGTGATGAAAGCCTTGTTGCCGAGCTTGCGGTTGAATCTGCCGTAGTTCAACTCAATGAACTGGCAGAGTTGTGCATCGTACTCGGACAACATGTACGGAACTGTAACGGGCATCCCTTCAGTGTCAGTCGTTCGACTGTGCCCACTTGTTGCGTTCCGGCACATGTCGCGGTACTTGAGCCCGTCGGCGCTGTTCTGCATCCAGAAGATCTCGTCCAGAGCTTCGGCTGCGGCCACGAAGTGGCGCAGCAGGTTCATGTCCTTCTCGGAAAAGGTGCTCGTGTCGAGCTCGACCGGTACGTCCTTGAACTCGGCGTTCCAGGTCTTCAGCTCTTCGAGCGTCGGCAAGGTCGTCTTTTCGATGTTGAGACCCATCGACATGTAGTTGGCCGTGATCAGCTCGCTCGGCAGATCCGGCTTAGTCGGCTCGGGCGTCTTCACGACCTCGGGCTGCACCACCACCGGTTCGGCCGGCAGGGGCTCGTCCTTCTTGCACCCGGCGAAAATCAACGCTCCCACGATCGCGAGGAACAGCACCAGCATCCAGTGTCTCATCGGAGCCTCCCACAGGAAGTTGTTCACCAAACCCCACCAGTGACTCACCGGTAAGAGTTCAAAATAAGTTACCATAAACATATGTTTTTTACAAGTGCTTAATAGGAGATTGTTGATAAACTATACTAAATTTGGCCAAAATATGATATAATAGGGTGGTAATAAATAACCTTCTAAAGCTATGGTGACAAAAACATTTAATAA
>LBYP01000016.1 GCA_000996245.1 Parcubacteria group bacterium GW2011_GWA2_40_23 | reverse complement strand
ATATTCATACACGGGAATTATCCCAGAAAACGTCTAAATAATCTCTAACTTTAGTGAATATTTTAAATAACTTTCAACAGAATTAATTTAATCATCCCTGATTTAACTTTTTTCCGAGGTGATTTTTTCAGCAATGATTCAAAATGCGGCAAGTCAAAATCCTTATCAACTGGTTCTCGTCCATATTTTCCGAGTTCGTCGCGTAATTGCTTTTGATCAACGATCTTCAGAAATCCAAATTTCCTTACGTCGTTGAAGAATAAAGTCGTCTTATCAGCAAATCGAACTGTTACTCGAGTATGTTTAGTCGGAAGATTTCGAAATCCAGCAATAGTATGTCCACCAACAACAATGCGATTATTCTTTGGACGATAAACCAATTGCCCTGTCATTTTCAAATGAACAATCAAACTACACTTTTTATTAATCTCAAATATTAACAATTTAGAACGTCTGGCAACGTTCTTGATTGATTTTCCTTCAAGAGTCTTTCGCAAAACATCAGCTGACGGACTAATCTTATTAAGAAAGCTTTCTTCAATTGTGACTTTTGTAATCCGTTTACCAGTAACTTGCTTATCCAAGCCTCTTTTAATTGTTTCCACTTCTGGTAATTCAGGCATAATTTATATAAGTGGTCGCCCAGTCATTTCATCGGGCACACTAATTCCAAGCATTTTTAATATTGTTGCCGGCACATCCGAAAGCAAACCAACTGATTGCACTAAACTAAGGTCGTTACCGATGATTTGCACATCATTAGTCGTTTTGCCTTCATATTCTTTACCAATGATAATACAAGGAACTGGATTAGTGCTATGTTCTTTATCAATTTCACCAGTTTGTAAATTAATCAACTCTTCGGCATTACCATGATCAGCCACAACCACGGCTTTCCCACCCTTCGACAGCACAAGACTAACAACTTCACCCAAACACTTGTCTGCGAATTCAATTGCTTTAACTGTGGCCTTGACCTGTCCCGTGTGACCAACCATATCTGGATTAGCATAATTAACCACAATAAAATCAAACTTATCTTTCAAAATTTCTTTTGTTAATGCTTCAGTTAATTTTTTAGCAGACATTTCTGGTTGATCTGCATACGATGGCACTTTTGGCGAAGGGATAACAATGCGTTCTTCTCCATCACAGGGTTCTTCTTCGCCACCACTAAAAAAGAAAGTGACGTGTGCATATTTTTCTGTTTCAGCAATATGTAATTGACGCATTCCCTTTTCGCTGACAATTTTCGGCAAAGATGTTTTAATAACTTCCTTAGGAAACGCAACATGAACGGGGAATCCATCTTTATATTCAGTCATGGTAACAAAAAACAGGTTATTGATTTTATTGGGTCTGTTTATTTTATCAAAAGTGTCAGCCACAAATGCTGAAGTAAGTTGTCTGGCGCGATCTGCACGATAATTAAAGAAAATAACAGCATCGTTATCTTTAATAATAGCTGTTGGTTCATTTTCTTTGCCAATCACAACCGGGACAAATTCTTCGTCATAAACTTTGTTTGTGTATGACTTTTCGATGGCTTGCAATGGCTCCTCAAAATACTCTTCCGATTGGCCTAGAGTTAAAACATTATAACATTTCTGAACACGTTCCCAGCGATTATCACGATCCATGGCATAAAGACGTCCGTGCAGCGAAGCAATCTTTCCAACACCAATTTCTTTGATTTTATTTTCTAAATAAGTAATAAATCCTTGTCCGCCGTTAAAAGCTGAATCTCGTCCGTCTAAAAAGGCATGCACAAAAACATCTTTTAGTTTTCTCTTTTTTGCTAATTCCAACAATGCAAAGCAATGCGTACTCATAGCATGAACCTTGCCTTCACTCATTAAACCCATAAGATGCAACCTAGAATTATTTTTTTTAACGTGTTCAATGGCATCATTAAAAGCTTGAATGTCAAAAAATTCTCCATTTTCAATTGATCGATCTATTCTTGGAAGATTTTGATAAAATATTTTTCCCACGCCCAAATTCAAATGACCAACTTCTGAGTTTCCTATTTCCCCCCAAGATAAACCAACAGCTTCGCCTGAAGCCAATAATGTCATAGCAGGATAACTCGCTACGTATTTGTCAAAGTTTGGTGTCTTCGCTAAACTGACACCGTTACCCTCTGACGGTGGAGCTACTCCCCAACCGTCGAGGATGATCAATACTATTGGTTTTGATATTTGAGCCATATTTATTTTTTGATTAGTGAATTGTTTAATTCTGTCGGTAAACTCTTTATCTCTAATAAATCATAAATCGTGGGAGCAATATCACCGAGAACTCCGTCAGGGCGTAATTTTTTGATTTTTTTGTTCGACACAATTATGAATGGGACTGGATTTGTCGTGTGCCCAGCCCAAACCTCATTCGTTTCTAAATCAATCATTTTTTCGGCATTACCATGATCAGCCGTAACGATTAAAACACCTTTCTTTTTTAAAACTGCGTCTGCAATACGCCCTAAACACTTATCTACATCCTCAATAGCTTTAATTGTTGATTGTAAATTTCCCGTGTGTCCAACCATATCTGGATTCGCAAAATTTACCGCAATAAAAGCATACTTTTGTTTCAAAAAATCTTTGACTGCAGACGTCAATTCATTTACTTTCATCACTGGTCTATCTGCATAGCTCATAATATTATCAGAAACAATTTGCAAGCGCCCTTCGCTGTCAACTTTTTCAGAATAGCCGCCATTAATAAAGTATGTCATGTGAGCATACTTTTCGGTTTCAGCCAAATAAACCTGTTTATGGTTTTTCAAAATCATCGGCAATGTATTCTTGATGTCCGCTGATGGGAAGACTGTTTTAATATCATCTAGGTCTGGTCCAAAGTCTGTCAAAGTACAAAAAGTTAAATTTTTTAACATCGGCCCACGCACAAAAGCATTTGGATTTAATTTATTAAACTTATCTTGTACAAATGATTTAGTTAATTGTCGTGCCCGATCAGACCGCAAATTAAAAAAGATGACAGCATCATTGTCTTTGATTCGACTATCTTTGACTGTTTTTTTATCGGTAGCAATTATAGAAGGCTCTATATATTCATCAGTTTTCTTTTGGTTATAGGCATGTAACAACGCTTCATGGGAACTTCTAAAAACCAATCCTTGTCCTTGGACTAAACAACGAAATGCTTTTTCGGTACGATCCCAATTTTTGCCTCTGTCCATGGCGTAGTAACGTCCAATTAAAGTTGAGAGACGAGCCTGTCCATCAATACGAGCGATAATTTTATCTATTATATTGATAGTGGCAAATTGACGCGAATCTCGGCCGTCAGTAAATAAATGCAGATGAATATTTTTAACACCGCGGACATAAGCCAAATCAACTAATGCATAAAGATGGTCTAAAGAAGAGTGAGGACTTTCTTCTTCAGAAACTAAACCCATCAAATGTAACTCTGATTTATTTGTTATAACGTTTTGTAGAGTAGAATTAAGAGCTAAATTTTTTGGGAAACGCCCCTCTGCAATCGCCTCAAAAATTAAAACCGAATCTTGTTTAATAATTCTTCCAGCCCCAATATTCAGATGACCAGCTTCGGAATTTCCTACTTGATCATCTGGTAATCCAACATATTTCCCATGCGCTTTCAATTGTGCATGAGGGTATTCATGCCAAAGACGATCGAAATACGGTTTATGTGCTAATTCAATAGCGTTGCCTTTATTTTTTTTAGCAATTCCCCATCCATCCAAAATTAATAAAACCACTGGCACCATATTTATTTTAATTCATTTTCTATTTCCATTAAACGATTGTATTTTTCAACTCTTTCAGAACGGGATAAAGAACCTGTTTTGATAAAATCAGAATTCACTGCTACGGCCAAATCAGCAATAAAGGTGTCAGCTGTCTCCCCTGATCGATGTGAAACACTTATCATATAACCATTCTTCTTGGCCAAATATATGGCATCAATTGTTTCTGACAAAGTACCGATCTGATTTAATTTAATAAGAATTGCATTACCAACCTTTTCATCTATTCCCTTTTGCAATCGTTCTACATTAGTTACGAACAAATCATCGCCAACTAAAATTACTTTTTTGCCAAGCTCCTTTGTCAGTTTTTGCCAATCACTCCATTCATCTTGAGATAAAGGATCTTCGATAGAAATTATTGGATATTTTTTCAACCAGGACTTATACATCTCCAACAGATCTTGATAAGTCTTGAACTTTTTACCTTTATTTTTTTGTTTAAAATTAAAATCATATCCTTTTCCTTCAACAAACATTTCTGAGGCTGCAATATCCAAACCAAGATAAATATCTTTTCCCGCCCTATATCCTGATTTTTTTATTGCTTCCATAATGGCTTCCATTCCGATCTCATCTTCATCAAAGCTAGGTGCGTAACCGAATGGTCCCTCAATATTCGGAGCAAATCCGCCTTCATCACCAACGGTTGTAACTTGTTTATGCTCTTTCAAAACCTTTTTTAACATTTGGAATACTTCGACCCCCATTCTGACCTCTTTCGAAAAAGTGTTTGCTTTCGGGATAATCATGAATTCCTGAGTCGAAATTGTATTATCCGCATGTCGCCCTCCATTAATAACATTCATGGTTGGTATTGGCAATTTCCAGTTCTTTTCTTTTAAGCCATAAACTGATCGCAAATATTTATATAGTGGTTGTTTCTTGGACAAAGCTCCAGCTCGAGCCACCGCCATCGAAACAGCCAAGATCGCATTTGCTCCTAGTTTAGCTTTGTTTTTGGTGCCATCGAGTTTTAACATTATATTGTCAATCGCTCGTTGTTTGGTGACTTCTTGACCAGAGAGAGCGGGACTAATTTTTTTGTTAACATTATTAACTGCCTTCAAAACGCCTGTACCTAAAAATCTTTTCATGTCTCCATCACGCATTTCTAAAGACTCATGTTCACCTGTAGATGCACCGGATGGAACTGAGGCCTTTGCATATAATCCGTTTTCTAAAATAACTTTCGCTTCGACAGTTGGATTACCGCGTGAGTCTAAAATTTCTCGGGCAATTATTTGTTTAATTTTCATAGTTTTGAGGAGCTTCTAGCTTATAGCTTTTAGCTTCTAGGTTATTATGTTTTTAAATTATTTTTTATCAACAAAGGTTTAATCCCAGGCAAAACTTTTCCCTCCATAAATTCCAACATTGCTCCACCACCTCCGGAGATAAAATCATAGTATTTACCAGACCTGGCCATATCGATCGCATACAAAGTTTCACCGCCTCCGGCGATGCCTATTGCTCGTCCCTTGGCTCTCGCACCGATTGCTTTAGCAATAACCATAGTACCATGACTGAATTTTTTTTGCTCGAACAACCCCATCGGCCCATTCCAAATAATAAATTTTGCAGCCCGGATAAAATCTGAATAATGTTTCATTGTTTTAGATCCTATATCTAATATCTTTTCTTGTTTTGTACAAAGACTTTTATTTTTCCCGACATCAGCCACTCGTGCCTTTAACATTCTCGAATCGGAGATAACAACATCCATTGGGATAACAACATTATTCAATCGCAATAAAGTTTTAGCGAGCTTGATATAATCCTTGTCGTACAATGATACACCTACTTCATATCTTCGAGCAGACAAAAGCGTATTAGCCAATCCCCCGCCGATTAAAACAGCATCATATATCTTTGATAACTTTTTAATAAAATTTATTTTTGTCTCAATTTTTGATCCACCAATTATTGCGATTGCTGGTTTTAATGGGTTCAAACTCTTAATCAGATATTTATATTCATGAGCTAAGTTTAAACCAGCATAACTGGGTAAAAACTTTGTGATTGCCACCATCGAAGCCATGGTCCGATGACAAGCCGCAAACGCCTCGTTTACAAAAACGTCTGCACAACAGGATAATAGCTTGGCGAGTTTTAGATCGTTCTTATCTTCGCCTTTTTCGTAACGCATATTTTCCAAGAGGATAACTCGATCATCAAGACTTTTTATTCTTTTAACTAAACCTAAACTCAATTTATCAAAGATAAACTTAACTTTAATCTCTTTTAATTCATTCGAAAGGTATTTAGCAACGGGAGCTAAACTCATGGACTTTACGCGTTTACCTTCCGGACGACCAAGATGACTAACGATGATAATTTGATTTCCATTTTGCAACAACATTTTTATCGTCGGGATTGCCCTGGTGATTTTAAAATCATCCTGAATTTTATTTCCCTTTAGTGGAACATTAAAATCTGTACGCAATAAAACGCGTTTATTTTTTATCTCAACATTTTCAATTGATTTAATTTGCATATTAATCGCCAGAAATTGAAACCAATTTCCAATCACTACCAGTTACTTTACTAATATTTATTTGGACATCATCAGGGAAAAAATCACGGCCGAGCATTTTTAAATTAAATTCCAGATTCTCGGCAGAAATATTTGCTCCATGTTCGGTTATCGACCCTAGATCAATCTCAACTTTCTTTACAATCTTAAGACCTGTCTTCTGAGCGTATTCGAGGACAAGTTTGTATACTTTATTTGCAACGTGGATATCATGCATATTTAGTGGGTCGCGCAACTAATACAAGGATCGTACGCGCGAATCAAAGTTTTAATTAATTGAACCTGCTTTTTATCAGTCAATTTCTGAATCTGAGGCAGATATGACTTTAAATCATCTTCCAAATTATTCAAAAAAATTGTTGTCGGCGAAATAATATTAGAATAAACAATCTTGCCTTCATTATCTAATTCATATTCGTGATATAAAAGGCCACGCGGAGCTTCCATGACAGCACAGCCTCTCCCCGCCCTAACTTTAAATTCAACTTTAAGGCGACCAAAGAACCCTGGTTTTGTGCGTAGCTTTTTATATTGAATGAAATACTTTTCAATTTCCTTAAAACAATGCAAAATCTCGACGATCTGCGCATACGTATTAAAGAAAGAATTATAACATGGTCGTTCTTTTTGAGTTTTCAACCAAGATTCCTGAGCCACTTTATGCAATTGCTTAAAATTATTATTAACGCGCGCCAGTGCGCCAACCATAATTGATCGATCAAGATGCTGAACTCGTTTAACTTTTTCGTAAGGTCTAACTAACTCTTTAACATCAAGTAAAAACTTTTCCGGGGTTATCAACTTATTATTGTCATCAAACAAAACCTCTCCATCATAAATCGCATATTCCTTTTTGTCTTTGAGGCAAACATAATTTGTAGGTCGAACAAATTCAGGTAGTTTTTGTTTGGCCGCAAAATTAAAAAGAATTTGTGCTTTCTTCAAAGCCTCGGGCAGTTGCAACATTAACTTCTCGAGTTCACTAAACTCCGGCTCAACATTAAAACCACCGATGACACTGTTGATGGGATGTACTGTTCTTCCGCCGATAATACGACTAAGCTCCACTGCGAAATCGCGCATTTCGAGTGCGAGGTTACATTCTTTAGGATATTTTTTTACAAAATCAAAATTATTACTGATACCGACGATATCAGGGAAAGCGAGAAAGAAAGCATGCAAGGCATGGCTATGAATAAATTGAGCATTGATGAGCATCTTTCGTAGAACAACGATTTCCTCAGTGACTTGGACATTCTCGGCTTTCTCTAAGGCTTTTATACAGGTAAGGTTGTGCACGATGGGACAAATACCGCAAATGCGTGCGGTTATAATCGGTGCTTCATAAAACTTTCGATTCAATAAAATTCCCTCGATTAAACGAGCCCCTTCTTCAGTTTCAATTCTCGCCTCGGCAAAATCATTATTAACCAAAGCACCAACAAAGCTCATGTGACCTTCAGTTTTTCCTAAATGATTTATTTGAATCGTTTTCATAATTTACTTGCGATATTTAACTTCAGTATAAATGTTCTTGGTTAAATAATTATTCATGGAAAGCTTTGAACCTTCAAACATTGGACTGGGCAATTTGTCTACAGGAAACCATTGCCATTCAGTAAATTTGTCTGGCTCCATTAACAGAGGTTCCCCTTGTGCTGCATTTGCTTTAACGCCAATGACAACAAAATGTTTTCCATCCGTATCGATGTAGCGCATTTCGTCAGCGATAGAAATCAATTCTAAGTCTGTCACATCAATGCCAGATTCTTCTTTGGCTTCACGAATTGCAGCCTCAAATATAGTTTCACCAAATTCAACCTTACCACCAGGGAAAGCCCATTCGCCTGCACCGTGCGAACCTTGTCTCAATCCTAACAAAACTTTATCATCTCTGATAATAATTACACCAACACCAATCTTAACAAATTTATTTTCCATATTATTCTTCTTGATATTCAAATTCTGCAGATAACACTCCATCTTCTTTAAGTTGCTCTATTGCACCAGAAACAGTACCGACGCGACCAGATTCGATCATATATGTATCTATATCAATATTACAAAGACTCTTGGCTCTTTCTTCTTTTTCAGTTGAAATTGATTGAATTGTTTTGTCCTTCAAATTAATAATTTCGTTGAAAGTGCAGAGAATGTCCTCTCGTCCCGGAGGATTAACAAGCAGAAACTCGCCTTCCGACTTATAAAGAGTGGAGCCAATTTTCGTCAACTGGCTATTGTTATTTGTATAAAAGGTCAACTGATCGTCTCCAAACAATACTAAATAATTTTTATTTATTTTCACTGAATGAATATTTTTTGGCATTTTGCTTTTAGAAATTATTGTTTCAACTTTAGTGGGGTCAGCGATACTAATCACTTTTACTTCTGTTAATATCTCAGACGATAATCCTTCTTCTGCTCGTGGTGTACCAGCAGTATAAATGTACTTTCCATCAGTCCCCAAATAAACATCAGTCCCCTCATCCACACAATAAGTAGCTTCATAGACTTTCGTAAGACTCATTTGATAAACATCTAATACTTGCACCAAATAGATTGCACAACCACCATCACCTTCTGCTCCGCTAACTATATATGTATCGCCGTATTTTTCGATAGTTGGATTTAACGATTCACCAACAAAGACTACTGGTCTCGTTAAATCAATATCTAAATCCATTTCATAGATATATCCCTTCATCGTATATCCACCAAGACCAATAAACAGTTGATCATTAAAAACTTTTAAATCATCTACATACTGGAAATTATCTTGACGATCGCCTTTAATTTCTTCGGTAACTAAAGCTAAATCAAAAATTTTCTTTGTCACGCCAGTGATTGTATTGTAGGCCCAAACCTGAGCTTTTTTGTCTTTTGTCCCATAGTCTCCGCTTCCAGTGAAGAGCCAATTATTCCAAGAAATTAAAGACGCATATTCATTCTCGAATGCCAGCGCAAGCTCAGTCACAGAACTTGTTTTCTTGACGAGCTTTGGGCCGATTGGTAATTCTGCTTGTTTCAAATCTTGTTCGGCTGCCATTTTATTATCTGCGATAAAAATTTTCAATGATCTATTTTCTTCAGCCAGTGTTTCTGCAAACTTAATAAGTGAAAAATAAAATGGAGCAGCAAAAACCACTATTGTTACAAAAAACGTTATCCCAGCTGTCAGTACAATCTTCTTAGCATTACTCATACTTATTTATAAATTATTAATTTGTTCTTTAATACCAAACACTTCTAAATATTTCGTGATTTCTTTATCAGAATATTTTTCACGTAATTTTTTAATTAAATTACTGACTTCCGCATCTTTAACTAATCCACGACAGCCCCAACAACCCTGTTTTGACTTGAGACAAATAGCTTCACATCCCCCGAATGTGATTGGACCCAAACAAACTTGCCCTTTTTGCAATAAACATTCATAGCCACGCATCTGACATTCATAGCAGACAGGATTTTGAACCGACTTTATTTTTTTACCAACAAGTAAACCATAAACAAAACGCATGAACTCCCGCCCATTAACAGGACAACCAGGAATCTTATGATCAACTTTTATTAACTGTTCTAATGTTTGCACATCAAAATTTTCTATCCCAACATCCTTGTGATAAACATGATTAAAAATTTTAGCTTTATCATGATATTCTTTAATGTGATAAATCCCGCCCAGGCAAGAACAAGCGCCTAGAGCCACAACTAATTTTGAATTGCGTCGGATACGCTTAACCGTTTCTCTGTTCGCGGTGGTCAAAGGGCTACCTTCGATGAAGGCCACATCATATTTTTCGTCTTCAAGATGGACATCTTCTTCAAATAAACGACAATTTTTAATCTCAACTTTATTGCCCAATGCAATGAATTCTTTGGTTAAATCTAAAATCGCAAAATAACACCCCTCGCAACCAGTGAGAGAAAATAAGCCAATAACTAATTTATTTTTGCGTTCCATATTGTTTAATGAATACTAGAGCTTCTTCTGGTCTATTGCAGATGAAGAAGAAATCCTTTTTCTCTCCAGTGACTTTTATCTTCAGTCCCCGCCCGCCACATGGCACATAGCCAATTGTATTGTCACGGCCATAGCGAATTCCGTAACCTAAATAATTATTAAATTTAAAATCCTGAATTTCGACATTTTCTATTTTGTTTAAATCTATCTTTTTCTTAAAAATGAAGAAACCAAAGCTCAGTTGTTTGTCAGTAATAACTACCGCCATTTCTCGGAAAGCCCAAAAAACAAATACATCTAACACCAAAACAAAACTTAATGTTTTAACAACGCCACTATCAATCGTTCTATTATTTTGAAAATATAAAATGAAACCAATTATTAAAACAATAATAACACTAAAACCCAAAACTCCCATTACAACAGGGCTACTTTTGACTTTGTCTTGATAAACTATATTGACTGACATATCTTAAATATAATTAACTGACTTCAAATACTTTGCGTTAAAAACAGGTCCATCTTTACAAACATATTTGGAACCGATGGCGCAATGCTGACAAACGCCCAAACCACAATGCATTCTTTTTTCTAATGATAAATAAATATTAGATAAATTAACACCTTTTTCTAATAATTCTTTAACAACAAATCCATACATAATTGCTGGACCGCATAAAAAGACCAAGGCGTCGGGCAGTAAGTCAACCTTCTTAATTAAGTCCGTGACAAAACCTTTAGCTGAACCGTATTTTTTGCTCTTAGGTTTTTCCATAATTAGACCCAACTCATGTTTTTTATTCATTGATTCATAATCAGACTCGAAAACCAACGAATCTTCATCACGACAACCAATAAGTATCTGCATTTTTATGTCTTTGCGATTTTTATTCTCTTCATAAACCGATCTAAGTGGAATATATCCGCAGCCGCCACCAATCAAAATTAGATTTTTTGTAACTTGAGGAAAGCCATTACCGAAAGGTCCACGGACAAAAACTGTTTCACCAACTTTGAACGAATTTAATTTTTCAGTTAATTCACCGACCGTGCGGATCGTCAATGTAAAATAATTTGATGCGTTTTGTGGTGCGGAAGAAATGCTAATAGGACATTCACCAAAACCCGGAAGTCCAATCATCATAAATTGCCCAGCCAAGAACTGAAACTTGCTTTGATCTTTTAATTTTAAAAATAAAGTTTTAGTAGTCGGATTTTCCGTTGTTACTTTAATGATTTTAGCTGAGAATATTTCGTAGACGTTTTTCATTGTTATTTCTTGCTTTTCTGCAAACGTTGAAGATTATTTTGAATGTTAATTCCAACGGGACAGACTTTTGTGCATCTTCCACAACCGACACAGCCGTAATAAGACAATTCATCTGGAATTCGTACAAACTTGTGATAATACCAAAAATATAAACGTTTTTTGATTGAATCTAACTCTTTATTGCCGCCAGCAGTCTCGGAAAACTCAGAATAAAAACAAGAACTCCAACGACGTTTTTTTGTAATCGCATCAGCACCTGGTTCATCAAAAGAATCAAAACAAAAACAAGTTGGACAAACAGTTGAGCATTTACCACATGACAAACAAATTTCTGCCAATTCATCCCAAAGTTTATCATTTTGACTAATAGCAACAGCTTCTCGATTTGAAACCAATCGTGGGTTCATTCCCTTCTCAGGAACCAAACCAGCGAATTCAATATTTTCAAAATCATTCACTCCATTACTTTCTAATAAATCCTGACCTTTGTCCGACCCAGCAAAAAATAAATAATTATTATTTTTTTGGCGTTCTATAAAAACATCAAAACAAACATGTTCTAAAATATCTTCTTCAAAGGTTTGATGAAAAGCCTTATACTTACGGAAATCGTCAGGTAAACCGTTAGAAAAGCCGACAACATAAGTATTTTTACGTCTTTTTTGATAGTAAACATCCTTTTCAAAAACATGTTCAAACAAAGTGAAAGCTTGAAGATCTAAAATATTTAAACACCAAGCAACCTTTGGTCTTGGGGCATTCTTATTCTCGATAAATTTATTCTTCTCGAAAGTTCCTAATTCTTCGACTGTGGGTAAAAACAAGACCTTAAAGGAATTAAGCGGTAAATCGCCACTCCAATCTATCTCGCTCTTGTCAGAAATCTGAGAGACCTTAATTTTCCCCTCTTTTTTCTTAGGAGCGTAAATTAAATAATCAGTTAATAATTTGTTTAAAAAATCATTAACTTCTACCTTTTTCATATGTCCTAATTATAGCAAAATTAGCACCTAAACAAAAGAGACTAGTTGTGGTCAACCAATCTCTTTTTTAAAGACTATTTCTTTTTTGATTTTGCTTTCTTCACTGGCTTTTTAACCTTTGAAGAACAGCCGCATCCGCATGGCATAGTTTTGTTTTTATTTGTTATGAAGATATTATAGCAAATAATTCTGTTTTTAAATACAAAATCAAGTTGATAAAATAAATTTCATGTGATAAATTAAAGTCAGTTTGTTTCCCCTGCCCAAGGAGGACATCATGGGACAACTGGTACTAGCAACAGAACTTGCCCAAGCACGAATACATCGTGCCCAAGCGCTGATGCAAGAACAGAAGATCGACTTCATGCTCCTGCCTGTCTCGCCCGAGCTCGAGTGGCTGGTTGGCTACCAAACCCATGCCCTCGAACGGCTGACCGTGCTCGTCGTGCGTCAGAACGGCTTCCCTGACCTCGTCGTCCCCGAACTCGAAGTCGTGACACTCCAAGTCCCGGCCGAACTCTTCCGCATCCACCAATGGAGCCAGGGCCAAGATCCCTTCAAGATGACCGTGGAGCTTGCCGTCGGCTACGAAGAACCAGCAGATGATGGCTTCTATAACATCGCTGTTGGACGCAAGATGCCGTCCATGCACCTGCTGCCGCTCCAGAAGCTGCTCCAGAAAAGCGACTGGCAAGACACCGAGAAGATTCTCTCACCGATGCGTCGCACCAAGGACGCTGGCGAGATCGCTGACCTCAGGGAAATCGCACGTGTCGTCGACCTGACGATCGCCGAAATCCAGGCCGGAAAAATCCCACTCCTCGGACGCACAGAGCGTGCCGTGGCCGATGACGTCACGAAAAGCATGCTCCGTAACGGCCACGCTTCCGTTACCTTCTGCATCGTGGCCACTGGCTCCAACTCGGCTGACCCGCACCACGAACCAGACGACACCGTGATCGAACGCGGACACGTAGTGCTCTTCGACATCGGCGGACGCAGCAAGAAGGGCTACAGCTCGGACATCACTAGATGTGTAACCATCGGGGAACCAAAACTCGGTGTCCCCACTACGTACAACTTCCTGCGCACAGCGCAAGAACTGGCCTTCAAGGCCGCGAAGCCTGGCGTCCGCGCCTGCGACGTCGATGCTGCGGCTCGCAACAGCCTGGCCGAAGTCAAATTGGAACAGTTCTTCGTCCACTCGACCGGACACGGGATCGGCCTCGATGAACACGAAGATCCGTTCGTCAACAAGATAAACCAAGCCCCACTTCTCGTCGGCGACGCCTTCTCCATCGAACCTGGCGTCTACTTCGCCGGAAGCTATGGGCTCCGACTCGAGGACATTGTGATCATGACTGAAGATGGTGCCGTCAGGTTGAACAACACCTGTCGTGACCTCATCGAGCTCGATCAGTAACCCTTCTTCCTATTTCACACAAAGGGGTTTACCCCGCACCCAGTCATCTGTGGTGCGGGGCGTTTTATTTATTCATCCGTAGCTTCAGCGAAGAATGATTATTCCGTTGGCCTAAACCCACCAACCTTATTCCTCAATCTCTTTAAATTTAACAAAAACGCGGGCTTAATAGTCAGCTCACCATAAGCATCATTGATTTTGTCGAGGAATGGAGAGAGTTGATCAAATTTGTTCTCCAGAGCGAAAAGATTTTGTTGTTTAAATGATTCAATCAGATTAGTTGCATAAATTCCAACGAGACGAACACCTTTCGGCAAAACAAACTTCATCAAACGATTATACCCGATCATAAATATTTGGTAAGTGTCATTAATATATCCTGGCAGAGTTAATCGGAATCCGCCATGAGTAAAATCTTCATAGCGCAGATAGATCATTATTGTTTTCGCTGAAAGCTTTTTATGTCGTAATTCATGGGCCAGACTTTCGCAAAGATGCATCAAAACGACGAGAATCTCATCCTTATTAAATGTGTCCTGCGGCAAAGTGTGTGAACGACTAACAGATTTAACCTCATCTTTGTCTGAATCAGGAACGACAGGACTATTGTCGAGACCGCGGCACAAATTATATAAAAATAATCCGCGGGCATGGCCGAATAATGACACAAGCTTTTCTATTTTAAGTTCTCGCAACCTGGAAACTGAATCAATCCCGAAATCCTCATCCAATGTTTTCGCTGTTCGCGGACCCAAACCACAAAAATCTGTTAGTTTTGATTCTAACAGAGTCTGATCAATGTTATCCTGATCAACAATAAATAAACCGTTTGGCTTATTCTTATCTGAGGCTAATTTAGCTAATAACTTATTCTCAGCAATTCCAATGGAACAAGTTACCCACTCGCCCAGATCACAAAAAACCATTGTTTTGATGCGCCGTGCAACTTCCTGCGCCTGCTCAAGATTATGTGTACAATCTGATAGATCCAAAAAAGCCTCATCAATGCTAAAAACCTCAACTTTATCGGTTATTTGAGCTAAAACATTTATCAACTGTCGATGTAAGAAGTCATATTTCAAACCATCCGGTTCAACAAAAATAAGTTGCGGACAAAGTTTCTTGGCTTCGTGGTGCAAAAGTCCAGTTTTAACTCCAAACTTCTTTGCTTCCTTTGATGAAGCAACAATTACAGAACGACTACCCTCTTTTCCAGAGACAACAATAGGCCGTCCGCGCAAACTTGGATTCGCCTGTTGTTCTGCGGTCGCAAAGAATGAATCCATGTCAACATGGAGTATGCAACGCCAGGTCATTTTGAAATGATCTTCAGCGTTTTCCTGAAACTTATTGGAAGATATGTAATAGTCATAAAATTAAATATTAAAATAACTTTCTTCTAAAAACCACAAACTATTCTCTGTATCGAAACCTAACTTGTAATTATCATCACCACTAGAAACAGCAAAGTAATACCATTTATCTCGTCCTATACGCGTAGCATAAGTCATATTTACCTTATTAACAGCATATTTCTTATTATTAAGGCTAAAGGACAATGGCATAACCTTATTGCGCATAAAGGCAACAAGTACCTCAATAATTTTATGTTCTGTTTTCGGCATACTATTCCTTTAATCTAAGGAGAAACGTTAAGATCGATTTTTTTATCTCTTCGTCACTCATAGAATTAAACTTCTAAAACTAAATCCATCCAAAAACATTTTACATTGCGATAGATTGATTTTATTTTTCTTTTTGACATATTATTTCCTCCACTCCCGCGTCGTTTCTAGGCCTTTGAAACGACGACGGAAGGAAAGGTCCTTCTACCACCCTTTTGATTAAATAACCATGCTTATAATTATTTAATCTATTGAGGCGGCTTAATTTATATATACAATTTTTGCTAAGGCTGGCATACGATCATGTCCTATTTTAGATTTAAAATTCAAATCAGCTTTAGCCGTCAGTAAATAAACTCTGGTTAAATTATGAAAACGAACCTTTATTCCAGTTAACCCACGAGGGGTTTTAAACCACTTCCTCTTTTCATAACCGAATGAACTTGGAATAATAACCTTTTTCGGAGCCAACCAATCCCACAAACCATCTTGAACTGACTCTATCTTAGCCCAGCCAGTTTTAGGCATCTTAACGCCTATTTCTCGATTTCCCCATTCATACAAATGAACCACGCCTTCTTCTTCTACCGGCAAAAATGGTTTGTTTTGCCAGTAGAATGTTTCGATTAAATCGCCTTTTCGTTGCTTTTGGTATTCCGCTGGTGTAAAAAAATGATCTAGTTCATGCGGATCAATGTTATCAATGTGAAACGATATTCCTGCGCACATATACTTACTAATTACTAATACTGTTACAAATTTACTAATCGTTACTTATAATAATTATCAATATTCATTTAAAACGCGTTTAAAGATAACACCATCTGAGCAAAAGGAGGCTAAAATGCCTAATTTTAAATTTTCTGTTTTCAAATACTTTTCAATTTGTTCAAAACACTTCCGTGAAAACCGTTGTCGCACCTTGAGTTCGAGAATCAACTTTCCTTCAACTACAAAGTCTGGATAATAGTAACTAACTCGTCCTCCATCGCAATCTACCTTACAATATTTTTCTCTTTGAAAGACGATCCCCCTGTTCTCAAAAATCCTTTGTATGGCTTTTTGATATACGATTTCGGGGTGACCAAGTCCAATTTCATTATAGACATCGAACAAGACACCAACGACTCGATAACTTAATTCTTTATAAACGAGATCAACTCTATTTCTTTCCCACATATTCAGAATAAAAGATATTCATAAAATTTGTATATTAGTAATGATTAGTAAATTTGTAATTTGATTCGGAATTAGTAACTAGGCGTATTTACGAATTATCGCTCGGACAATTCCCTGAATCGCAACATCTTTGCAATATATTGGCTTCATTGTTGAATTAGCTGGTTGCAAGCGGATGCGATTTGTTTCGCGATAAAACTTTTTTAATGTTGCATACGCATTATTTAACAAAGCGACAACAACATCTCCATTCCGTGGTGAATGATTACGCTCAACAACCACATAATCACCATTAAAAATTCCTTCATCGATCATTGATTCGCCTTTAACCTTTAAAACATATGAATTCTCATCTGCCACAAGATCAGCAGGCACGGCCATGGTTTCTCTTGTTTCGACAGCTTCGATAGGTACACCAGCGGTAATCAGACCCAAAAGTGGTAATTCTATTGCCTTACTCATTTGCATAACCTTGCTAGTTAAAGCAATCCCGCGTGGCGCATCAGCATCAATGTTTATATAGCCCTTACTCTTTAATAATTGTAAATGTTGATGAATAGTTGCTGGAGACGATAAACCCATTCCGTCCGCGATCTCACGGTAGCTTGGAGCATAATCAGAATCCTTCACAAAATCTTTGATAAATTTTAGAATTTCAGATTGTCGCTTAGTTAAAGTCATATAATAGTTATAAGTTATAGATTGTTCGTGTCTTGTTCGTCTTAGTTACATTATACCGAACAAAAAACGAACGTCAAACAATGCCCTGTGGATAAATAAAAAAACCCGGATTATCCGGGTCATTCAAGGACAATTATTCGCCTAATTTACTCAAGGCATTGTCTTCGACAGCCAAAAACTCGTCCCACTCACTTTCTGACTTACCTTGAGCTAAAAACTCTTTTTTCAACGCAAAACATTTACAAAAATTTTCTAATACAGACGGAAAACGTTCCAAGAGACTAATTATTCGAGTGAACTGCGGTTGACCAGCTATTGAATCAAAAAAACGACGCATGAGTTCTTTAGATGAACCATCCATTTCTGCTTTTACTAATAAAGCCTCAATTTGAACCGATTGTTCTGGACTCATATTTTAATTATAAACTTTGTTTAAGAAATTCATTTTCCAATTTTTTCAACGTTAAAAAAGCGGCACGATCTTCTGCCTCAGCTCCTCGCAGAGACTCAAAAGATTCTTGACCCAAAACGCCAAGTTCTTCATTAAATTTTCTTTCTGGTTTATTACCAAAATTTTCGAAATTCATATTATCTATTTTACTATTTAATTATATCTAAAATAAGAATCTTTTTCAATATAGCCTCATACCTTACCTAGATTTTGACTTTGTGTCAAGGCTTAACGTAATCAAAAATTTGTATTATATTTAAAGGTCATTCTGACGCAAAAACAGAGGTGCCCACCATGACACTGCACATCCTCGTCTACGACCATGACCCCGACATCTGTGCCATGCTCGAACGAGTCATCCTAGCACGATTCGAAGCGGTCGAAGTCTTTTCTACAAACGACCTCATCACCGCCCTGTTCCACGTTGATCACCAGAAGCCGCAAATCGTGATCACAGAAGCCATCCCGGAGATGGACGTTTTCCATCCGATGGACGTGCAAACCGGTGATTTGGGCTCTGTGCTCATCAACCACGTCCGACTCCACCAGGACGAACAGATCCGCCAAACCATGCTCATCGTGGCGGTTTCGCGGCTACTGGACTGCGTACCGATCGAGTTCCTGGCGTGCATCGGCGATATCGGAGCCGTCTTGTATACGCCGGCATTGATCGACTACTTACCGGAGATGATCGCTGCCGCGAGAATGCGTTTTGCCCGAAAACCACGAGAATGCACTCGTATCTGTAACTGTGTAGACCTCTGCACCTGTCCCTGACATCCCCCCCCCAGAAGCTCATGCTTTCTGGGGCAATTTTTTTTACCTAATCATGTTGATCATTTTCGTAATCATAGTCATCATAGTAAAAAAACACCCCGCCATTCTCGAACAGCAGGGTGAACAGATCTAATTGAGGAGCCAAAGCCGGAACGACGCGGTCCACATGATGAACAAGTGGCTACACACAGCCGCGGCAATTCCAGCCGCAGTGTCGTCGATCATGACGCCGAGGTCAGTATCCTCGAACTTTTTCTCGATCTTCTTGATGATCCCAGGCTTCTTGGCGTCGAAGATGCGGAACAGCACAAAGGCCACGAGCAGATCGAACCAGAGCATCGATGATTGGTGGTACTCTGGACCAAGGTACTTGAGGAAAAAGAAACTGGGCAGGGCCGCGATAAGCATGCCATGGACTTCATCCCAATTAATTTGGTTGTAGTCAAAACATGTAAAGGTTCCGTCGTGTCGTTCGCTTCGACCGTAACAGCTATAGAGCCAATGTGCGGCCGGTGTTACTACGAAAATACCGACTAAGAAGGAAAAGAACGCTGCGCCGAATACGAACTCAAAGTTCCAATCGAACAACAACAACGCAAGAAGTGCGACGATCGAACCGGCCGTGCCGGCACCCGAACCAGGCTTCACTTCCTTCTTGCTACGAAAGAGCCAAGCGAAAAACTGACGAACTCTGAAGGCTGCTCTATCCGAACGACCCGTAGTCGCTACGAGCAGGCAGAACCATTGCCAAAGCGGCGTGCGTTCTTTCTGTTCCATGATGGTCCTCTTCTCTAAAGCTAAATGTAAATTATCATTATTACTAAATTTTGTCAAAATCAAAAAGCGCCATTCTAAATGACGCTTTAAGTCTATATTTATCAACTATTTACCACTTAGAACTTCTACCTCCTGCTCGCTTTGAACTTGGAAACTTTTTTGATCGTTTGTTAAATCCAGTGTAACCGCTAGGTTTATTGAAGTAACTATTGGTTGATTTTACTCCACGTTGAGTGGTGGCACCGCTAGGAGCCTTGGAATCCTGAGTAGCTCCATTATTCGCTTTAGGATCATATAATCGTCTCAGCTTAGAACTATCTGAAGGCGCCGATCTATATTCGGCAAAACTATTTACCGGTCTTTTTGTTGTTCGGCTTGAATCCCGTTTTTCGGAACTATAGCCTCGAGAAGCACCTCTAGATCCACGACCTTCGGGATTAAAACCTCTGGCGCGCGCGCGGCGATCTCTCATTTCTTGTTGTGGTTCATAGAATTTATCTAATTCCACAACCTGAGTAGACTTTGGTGCTAGTGTAGGTAATGACAATATTGGAATCGTTTTTTTAATAATTTTCTCAATTTTTCTAATATCATATTCTTCACCAGGAGTAGCGAAAGTCACAGCTTTACCAGAATTACCTGCGCGACCAGTACGACCAATACGATGAACATAATCCTCAGCCACATCTGGCAAATCGAAGTTGATAACTACGGCGATATTATTAACATCAATTCCACGAGCAGCAATATCTGTCGCCACTAAAATTCGATACGTACCTTTTTTAAAACCATCCAAAGCGGCCCGTCTTTGTGCGAGCGAACGGTTGGAATGAATTTCTACAGCGGCTTGGCCAACAGCACGCAGTTGTGCTGCAATTCTTTTGGCACCAAATTTAGTGCGTGAAAAAAGTAAAACTGAACCTGGGTTATCAACTAAAACTTTTTCTAATAATTGCATCTTCGCTTCTTTTCTCACAATGAAAATTTCTTGTTCCACATTAGCTGCTGGAGTACCAGAAGGCGCAACTTCAATGCGCAAAGGCATTTTCATGAATTGAGCAGATAATTCTGCAATGGCCGAAGGCATGGTAGCCGAAAAAAGCAAAGTTTGTCGTTCTTTTGGAGCATGTTTTAAAATCTGTTTGATTTGTGGCATAAAACCAATGTCGAGCATACGATCAGCTTCATCTAAAACCAACACTTTAATATCGTCTAATGTTAAATTCTTTTGTTGTAAATGATCAATGATACGACCCGGTGTGGCCACGATAATATGTGGTTTCTTTTTTAGTGCTTGGCTTTGACGATAAATAGGCGCGCCGCCAATAAGGACCGCTGTTTTAAGGCCAAAACTATGACCAATTTTTTGTAAAACTTCTTCTACTTGCAAGGCTAATTCTCGAGTTGGAAGTAAAATTAAACCCTGCCCTTTTTCTTGGCTTAAGCGTTGAATCATTGGTAAACCGAAAGCTAGGGTTTTACCAGTACCTGTCTGAGCGATTCCAACAACATCATTCCCAGCTAAAGCCAAAGGAATGCACTGATGTTGAATCGGTGTTGGGTGAACGAACTTTTGTTGTTCTAGGACACTAAGAAGAGATTTTGCTAGTCCAAGTTCATTAAAGAACAGACCAGCATTTTGGTTTGTTGTCATAAATAAATATGTGACCCGATTTCCTGGTGGGCCACATAAATGACACAAATAGGTTCGAGTCTTAGCTGTCAAAAGACAGCCAATTAGTATAAGGTATTAAGTATATAACAAATAAAGTTTTATGTCAAGGGTAATTTCAAATTTATCAAAAAAACCTTAATTTAAGGCTTTCTCGTCGCCTTTCTACGGCGATAGTAAATAATTTGTATAATTAATAACGAAAAATTAATAATTCCAATTATATACAAAATCTCAAAATAAATATTTCTTGTCATGAATGCGACAACCAATGCAAACACATATCCCACGACAATAAGTAATGGAAATATCACAGAAATGTCTTGCGTGGACTTTGTTTTATAATTTTTAATAAACTGAGGTGCACTACTACCTTGTAAAACTACAATCGTTAAAATAGTAAATATTGTTTCTATCATGTTACCTGTTAGTATTCTCTTAATTAAAAATTATTCTTTAGATTCAAGCGCTTTTGTCTTTTAATGCAAATTAATTTTATCAAAAAACAAAGCTTTTAACAACCTTGTTTTTATATAGCCGAGATCAATCTTTCAATTGTTTAATATCAGCTAACTTATCATCTAAATAATCTTTTGTGACCATTTGATTTTCAATGTGACTAATCCGCGTCTCGGTATCATTTTTAAAATCAACAAACTCATCTCGTGTGACCATGTTTATTTGAAGAAACTCCATTATTTCGTTTGTTGTAACTTCTTGATTATCCATATATGTCTTAAATAAATCAAAATTAATTTTTCAACTTCAGAACATCAGCTTCTTGCAAAATTGATTTATCAGCCAGAATCTCCACAAGCGTATTTGTCCGTTCAGCTTGTCTATAAATTTTCTGACCGATTTCCGCACCAAAAACAGCAAATTTATCATCAAGATAGTCTTTTGTGACCATTTGATTCTCGAGATGACCTACACGCCCTTCCAGGTTATCAAAACGTATCTCAGTATCATTTTTGAAATCATAAAATTCAGCCCGAGTCACCATATTCTTTTCGAGGAATCCCATTATTTCGTTTGTTGTAACTTCTTGGTTTGACATATATCACTATTTTTTCAATCTCTTGATATCAGCTTCCTGTAAAATTGACTTCGAAGCCAAAATATCAACTAAGGTCTCGTGACGCTCTGTTTGTTTATTGATTTTCTTACCGATTTCCGCACTAAAAATAGCAAACTTATCATCAAGATAATCTTTCGTGACCATTTGATTCTCGAGATGACCTACGCGACCCTCAAGGTTATCAAAACGACCCTCGAGATTATCAAAACGAACCTCAAGATTCCCAACACGGTCATTAAACTCATCACGAGTAACCATGTTTGTTTGAAGAAATTCCATTATTTCATTGGTTGTGACTTCTTGGTTTGCCATATGAATTAATATAGCACTAAATAAATTGAAAACAAATTCTAGGTGAACAGCTTTTTTCTATCACAAACTTATAAGTTATCAACAAAAAACCGCTCTTAAGCGGGATTCTAAATGTCTGGCTTGCCATAAAGTTACGCTAAAAGCGTATACTTTATGGTAGAGTATTATAAAAAGTGTCGGACGGATTTTAGGCCGCCAGCGGGCGGCCATACTGCCCCCCACTTTTACAAAAACGGTGTCGCGGTCTTTGACAATTTACAGTTTTTCAATGAGTTGATTATAACTCATTCCCATAAATTTTTCAAGCCCCAACGCTTAAAAAATTTATGGCTTTGGTGGCAAATTCTTTATAAACAAAAAACCGTCCATCATTTCAACATCAGCTCTCAACGATATTTCACATTAAGAACTAGTGATTGGGATGGACGGTTTAGTGTCTCTTGATTTCCCTACAAGCCTCTAGCCCCTTGGACGTGGTATGTGTCCGATGTTTGGGGCGCCGCTGTTAGTTTTGGGAAGGGAACTGACGAGCTTCCACGAATGTGGACAGCTTAATCGTCATGCCCTAAGGGATATACGGGCGAACAGGGCAATCCTCGGGGCAGGACTCGTGGTCCTCATCGAAGTAGTAGCACACGTTGTCCCCGCAGCGATCGCAGTCGCCGTTGTCCCAGTTTAGCCTCCAGCATTGGAAATCAGGAGATACCGCGTAGTATCCATGATCGCAGGCGTCATCTCCGAGCCGCGATGATGGTTGGCAGGTTCCGTTGCAGTCGACGACTTTACCTTCAGGGCACTCCTGATCTGAAGGTTCGAACAATTCGCAATCGTCTGCGCAGTGATGACCGTCTTCTTCGCCCACCCAGTTGAGGCTTTCTATCCAGTTGCAGAAGTGGTCCCCGCACTTTGACGGGCAATCCTGGGGGCAAGTGAGCTCGCTCTCTCCGTGCGTGAAGTTATCGTCAGCACAGACACCATCGCCGCAAAAGATGCATGCCCCACTATCCCATCTGAACTTTTCGCAATTCCAGTTGGGCATGTGCAGATGACTACCATCGTCGCAGATGTCATCCACGCTCCATTCGTACGGCCAGCACTGGTTGTTACAGTCCTTCGTTTCGTTCGGGGGACAACAGTCGCCGTTGTCCCAGTTGTACTCTTCGCAAGCGAAATGGGCCATGCTCGGAAACTCGTCGAACTCGTCCCAGTCGCAGTCGCCATCTCCGAGAAGCCTCTCGTTGGCGCAGTCGCCCCTGCAGTCTCTCACGAAACCGTCGGGACAACAGTCGCCTTCGTCCCAGTTGAGCGCTGCGCAACGGAACTTCTCGCTGCAGAAGCCATTCCCCAAGGCCTCTTCGTTGGCGCAGTCGCCGTTGCAGTCCTTGAACTCGCAGGTCGTCTCGGTGGTGTCGTTCTCCGCGAATTCGTTGGTCACCTCGGCTGACGTCGTGTCGTTCTTCCCGATCACATCGGTCTCGGTTCCTTCATCTTGCACACTGCACGACACCGTCAGCACCAGAGCCAGCACCGTCGCGAACAGGCTGAAGCGCGTCATCGTAGGCCTCCCGCAAAGGGTTAGTCCAAAGGCACCCCGTGCCTCCGAACAAGAGGGACAGAGCAAAATATAACCACTAGCTTTTTTTAGCTAGGCTTGTGGGTTGTAAAGAGCCAGAGAAAAACACGTTATTACACATTTTTTTCTAGCTCTTTAATTCAATTTTCTTAACAATAGAGTATATCAAAAAAACAGGGTTTTGTCAATAGTATGGCTACAATTTTCGCTAAATTAAGCCAAATACACTAATTCAAGTATAATAAAAAGACAGAAATAGTTAAATCTCTGTCCCAATATGTCTAAAAATTTTCTTTTCCCAAAAGGTGGTGCGAGCCAATATTTTTAACGGGCTCTTTGGCAGTTTTGAAAGACCGCGATACCGTTTCCGTAAAAGTGGGGGGCAGTATGGCCGCCCGCTGGCGGCCTAAAATCCGTCCGAACACTTTTTATAATACTCTACAATTCGGGAAATATCAAATAGTCGATATAGATAATAAATAATGTTACCGAAGACCTACCGAATAGATAATAAATAGGTTACCGTAGTCTTCTATGACTATGGCAACAATTTTAGAGGTTTT
>LBYP01000015.1 GCA_000996245.1 Parcubacteria group bacterium GW2011_GWA2_40_23 | reverse complement strand
TTTTTGTCCCAGAGTAAATCTTTCTGTTTTAGGAATATTTTTGTGCAGGTTAAGCCAGTTTGCGTAAGCACCTTTCATTTTACTTATAATAATCGGCGCCGTGGTAAACGATGTTGCTGTGTTCATATGAATTGTAAATTCGAAGATATTATTAGTTTAGAAAATCTTTTAAAGGCCTGGATAGAGTTTTTGTCTGGGAAAAAGTATAAAAAGGATGTGGCAAATTTTTCTTTGCATCTAATGGATAATTTGCGTGTGCTTCATGATGAACTTTCTACTAAGACATATAAACACGGAGGCTATAAAGCCTTTAAAATCAGCGATCCAAAACCTCGAGATATACATAAAGCCACTGTGCGTGATCGTTTAGTCCACCACGCGATACATAGAGTATTATACCCGTATTTTGATAAAAAGTTTATTTTCGATTCATATTCTTCTCGTTTGGTGAAAGGAACGCACAAAGCAGTAAATAGATTTCGTGATTATTTTTATAAAGTAAGTAAAAATAATACCAGAACATGTTGGGTCCTTAAAGGCGATGTTCGTAAATTTTTTGCGAGCATTGATCATAATAAATTAATATCCATATTGCAGAGACATCTTACAGACAAAAATATTCTCAATCTTCTTAAGGAAGTTATTAACAGTTTTTATGGAATTATTAATGGAATTGGCCTTCCGCTGGGCAATTTGACTTCGCAGTTATTCGTGAATATTTATCTGAATGAATTCGATCAGTTTATTAAACATGACCTCAAAGTTAAATTTTATGTAAGATTTGCAGATGATTTTGTTATTCTTTCGAAAGATAAAAATTATTTGATTGATACTTTGAATGTTATTACTGATTATTTGGTAAAAGAGTTGAAATTGACCTTGCATCCAAATAAAGTATCTATCGAAACATTTTCGTCTGGAATTGATTTTTTGGGTTTGGTAAACTTTCCGAATTATCGAGTTTTACGAACGAAAACGAAAAGAAGGATGTTCTCTAAGTTAGAAAAACGACATGAAAGTTATAAGACTGGTATGATTCCAGGCGAGTCGCTAAATCAGAGTTTGCAATCATATTTAGGTATATTAAAGCATTGTAATGGACATGATTTAACTAGAAAGATAAAGAAATTTGCTGTTAAATTAGATAAAAGTAATAACGGTCTTTACAAGGTCGTTGTTATATGCTATATTTTAATGTCCTTCTGTCGGATCCGAAACAACCTAGAGGCTAAAAATGTCGAGTGATGTTTTCTTGCCCGTCAATGCGGTTGTCCCTGCCATGGAAGGTTTTCTGGCGAGTGACCTCTTTAAGCGCGACATTAGCGATGATGCGTCGGTCAAAATCAGCGAAGTCGGTGGCAATTTCCAGAAGCTGATGACTCAGCAAGGCCGTGGTCAAAGCGGGCTTCTGCTAAACGACGGCAAGGCAAATATCTTTTATGCCTTCGACGTCAACGGGGTTCTGCGCGCCTTCTACGTCTACTGGGACTACGACGGCTGGGGCGTCTGCGCCTATGGGATCGACGACATCAGCTGGCCTGGGGGCGTGCGCGTCTTCTCCCTCCTGCCTGCCGGCCAGGCAGGCAATTCCATTGTGTCCTGACCCGTGGGCTCTTGGATACTTATTCGTTCTCCTGTGTCAGACACGGGAGAACGATTTTTTAGCCACAATTTTTCACTTGAAATATTGGGTATAATCGGGTATTATTGGATTGAGTTAGAATGAAACCAATAAATCATTTTTCTCTTAAATTAGACAAAAAAGTAATGTTGAGAATTAGTCTTGACTTAAACCTATCAATTTGTTAGACTGATAGCATCAATCCGTAGACAGTGGGTTCCCGCAATTAGCGGCTTAAATCCCACCTAGGAAAATATTTTGACTTAGTCATTTTATTGAAGTCTGCGGATAAGCAGATTTTTTTTAATAACATTTAAAATAATATGCCAAAAACTAAGGAGCAGAAGCAGAGCATTGTCAAAGCTTTGAGCGACAAAATGCGTGGGGCTAAGTCCGCCATCGTTTTCAAGCACGAAGGTTTGCCAGTGTCTGTAACGCACGAATTGCGCGATAGATGTCGTGCAGAAAATGTCGAAGTTTTTGCAACTAAGAAAACTTTATTACAACTCGCGTTAGAAGATCAAGGCATTAAAGATGCTGACGTGAAATCTTTCGAGGGTGGCATTGCTATCGCAATTAGCCAAAACGATGAAGTTGCAGCTGCAAAGATTTTAAAAGAATTTTCTAAGAAGTATGACAAGTTGGAATTCCGCGGAGGTGTACTAGAAGGAAAAGTAATTACTCTTGAACAAGTAATTCAGCTTTCTAACATCCCATCTAAACTGGAATTGTTATCTAAGTTAGTCGGTTCATTGAAGTCACCAATTTCCGGCTTCGTGACTGTTCTAAAAGGGAATTTACGTGGTTTAGTCTGTGTGTTAAATGCAATTAAAGATAATAAATAAGTCAGTAACGAGTAACGAGTAACGAGTTTATCTGGTTACTGGATACTGGTCCCTGGTTACTAAATAATATGTCAGAAGAAAAAACTGTTGTAGAAGTTCCAGCTAAATTTAAAAGTTTAGTTGAAGAAATCGAAAAAATGTCAGTTGTTGACTTAGCTGAATTAGTCAAAATTTTAGAAGAAAAATTCGGTGTAAGCGCTGCTGCTCCTATGGCGATGGCTGCTGCTCCAGCTGCCGCTGCTGTAGAAGAAAAGACTGAATTCAACGTTGAATTAGCTTCATGTGGTGAAAATAAGATTGCTGTAATTAAAGTTGTTAAAGAAATTACTGGTCTTGGTCTAAAGGAAGCTAAAGATTTAGTTGATGCTGCTCCAAAGATGGTTAAAGAAAATGTTAAGAAAGAAGAAGCTGAAGCTATGAAAACTAAGTTAGTTGAAGCTGGCGCTACTGTCAATTTAGAATAAGATCGTTTCTTAAAAAACACTCTGCCTCAAGCAGGGTGTTTTTGTTTTTGTAGTAAAAATGGTATAATTAGTAAAATAAATAAGCTTTTAGCTTCTAGTAAATTAGCTTCTAGGTGTTTAGCGTTTTAATCTCAAGCACCTAAAAGCTAGAAGCTAGTTCCTATAAGCTAGCAACAAAAAAATATGCCAAATGAAGAATTGAGTCCGTTAAATTACAATCAGTCGGCTCCAGAGACAACAAAAAGACGAAAAGTATTTCAAGTCTTGTTAGTTGTTGTGTTGGTATTGATCTTTGGAGTTGAGCTTGGTTACATTATTTACAAAGAACGAGTGCAGAAGCCAGAAAAGAATGTTGATCAAGTAGTTAAGGTCGATGGTCAAAAAAATGAGGTAAAAAAAGAACGAGGTCTAAAGCCTTTTGAGAATCCTGAAGAATTTAAGGCTTATTTGGTATCAGCTGCAGAGTTGTCATCCGGTTATTCTGGTTTTTCCATGGGAAATAGAAGCGTTGGGGCCGCCTTACCGGGAGATTTCGAATTGGCCATGCCAGATGCAGTTGCTCCTATGATACAATCAACTGAAGCTGGTCTTGGTGCAGGAGATTCATCCCAAACAGTGGTTGATCGTTTTTCAGAAACAAATGTTCAAGTCCAAGGAATCGACGAACCAGACATAGTAAAAACCGATGGCAATGAAATCTATTTATCAACTTCATTTTATAAACCAATAGTAGAGCCACAGGTTAAGGGAAAGAAAATCATTCCACTTGATTATGGTGAATACTATGATAATTACGGTAACTATACATCTTTAACTACCATAATTAAGGCTCTCCCACTAGAGACGATGGGAATTGATGCCAATATTGATCTTTATGGTAATTTATTGTTGAAAGATAAAACATTAGTGGTTTTAGCAAGTGACAAGATTCGAGCCTATGATGTGGCTGATCCTAAAAAACCGGTACAAAAATGGGAACTGACTTATGTTGAGGATAACCAGTATTCTGGTGCACGACTTTATGGAGATAAACTTTATTTGATAACACAGACTTATGTTGGTGATTATTCGCCTTGTCCAATTCCATCATACTACATAAACGGTGTAGAAATTTCTGTGGCTTGTTCTGATATTTATCATCCGATTGAACCAACAGCAGTTGATACTACTTACAATGTTTCTGTTCTCGACATTAACAGCGGCACGGTTATAAATAAAACTTCAATATTGGGTTCTTCTGCAGATTCGCAAATTTATATGTCTGCGGATTCAATTTATCTGAGCTATAATGCTCCTACAGATATCTTGAAAGTAATTGTTGGTTTCTTTGCAGAAAATGCAGATGTTTTTCCAGCTGAATTAGTCGCTAAACTTCAAAAAGTAGTTAGTTATGATTTAAGCAGCGCGGCAAAAATGACTGAATTTGAGAGTCTCATGAATAATTATACGGCTTCTTTATCTAAAGATGATGAATTAAAAATGCAGAATGAAATGGAAAATCGTATGAATGATTATCTCAAAAAGCATGTGCGTGAGTTCATGGAAACAGGTATTGTAAAAATAAATGTTGATGGCTTAAAAGTAGCGGCACAAGGTTTTGTACCAGGTGATCTTTTAAATCAATTCTCAATGGATGAATATGAAGGCAATTTAAGAGTCGCTACAACTTCCGGTGGCCGTGGTTCGTATTTCTTTAACTCTGATCAAAGCATTAATGATGTTTATATTCTTGATAAGGCTCTAAACATTTCTGGATCAGTTAATGATTTGGGAGCAGGCGAACGTATTTATTCTGTCCGTTTCATTGCAGATAAGGGATATGTGGTAACTTTTAGAGAAACAGATCCTTTCTACGTTCTAAATTTAAAGAACCCTAAAGCTCCAGAACTCTCTGGGGAACTTAAGATCCCAGGTTATTCTTCATATTTACATCCTTTAAAAGAAAATATTATTTTGGGTATCGGCAGAGAAGATCAAAATGTAAAATTGTCACTTTTTGATGTTAGCGATCCTAGAAATCCTGTAGAGATCAGTAAATATTCATTAACAGAATATTGGTCCGATGTTTTAACAACGCACCATGCATTTCTTCAGGATGAAAAATACCAAATTTTCTTTATGCCAGGCAGCGAGGGGGGATATATTTTCTCTTATGCCGATAACAAATTGAGTTTAACGAAAGCTGTTAGCGGAGTCCGCGCTCAGCGTGGTTTGTTCATCAATGATTATTTCTATATTATTGGAGAGAATAATTTGATAGTTCTGGATGAAAAGAAATGGGAGAGAGTTAAGGAATTAAAACTCGAATAATAAAAAAATGTTGGGCATTGTTGATTGGTAGGGAACAAAGATTTTTGTTCCCTACCAGACGGCCCAACATTTTTTTATTTAAGTTTCACAGAATAAATTTTATTCTCACTCGTTAAAATTATTTTCTCATCTTTACCCAATATCATAATGTCCGTAATAGGGCTGTTTAGACTTTCAAACGCATATTGATTAACAAGTCCACCGTCTTTGTTAAGAACAATAATGCGTTTATCTTCGAGTATATAAAGATTGTTGAGATCTAAGTTTGTATATATCTTTTGAGCATTAGTTAGTGCTGGTTCGATTAGTGCCTGCTTGAACTCTTGTAATTCGCCATTATAAAATTTGTTGATTTTACCGTCTTTATTGAGAACATAAATGTTTCCGTCTATAGATAAACTTGTAGCGGTCAGAAGCTTGGCATCTTTTTTGTTTTTGATCCAAGTTTGAGCATCATTAAATTTATTGTCAGCCTTCTGGTGTTTATAAATTTGTTCTTTGGCAGCATCAACAACATATAATCTGTCTCCATAAAGAGCTCCTGTGATTGTTTGCAGCCCGCCCATCCAATTTATGCCAATAGAATTTAACTGGCCGTCTTTGTATTCAAGAAGTTTATTCTGGTTCGTTAACGCATATAGAGAATTGTCTTCACAGAATAAGTTTACAATGTCTCCGGCTGAAGAAATAATTTTTTTGCTTATGGTTTGATTAGATATTTCTAATAGAGTGTTGTTGTTGCTATAAGCATAAAAAGTGTCTCCGAGATGACAGAGTCCGGCTAGTGGTAGTGTCGAATCAACAGCACTAACTTCAGCAACTAGTTGGGGAACTACTTTTTCTATGTGCAATAATTTATTCTTGATGTTGTTAATTTGTTTAACAAGCTCGGCGTAGTTGGATTTTTGATTATTATCATCTTGGGGTAGTGTAGCAAGTGCGCTTTCCGCTTGTTTGATGAGTGTCAGGCTCTTATTCTCATCTTTATAAATTAAATTTACTTGAGCATCATTAACAAGGTTCTGTACGGTTTGTACGTTAGCTGCATAAGCCGCTTCTTGTTTTTTAATGTCCTGGCGATAGTTGAGCCAAAAGATGCTGCCGACAAGAATTAAAACAAGTGCTCCGACAGTTAATAGGATTCCTTTATTGATTAAGTGCAGAGATTTTAGTTTATCTTTGGCTTTTGTGCGGGCTTCTTTCTGTGTAATTAGTTTGTAAATTTTGAAAAGAGCCATTATGGGGTAGGCAAGACAAATTTTGAGTGCATTAAAAATATATTTGATAACACCGAAGCGCATTTTTTTATCTTGTTTCATGCCGTGTAGCGAGGAGCTATTTTTTTTGTGAAATAACTTGGTCCATAAGCGGTTAAGGTAATCAACAATGTTCAGAGTGAAGGTTGGTGTTAGTAGCTTTTCGGTTTTGTCATTAGTTGATATGAGTTGATCAATTGACTGTTGCGAAACTGGAGTTTCGGTTAATGCTTTTTTCTCTTGCATGCGAATAAAAATTGCCGCATAGGTGAGATAAGAATTATTCTCATTGTTGTTGATTAAGCTTTTGAAATAGTCGATCGCAGTTGGGAGCTCATTAGTTGAAAGGACTTTATTGACTTTATGGGGTGGGATGTAATTTTGGAAAATTTCTGTAGCCAAATAAATAGTATCATGATGATATATTTTCCCATTTAAGGTTGAAGCGAAAAATTTCAATCCAAAATCGTCATTTTCTTGAAATTTGGGAGCATTTTCTATTACGTTGATAATTTTATAGTTGTTTTGCTTGGTTTTGTGAAGTAGTGAAACGTTAATTAGCCCATGTTGAGCAAAAATAAAGTCAATATCTTTAGTGTGGGAATTTGGCTTGGCAACTGCAATGACGTAATTTAAATTTTCGAGGGGGAAGTTGATGTGACTAATCTGCACGAATTCAGCCAAGGCATCATTCGTTTTTTGTAGAGCGTATTCAAAAATTGTTTCTAGATTTAACTTGGTTGGATCTGGGGAAGTATTAATTTGGTTGTAATATTTTTCTTTTAAAGTGTTAACAATCAACTTAATGATTTTTTCGCTCTCTTCGATTGGAGAAGTACGAATTTCAATGATACCCAAAACATAACCACCGTGCTTTTCTTTGCCATCTGGATAAATAATAAAATCTTCGCAAAGATAACTATCTTTGCTGTGCTTTGCTGGTATGTAGATTTCTTCAAGCGAAATGTCGTGCTCGGTTTCCATACGCTCTCTTTGACTATTATTCTTCTTCGTGGCCTGTGTTAATGACAGGTTGAGTTTAAAAGATATCTATATTATACTAAGGGAGAGGGAAATAGGCAAATAGAAAAGTGATTAAAACGTTTAACCAAAAATATGTTTGAACAACTATTTGGTTCAAAGACGCGAGTAAAGTTAATGAAGCTTTTTTTGGAGAATCCAGAGAAGCGATTTTTCGTTCGTGAGCTTACTCGACTCTGTGATTCTTTGATTAACTCTGTCCGTCGTGAGCTAAACAACCTGGTTGAACTGAAAATAATTTTAGAGGAGGTTCCTACTGTGAAAACCCCAGTAGTCAAGAGAACGATTAATTCCCGTAAATATTATCGCTTGAACCCAAAAAATTTGTTCAGGCAGGACCTCTCAAATTTATTTCTAAAAAGTAAGATTTTGATGGAAAAGCGCTTTGTGGAAAAGATTCGTCATTTAGGTGAAATTAAATATTTTTGTTTAAGTGGGACTTTTATTGAAGATCCTAAGGCGCAGACAGATCTTCTTGTAGTGGGCGAATTTGAAAAAGATAAGGTTCTCAAAGTCTTAAAAGAATTTGAGAAAGAAATTGAGCGTCCAATCAACTACACGGTTATGGATGTAAATGAGTATCAACTAAGACAAGATATTGCGGATAATTTTTTAGAGCAAATTATGGCTAATGAGCGCAATCTTGTCATTGTCGATAAATTAACTAAGAAGAAAAAAAGCAATGTTTAAAAAAAATATTCAATCATTTTTGATTTTGTCCATTGTGTTGGGTGGAAGTTTTTTTTGTTTCTCAAATAATGCTAGCGCTCAGATCGAAAAGCAAGTTAGAACTTTTGACAACAAATTACAGCTAGTTAATGAATTGAAGATTCTTGATCAAGCGTTTGAAGGTGTGATGGATTTTACCACAGTTGATCTTGGTGGGGATGGAATCAGCGAATTAGCGGTTAGTTATGGCTATCAGGCTTTCCCTGAAGTAAAACTTTTTCGAGCTGATGGAAGTAGTATTAACGCTTGGCAACCATATCCAATTGGTTATGAAGGAAGAATTAACTTAGCGTCAGGTGATTTTGATGCTGACAAAAAAGACGAAATTGTTACAGCTCCTGGGGAGGGTGGTGGTCCGCAAGTCCGTATTTTTGATGGGTTTGGTCAAACAAAATTTAATAAAGGATTTTTTGTTGATGATGAAACGAATCGTGCGGGCGTTGAAATTGCAGTTGGTGATGTTAATGGAGACAAAAAGAATGAGATAGTTGCTAGTTTTTTGAAAGATGGGAAAAATTGGATTAAATTTTACAGTCATTTAGGTGATGTTGTTGGAACACCTTTTCAGATTGAGGTGGCCGATGCTTTTGAGCCGATGAAAGTCGCAGTTTATGATCTAGATAATGATGGTAAAGGTGAAATTATTTTGGGTTCTGGTATGGGAAATGAACCTGAGGTTCGTATTTATAATGATGCTGGTATCAGCGTTGGCTGGTTTGCTGTCTACCAGGCTGGTTTTCGTGGTGGCGTGGATGTATCAGCCGCCAAGTTTGATGGTATAAATTACATAGTCACGGCTGCTGGTTTTAGTGGCGGACCACATATTCGTTTTTTTAATCAAAAGGGGGAGCCACAATTGAATAATAAGTTTTTTGCATACGATGAATCGTTCCGTGGTGGTGTTAATGTCTCTTTAGGCCATTTTAACTCTAGCGGAGTAGATACTTTGGTTGTTATGCCTCAAACAGTTACAGAAGTTGATGGTTTATCAAGTTCAGGAAAGACAATCAAGGTTGATGTTTCCGAACAACGTCTTTATGCTTATGATAGAGGCCGACTCATAAAAACATTCTTGATTTCCTCTGGCCGTAAAGGTTTTGATACCCCATATGGCAAGTTTTCAGTCTATAAGAAAAGAGCATTGGTTCGTATGTCTTGGTTCTATAGTGAAAACAATCCCAATAACTACGACTTGCCAAATGTTCCGTCAGTTTTGTTTTTTAAGGGGCCATACACTTTGCATGGAGCTTATTGGCACCATAACTGGGGTCATCGTATGAGTCATGGTTGTGTAAACATCTCAAATGAAAATGCTAAATGGTTGTACCATTGGGCTCCGGTTGGATCTACGGTCTTAATTCAAGAATAATTATGTATTTAATAATCTCAACTGATAAAAACAGCTGTTTTTCTGTCGCTCGGGCTAAAAGTAAAATCGAGAAAATTGTCACAGTCAAAAAACCATTTAAACAAACGGAATTACTTTTGAAGAACATTTCTAGTCTCATTGATTTCAAAAAAGTTAAAGGAATTATTGTTAATCAAGGTCCAGGTGAATTTTCTGCTCTGCGCATCGGCATCTCGACTGCGAATGCTCTAGCTTTTGCACTTAGTTTGCCGATCGTCGGTATCTGTCTGAAAGTTGAGCTCGAAGCTACAGAAAAAGAAAAGATCGAATTGTTATGGCAATCAGGTAAGTCGAAAATAACAAAAGTAAAATCATCTAAAATTATTCTTCCGTATTATGATAAAGAACCGAATATAACAGTCAAGAAATAAATTTGTAAAATAATGGCCTCCGTAACATGTGTTGCGGAGGCGTTTGTGTCTAGAGCTGCTCGAGGGCAGCTTGGAGCACTTGCTTGTAGCGATCTGGCACTTCCCGTGAAGGATTATCTTTCTGGAATGGGGTCATGACTTTGGGCGGCCGGTCAGCTACCAGCTTGGTTAGCTGATGCTTGCAGCCTGCAACCTGCATGGCACTGAGCTTGCGTCCTTCGTTCAAGTTTAGTACGCCGGTCAACGCCGTATTGGCTAGCGGCGGAACCGTGGGAGCGAAACCGTCCGGTGTCGGCGGTTTGGGAATATTCGCTGGAGCAGACAGAATTCCAAGGAACAGTTCAACCATGTGTGTAATAATATCACTCATGGTACCAGGATTCAGACAGGAGCAAGTTGCCAACGCCACCTCTGTTTCGAGGAGATATTGCTGGTAGGGCTTACTGGCCTTGATCAGCTCGATGAACGTAGTTAGGAATAAGCCTTCCGACATTGCTTGATGTTGGCAGGTTTGTCGTATGCCAGCAAAAGCAATGTGTGGGGTGAAAGCGATATGTTGAACAAAGGCTTGAGTGAACAGCGTTAGCGTTTGTTCGTCAAACAGTGAGTTTTCTCGTACGAGTCGGTAGGCGGTCTCCAACTCGTTTGTCAGTCTTTTTTCCGTACAGGCAGAAATCGCCGCAACAGCTAGATCATGCAACATCTCGCTCGTGGCGAGAGGGGACGCCATGATGGCGCCAATGCCATCGAACAAGTCCCCGAAGGAGAATGGGGGCATGGACTTGATTAGGAAGTGAACAGTTATTTTGCTCAGGCGCTGAAGTGCCACGAGCAAAGCGGGTCTGTGTTCTTCGAACTTGCGTTCGTCAGTCTTGATGGCTTCGATTTTCTTGTAGCAAAGCGGTGTTAGGAGCAGACGCATCGCTGTGTCTGTTCTGAACAACGTGACTGCGGCTTCAGCGAACAGTACTCGGCCAGCCGCAACAAAGCGTTGGACGAATTGCTCATCCTCTGCGAGGACAGTGAAACGACTCAGCATTTTCGGCCAAATCGCTTGGGAGTATTTTTCGCCCAACTGAGGAGAGAGGATGGTCGCGGTTTTGAGAATCGCGATTTCCACTATTCCGGAAACATCTTCCGTGATCAGTTGATCAAAGAAGTACTTGGCGATGCAGCGGATAGTTTCCGCGTCGTTTCTGGCGAGAGCTCCAGCAAAGCTCTGATCAAGGAGCTCTATGAAGTACACTCGCTCAGTTTCGCGGAACTTGTGCATGATGTTGCAGAGTGTGTCGAGCGAAGCAGGGAGTTCGTTCTTGAAACGTTCCTCGCATTCAATGAGAAGTTGCGGGTGCGCTTCTCGTTCAGTGAGAGCAAGGCGCCAGCGGTTCTCTGCCCATTCTCTTTGTGCGAGTAGATCTGAAGTGAAGGCCTCGAGTGCTTGGTAGAAGGTCATGAGGACAAACGGATTGGTGATGGTGTCGAGATCTTCCTTCAGCGCTTCTTCGATCGGTGCAGAATCCATAACCCCGAATGAAAGCAGCAGCTTTTCTACTGGACCGCGGAATTCTTCGGGGGAGGAGATGAGCAAGGTTTTCATGATCGGGATCGCGCGCGCATCCTCGAGGAAACGAGGCAAACGCAAAGCGATTATGCCTGCTTTTTCGGCTAAGCAAGCAATGGCGCGCCTTTGAATCTCGAGTTTCGCATCTTCGTAAAGAACGAGAATCAAGGTTGTGGCGGCCATTAATAATTCGATCGGGTCGTTTTTTGCGGTCAGACCTTTTACGACCATGTTGATCGCTTCGATCTGGAGTGGCACTGAACGATTGTCCTCGCACAGAAAAACGATATTTTCCATGAGGGTAGCGTTTAGCCCGTAGCGCTTCATGACTTCAGCGATCACTTTGCGGGTACGGCGTGGTCGGTCTGCGAAGGTCTGTGTTGCTCGTTTGATCAATTCGTTGTGGTAACGAGTTCCTTTCAGGGCGAAAGAAAGTGAGAGTAAGGTTTTTTCGAATTCATCTGCGTCTGCGAGAGACGGCAGGTCGTACAATAAGCCAATCTGTGCAATGGCTTTTTCTTCCACCATGACATCGATTCTGGATTGTACGTTTTCGTCGTCGAGGACTCTTCTGCGATCAAGAGCTCCATGGTGCAGAACGATTGATGAACCAGCTTCTACCTTGATTTCATCCTTGGTTGAAATGATGACGAGCTTGTTCACGATTTGAGCGTCGATTACATCGTCATCATTGTCAGTTGACGGTGGGCTTTCGAGGGGTGCGCTGTCATCTTCAACTTTCACGTTGAGGGGCAGATCAAACCCGAGACCCTTCCGAATCTCTGACCATGGCGTGCTTAGAGTAAATCCTTTCGCGCCACATTCAGTCGGAAAGATGTAGAGAGCTCTGGCCACGAGCAGTTGTTCGAGTGAGGCTTGGTCGAGATGCTCGCCAATTCTCTCGAGGTCGCGCTCGTCAGCCGCCTCTGCCTCGAATAAGAACAGGGCAGTTAGAAGTTGTTTTTCGCGCGAACCTTCACGCATGAGTTCAAGCACCCCTTCGCTGACCTGGATGCGCGAGGCAGCCAAGGCCAGAATGCGTCTACTCAGTCGTCGATCGTGCAAAAGGCCTTCGACCGCATCGAATCCCAGGTCGTGGGCAGTCTTTATTTTCATGGTATCCCTCGAGGAGGTTTGTTTAATTGTCAATGATCTTCCACCTCAAGCTTATCTGATTTATCAGCATTTGAGAATAGACAGAATAGAATTGCTAATTTGTATATTAAATTAGTTGTTTTTTTGTTTAAATTTAAATCAAAAAACTGTGTATAACTGTGTTGACCCATGGTCGTTAGTGGGGTATAATGGTAGTGATATTAAGCAAAGTGGGGAAAAGTGGTAATCAGGAAAAATGAGCTCTGCTCAAATTTATGTTTATTGGCGAATACAATTATTCCATCGACATTAAGGGCCGAGTAGCTATCCCAGCTAAATTTCGTGTTGCTTTAAGTAAGGGCGCAGTTGTTACCCGCGGTTTGGATAATTGTTTATTTATTTATTCAAGAACAGAATGGACAGTCCTTGCAGAAAAATTATCATCATTACCAATAAGCCAGGCTAATACCCGGGCTTTTTCGCGCTTAATGTTAGCTGGTGCCATGGATGTAAAAATAGATCGACAAGGCAGAATTATTATTCCAGATTATTTGAAAAAATATGCTGGTATGAAAAAGCGTGCTATCATCGCTGGTTTGTATAATCGTTTAGAAGTCTGGGATGAAGATCGTTGGAATGAATATAAAACAAAAACAGAAAAAAATAGTAATGAGATCGCAGAGAATTTAAGTGCGCTTGGGGTATAATTTAATGTCACTCTGAAATTTTTTCAGAATCTGCAAGAATCATTTCCAGCGGGATTTCCGGATCCTGAAATGAATTCAGGATGACAATGTAAATATGTTAAAAAAAATCGTACAAATCATGGAATTAATCTTTACCTGGTAACAACATGCCAACGCAACACAAGCCCGTAATGTTAAATGAAGTTTTACATTACTTGGCGCCACAAACTAATAAGAATTACATCGACGGAACAGTGGGTGGTGGTGGACACACTGAAGCTTTGTTGCGCGAGATTGGTCCTAAAGGAAGAGTTTTAGCACTCGACTGGGATGCCTCAGCCATAGCGAGAACCCAAGAAAGATTAAAAGAATTTAAGGATCGTCTGATCTTAGTCAATGATAGTTACATAAATTTAGAGAAAATAGTGTATGATCAAAAATTTAACGAAGTATCTGGGATTCTGCTTGATCTTGGTTTGTCTTCAGATCAATTGCAGAATTCACAACGCGGATTTTCTTTTCAACTTGATGAACCGCTAGACATGCGCTTTGATCCTAATACGAATGAATTGACTGCGACGGAAATTGTAAATACTTGGTCCGAAGAAGAAATTAGAAAAGTATTACGTGAGTTTGGAGAAGAAAAATCAGCTTTCAGAATTACTCAAGCGATTTGTGAAGAAAGAAAAACAAAGGAAATAAAAACAACAGGGGAACTCGTAGAAATAATTTTAAAAATATTCCCGCGTCGAGGCAAGATTCATCCTGCCACAAAAACATTTCAAGCATTGCGAATTGCAGTTAACGATGAACTGAATAATGTTAAAAAGGTTTTAGAGAGTGCGGCCAAAATTCTTGTTCCAGGTGGACGTTTGGCCATTATCACATTCCATTCATTAGAAGATAGAATAGTTAAACAATATTTTAAACAAGAAAGTCATGATTGCCTTTGTCCCAGCGAATTACCAATCTGTAAATGCGGTCACAAGGCAATTTGGAAAATTATTACTAAAAAACCAGTTTTGCCAAGTGCAGAAGAAGTTAAAGAAAATTTTCGCTGCCGATCTGCAAAACTTCGAGTAATAGAAAAGATTTAGTGAAAAAGTGAGTAAATAAGTAATTCGTAAAATCAAAATAAAAAGTGTTATTCGCAACAATATGACTAAATACAGTTTATCGGGCAGCGACTTATGCTCCGCACCAAAAAGCAAAATGCAACGATTTAGTAAACCAACTATGTGGGTTGTTTTAATTAGTTGTGTCGTTGGTTCATTAATGCTTTATCTTACTCAAGTAAACGCCATTGCCTCTAAGGGCTTTGCATTACGCGATTTACAAAATCAAATTCAAACTTTACAAACGGAAAATGAAAAATTAGCAGTTAATGTTGTTGAATTGAAGTCTATGAATGAATTAAATGCACGTGTAGCTGAATTGAAAATGGTGCCAATCACTCAAGTTGCCTATTATAAAAACACTGAACAGGTGGTGGTTCGTCGTTAATTAATGCGTTATTGCAGGGAACAGAAATTTTTGTTTCCTACAATAACGTGTTTTGTTTTACGGGAAATTCATGATATTATGGGGCTATGTTTAAAATAGTAAAACAAGACAAATCGTCTATGGCCAGACGCGGCCAATTAAAAACCCGAAAAGGTATTATCGAGACGCCTTTTTTTATGCCGATTGCGACCAAAGGCGGAGTTAAATCAATCACAATAGAGGATATGGAAAAACTTCAGCCTGGAATTCTTTTAAGTAACACTTATCATTTAATGTTGCGTCCTGGTGAAAAGGAAATAAAAAAACTGGGTGGTTTGCATAAGTTTATGAATTGGGACAAACCAATTTTAACTGATAGCGGCGGATTCCAAGTATTCTCATTAGCAAAAATTAGAAAATTGAATAAAGATGGCGTCGTTTTTCGCTCTCATCTTGACGGTTCAGAATATAGACTTAGTCCCGAAGATGCTATCCGCATCCAAATGGCCATTGGTTCTGATATTATGATGGTGTTAGATGAATGTGTCGAACTCCCAGCAAAAAGAGAATATCTTGAAAAATCGATTGAATTGACTTCGTATTGGGCAAAACGCTGTAAAGAATATTTTGAGAGTCAATCAAGAAAGCAAGAAAACAAAAAAACAAAAAAACAAAATAGGGCATTGCTTTTTGGAATAGTCCAGGGAGGTTTGGAAAAAGATTTACGAAAAAAGAGTGCTGACGATTTAATGGCTATTGGTTTTGATGGCTATGCTATCGGTGGATTAGCTGTCGGCGAGACAGAAGCCGAAATGTTTGGTGCTCTAAAATATGTTGACGAACTTTTACCAAAAGATAAACCACGCTATTTAATGGGCGTGGGTTATCCTCATCAGATCGTCGAAGCGGTGAAGAATGGTGTTGATATGTTTGATTGCGTAATCCCGACGAGAGAGGCTCGTCACGGTCGTCTCTATGTCTGGAAAAAGAAAACCGGACTTTTAAAAACAAAAACAAAATTTTATGATACGATTAATGTGAAAGCGCAAAAATTTCAATTTGATAAAAAACCAATTAACAAAAATAGTCAATTCCCAGAATTACGCAATCATACTCGCGCTTATTTGCGTCAACTATTTGTGAATGAAGATCAAACAGCCCAGCGATTGGTGACATTGAATAATCTGGAATTTTATTTGGATTTAATGAAACAACTTCGAAAGGAAATCAAGTAAAGGTTACGAATAGCTTCATGTTGCGAATAGAACCTAATTTGGAAGTTGCGAATTACTACTAAGATTTGATTACTGAATAATAATTCGTAACATCATAATAATTTGTCTTATTCGCAAAAAATAATTCGTAACTTCATTATAAAATGACTTATTCGTAACTAAATATATGAATTCAAAAACAGCACTCAAAAGCATTCTCGTCATTTCAATCGTTGGGTTATTGTTTTCTGGTTATTTGTCGTACTCTGAATTGTTCTTAAAATCTTGTCCGATTGGTGGTTGCACTAATGTGCTTGGGGCACCAGCTTGTGTTTATGGATTTGTCATGTATTTGCTGGTTTTTGTAATTTGTTTGCTTGGGTTGAAAAAACGTCAATAATATCAAAGAAGGCGCTGACGAGTAAATCGTTGGGGTGTTTTGTTTTATGAAAAAGTGTGCTTTACAGAATAGTTTTAATATGTTAAAGTCCAATGTCAATAACGTAGAGGTAGATCATGGCAACTGTAATCGGTGTGATAATCGTCCTAGTGCTACTGGCAGCTGTCTGGTACTGGCGCAAGCAAGATGGCAAGAAGAAGCCGGCTGTCAGTCAATCGGACAAGACAATCCATAGCTTTCTGGCTACAAAGAAAGATGGCGAGCGGCTCTGGGAACTTTATAGGTTTATTGACGGTCTTTCAGACAAAGAACGTCAACGCAGAGGCGACGTGGTTTGCAAGGTGGGAATTCACTTTTCCCTCGATCGTTATAGAGCTGATGCTGCTTTGACTTTTCTTGAAACCCAGCTCCGAGACGGTCTCGGCGATAAGACCTTTGCCATCGTGAAAGGTCACCCGGCACCTACAAAGACGCCAGAATATAAGCCTCGCAAATAGCGGGACGCAGTCAATCTGTGTTCCGCTCTTTATTTACAAAAATTGTCCTTTTGCTATACTTAAAACATTAAATATACTATATGAATGATGAAAAATGGTCTGATGTAGTCGAAAAAATTAAAGACAAGTTTGAGGTTCTCGAACGTGAGAAGATGGATCTCGATGGTGGTGGGGTAGAAGAATCTATTGTTTTTGATTCTCCTTTGGGAAAGATGAAGATTGTGCGAACAGTGCGACCTCGAGCTATTGATCAAGGGCGGCAAGTTGGCAGACATGGAACCACTGTTTTGGAACATGAGAGCGATGTGTCAAGCGATAGAATGATGTATCAAGTAGAAATTTTCAAATGGGACAATTATGCTGATGATTGGACCAAGGCAAACTTAGAACTTTAATTTACAAATATAATTTAAATGAGTATGTACTATGTAATCGCCGTGATCATTTTCATTCTTTTGATTAGTTTGCGACAAGTTAATCAATACCAAAAGGGTTTGCTTTTTACTATGGGACGTTTTTCTAAAATTTCAAATCCAGGTTGGCGAATTGTGTTGCCAATATTCCAATCTATGACTAAGGTTGATATGCGCGTTAAAGCAGTTGATGTGCCAGATCAAAAGGCAATTACGAAAGATAACATTTCTGTTGGAGTGAATGCTGTTATCTACTACAAAGTATCAGAAGCAGACAAAGCAATTCTAGAAGTTGAAAATTTTTATTATGCAGTATCACAACTTGCACAAACAACGATGCGTAATGTTGTGGGTGAAGTGGAACTTGACCAATTACTTTCTCAACGAGAAGCGATTTCCGAAAAAATAAAAACTATTGTTGATGCTATGACTGATCCTTGGGGTGTAAAAGTGTCTAATGTTGAATTAAAAGACATTGCTTTGCCAGCTGATATGGAAAGAACCATTGCCAAACAAGCTGAAGCTGAACGCGAAAAGCGCGCTGTTATCATTAAGGCCGAAGGAGAAGTTGCTTCGGCTGAAAATATGGCTAAAGCCGCTGGAATTTTGTCTAGTGCTCCTGGTGCCATGCACCTTAGAACCTTGCAATCAATAAATGACATTAGTTCTGATCAATCAAATACAGTTATCTTTGCTGTGCCTCTTGAAATTTTAAGAGCTTTTGAGGGTAAACTGCCAATCATAAACAAGTAAATCGTCATAAAGAAGACTCGGCCTAGAGCTGGGTCTTTTTTTTTGATATAATGGTTATATTCAGTAGGGAACAAAAAATTTTGTTCCCTACTGGAATTAATGTGTATATGTCAGTATTAATTAAGGAAACAAAAAGAGTGCGCTATTACAGTAGCTACGATAGTGTCGGGCGCAGCGGAGCCAAGGATTATAGAATAATGTCCTTGGGCATTTTTTTTCTTCTTTTTGCTTTGGTAATAATTTTCCGACTTTATAAACTTCAGCTGGTTGAGGGCGCATATTATACCGCCTTGGCTTCAGATCAACACGAAATTTTCAAACAACTCTATCCTGAACGTGGGAAAATTTATTTAGTTGATAAAAAGATTCCCTCAGATAATGAGGTTGGATATTATCCTGTGGCTTTAAACAAAAGTCTGAATCTTCTTTATGCAGTTCCAGCCGAAGTAAAAGATCCAGATGCAGTTTTTGGAGTGTTGCTAGAAGTTTTTAATTTACAAAATGTAGTTGAACAAACAAAATCAGAACCAGAAAAAAAAGAAGTGGCGACTGAAGTTGCTATCCCCATCTTGTCTGAAAAGGAAATAAAGAAATTGGAAAGTGATAAGGCTTTAGTATCATCGTGGAATGAACGTTTACGCAAGGAACGTGATCCTTATGAACCTTTAAAACATTTGGTGACCGACGCGGAAATGGAAAAAATTAAAAGTTTTAATTTAGAGGGGGTTCATTCAACGCCAGAACAAACACGTTTTTACCCTGAACATGAATTGGCTAGTCAGCTCATTGGTTTTGTAGGGAAGCAAGCTGAAAATAATACTTTAAAAGGTTATGAAGGTATCGAATCTTGCTATGATAAAACTTTGGCTGGTGAACCCGGCTTTCTGCGTTCTGAACTTGATTCCGCAGGTCGTATGATTGCCACGGCTGGTGAGGATTTGCGAGATGCTGAGGATGGCGCTGATATCTATTTAACTATTGATAAAGCGGTTGAATATTATGCTTGTAATGAATTGAATAAAGCGGTGAAGCAATTCGGCGCGTCGCGTGGATCGCTCGTGGCTATGGAACCGCAGACTGGCCGCATTATTGCCCTTTGCAACAGTCCGGAATTTGATCCAAACAAATATAATGAAGTTGAAGATGCCAGTATTTTTAATAACAACGCAATTTTTGAAAGTTATGAACCTGGTTCTGTTTTTAAACCGCTGACCATGGCCGCAGCACTTGATGCGGGCAAGGTAGATCCATTTACAACTTATGTGGATAGGGGAGAATTATTTATTTCAAAGTTTCGTATTGGTAATTCGATCGATATACCGCAGGGCGTTACGACGATGACTCAAGTTTTGGAAAAGTCGTTAAATACTGGAGCTGTTTTTGCGGCACAGCAAGTGGGTTTGCCAGATTTTAAACGTTATGTGGAAGCTTTCGGTTTTGGCAAGAAAACAGAGATTGATTTGTGCGGGGAGGATGCCGGGAACATCACTTCACTAAATGATCCGAATCCGGTTTATTTGGCGACAGCTTCTTTCGGTCAGGGAATTATGACCACGCCGATTCAACTTGTTCGAGCATATGCGGCTATGGCGAATGATGGGAAACTTATGGAACCGTATGTTGTTGAGAAGATTATTAAAAAGAATGGGACAGTTGTTCAAGAAAAAAAACCTAAAATAGTTGGACAAGTCATTTCTCCGCAATCATCCAAATTGATTAAAAGCATGATGGTGTCGGCTGTGAATAATGGTTATGGTAAGTTAGCTAGAGTTCCGGGTTATTTGGTCGGTGGTAAAACTGGCACAGCGCAAATTGCTGATTCCGTTAAAGGTGGCTATAGTAATGATTTTAATCATACTTTTGTGGGTGTTATGCCTTTTAATAATCCGCGTTTGGCGATGGTGATTAAACTTGAGCGTGTAAAAAATGTTCCATTCGCGGAAAGTTCTGCTACGCCTCTTTTTGGAAAAGTCGCAAAATTTATTATGGATTATTATAATGTTCCGACGGAGGAGTAATTATACTCAAGCACTTTTACTAAATCATATCTTAAGCGTCATTGCGAGTTCGTGAAACAGAAACGTTTACCCTGCACCTAGAGGGAACACTTTATGGTACAGGGAAGCAATCTCACAGATCTTAATGATCATGAGCTGCAATCGTTTCCTTAGCTAAGTAAGCTCGAAATGTTATGTATGAATAAAAAAGGTTTTGTATATTTCATGTCCAATGCAGGTAATAGAGTTATTTATATTGGTGTTACTTCAAGTTTAACTAAAAGGGTTTGGGAACACAAAACCGGCCTATACCCAGATTCATTTAGTTCAAAATATAAATTAAATAAATTGGTTTACTGGGAAGAGTATGATGATATCCGAGATGCGATTGCTAGGGAAAAGCAGTTGAAAGCAGGATCAAGAAAAAAGAAAGTTGATTTGATTCGGAAGGAAAATAAGAATTGGGAGGATTTAAGTAAAGATTGGTATGAGGATTTGGATAAGTAGTTAATTTGTAGTCAGGATACGTGAGATTGCTTCGGCCTACCCATAGGGGCCTCGCAATGACGCTAACGCGCGATGTAAGGGAAAGAAAGCCCCGCCAACCGATGATCGGTGGCGGGGGCGTGGCTCAGTTTGGTTTTAGAGTGCCTTCCAGCGGCACGGCGTTCGGGTCGACCATGGTGGTCGGCGGCGGCACGGGAAGCTCTCGTGCCAGATCCGGTAGATTGATCTTTTCGGGCGATTCGCCGAAGCAGATTAGCCGCACTATTTCAGGTATTTTTTTGTCGTCCAGGAACGCCAGGCAGTAGGGTTTTAGGCCTTCCACCTGATCGGTTTCGAACAGGACGATGTGCACGACTGGGTGCGATTCGTTGAACGTTGAGTTCATGTCCGGCTGAGTGTTGTAGATGTACGGGTCATGTGACCCTAGCCCTTCACCCGAGGAAATACCGAAGTAGTTGATGACCTTGGAACAGAAAGTGTCGCGTTCGACCACGTAGAGGGCTGATTCTCGGTTTGAATCTTGAATGTTGGTACAAGCCGAGAATAGGAGAGCCAGGGAGAGAACCAGGATGGATAAGGATTGGCGCATCTTGCACCCCAAGACAGTTAATCACGTCACCACTTGGCAACAGCAAAGTATAACAAATTTAATATTTTTGTCAATAATTTGTCAATGTTTGGTAGGGGCTCAAAATTTTGAGCCCCTACAAGGTTGCTACAACCCATAAATTTTGTTATAATTTAGCTATTATGAAACAGCTTCTTCAATATATTTTGGCTTATTTAGCCAAAAAGATCCTCGCAAAGTACAAACCCAAAGTTGTGGGTATAACTGGCAGCATTGGTAAAACCTCCGCTAAGGAGGCTGTTTTTGCTGTTTTAGCTTCTACTTTTAATACCAGAACAAACATTAAAAACTATAATAATGAGCTTGGTGTGCCATTAACAATTATCGGAGTTGAGACTGGCGGACACTCGATCATTGGTTGGTTAAAAGTATTTCAGAAAGCTTTTCGATTACTTTTAAGGTTTGATAAAGAATATCCGGAAATGCTTGTCCTTGAAATGGGTGCAGACAAACCTGGTGACATTAGTTATTTGACTGATATCGCTCCCTGCCATGTCGGCGTTGTAACTCGCATTGGACCAGCGCATTTGGAAGCATTTAAGTCTATTGAAAATATTGTTAAAGAAAAGCAAAAGATTGTAACGCATTTAACAAAAAATGATTTTGCAATTTTAAATTATGATGATGAGCTCGTCCGCAAAATGGACAAAAAAACTGAAGCACAGGTAATATCTTATGGATACGCCGAGGATTCCTTGGTGCGTGCCATTGATTTTGCGGAACAGGGCGAAGGTTGGCATATTGCTGGTATTAAATTTAAAATTAATTATAAAGGTGCTGTGGTTCCGGTTTTTCTTCCAGGTGTGGTTGGACGACATCAAATTAATTCAGCGTTGATTGGTGCAGCAGTCGGCTTAGCTTTTGGTATGAATTTGATCCAAATTTCTGAAAGTTTAAAAAATTATCATGCTCCATTAGGTCGCATGCATTTAATTGAAGGTAAAAATGAAACATTGATTATCGACGATACTTATAATTCTTCACCGACCGCAGTTGAAGCCGCTGTCAAAACTTTAGCTGAGTTACAGATTGGACAAGTCGAACGCAAAGTCGCTGTACTCGGAGACATGTTAGAACTTGGTGATTATTCAGAAGAAGCGCACGAAAATATTGGCGCACAAGTCGCTGAATCTAAATGCGATGTTCTCGTGGCTGTTGGAGGCTTTGCTTCGTCCTTTGCTCGTGGTGCTGAGAAAGCTGGTTTGGCTAAAGAAAATATTTATATCTTTGCAGATTCTAATCTTGCACAAAATAAAATTAGTGATATTATAAAGCAACATGATTTAGTATTGGTTAAGGGGTCTCAAGGCTCACGTATGGAACGAGTTGTTAAGGCTTTGATGAAGCATCCAGAAGAAGCGTCCGAATTATTGATAAGGCAAACAACTGATTGGCTAAAGAAATAATTTTAATGCTCCCATCGTCTAGTGGTTAGGACATTAGGTTCTCATCCTAAAAACAGGGGTCCGATTCCCCTTGGGAGTACCACGATTAAACAATCTTCAATTTTACCAATTTTTTCACGAGCGGCCGCAACGGCCACCCAAGGTTTTTTCGGCGAAGTGTCGCCGTTTTTTATTTGCGAACGCAGGTGAGTGAAGCGAAAAGTCGGGCTTTTCGCTTCCGAGCCAAGGAGCAAATATGGCGTAGCCAATTCTTCCCCCCACATCACTTTTCCGCCCGTGAGGCGGAGGTTCGAGCCAAATATTTTTTTGGCAACAACCTTTTTATCCAAAAGGTTGCTCTCCCGCGCGATTTTAGGCAAATTTACAGCTTCTTTTAGCCATTCTCTCATCGGTTCGAGCCAACCATTTTGCTTTTGTTCAAAGTTCAATATTTTTTCTTCCAGCGACTTTTTCTCACCCATAAATTTAGCTTTCTTTTCTAAGTATTATTTCTATAAATAATCTGCTTTTTTCTTGGCGCGAATTTTTATGTGGCAAGAAAAAGCGTAAAGATGTTATTGAATTTTCATTGCATTTGACAGACCAAATTTTATTGCTTCACGAGGAATTAAAAAAAAATTATCGCCATGGTTCATATCATGCTTTTAAGATTAACGACCCCAAACAGCGCGACATCCACAAAGCCAGCGTGCGCGACCGTTTGGTGCATCACGCGGTTTACAGAATTTTGTATCCATATTTTGATAAAAAATTTATCTATGATTCGTATTCGTGCCGAATAGACAAAGGCACGCACAAAGCAATAATTAGATTTAGAAATTTTGCTCAAAAAGTGTCTTTGAATAATAAAAAAACGGTTTGGATTTTAAAAGACGATATTAGAAAATTTTTTGCCAGCATTGATCATATTGTTTTGCAAAATATTTTAAAAAAATATATTACTGATGCGGATATATTGTGGATGTTAGATCAACTTATTAACAGCTTTAATACTAAGGATAAAATAGATGTTGGTTTGCCATTGGGAAATCTAACCAGCCAGCTTTTTGTAAATATTTATATGAATGAATTTGACCAATTTGTAAAACGGAAATTAAAAGTTAAATATTATATTCGCTATGCTGATGATTTTGTTGTATTTAGCGAAGACAAATTTTATTTGGAAAAATTAATTCCCAAATTATCCGAATTTTTAACAAATAAACTGAAACTAACACTTCATCCTAAAAAATTATTTATTAAAACTTTAGCCAGTGGTTTAGATTTTTTAGGTTGGGTTATTTTTCCACATCATTTAATACCCCGCACGAGTACTAAAAAAAGAATGTTTAAAAAGTTGAAACAAAAACACTCAAAAGAATCATTAGCATCTTACTTGGGAATTCTTGGCCACGGAAATACGCATAATTTAACACAAAAAATCCAAATATTTTATTCTGATTTGTTTACAGATTAATCTCCAAACCTCCAAGTGCCAAAAGACCAAAAACCAAAAGTGTTAAAAATTCAAAGTGTTACTTGCGGATGCGAAAGACGATCTCACGGTCAGAAAGCCACTCGCGCGCCGGCCCCGCCCAATAGAAGTGCAGACACAGCCCGTCGTCATCGCGACTGAGCCCGAAGACGTTCGGGTTGCCACCAGAGTCGGTAATTTGTTTCATAGCAATATATAAATATTCACCTGCTGGCTGGTTGGTATATTGCAGTCGGTACCGCGGGCCGACTTCAGCGGGGCATAATTCCAAACCAAGTTCTTTGGCTTTTTGGTAAATATTATCTGTGGTCGGATTAGCTAAATTTAAATCTCGTACTTTTAATCTTACCAAATCAGCGGGTTCAGGTTTTTCAGCCGTGGTAAAATTTTCACTATCTAACATTGATTGCGCATAATCAAAAATATGAATATTTTGTCTTTTCATTTCATCTGCTAGTTCTTCTTTGGTCTGTCCGCCAATGTCAATGGTGTTTCTAACGATTCTGCCTTCGGGAAAAGTGGTATAAAGATGTTCAATATGTTTTAAGGTTTGAAAAATATTGGGGAAGAGCGAGCCGATATATGCTTTGGTATTTTCGTTAATTTCACTTTGCCCCCGGGCGATTTGGTTAGGTTCGCAATCAAATACTAATGGAGCATCGGCTTTGGGGTCGCGTGTTTCTCGTATTTCCTGTATGCGCGGGTCTTTTTGGTAGCCAAAACCTTGAATTGGCGATTCTATTTCATACAAAAATACTAAATCTGTTCTATTTAATTCTTGCCCTTTTTGTATTTTGTTTTCAATCGCGGTAAATTGTTTCATGTCTTGATTTTTCTTTTCATACAATTTACCGTCGGGAAATTCCGCTAACTTGTCCTGCACTACTTTGCCAATATGCGGGTCAAGATTTTGATTGGCTCCCACACCTCTAACTTCGGCAATACTACCCTCCTGCATGCGAATGGCGGCGCGGGGCACTGTGGGTTTGCCTTTGGGGTCAAGAGAATAAAAAACATAAAAATCACCACCGTCTAATTGAGTGTGGGCAGTGCTTTCGCCAGCGGTGCACCAACCAGTGCCGTGTCCTTGAAGTGATTGCACGAGTGTTGTGTGGTCAGAACCTTGCGGATATTTTACCCACTCACCTTTGGTGTCGGCTAATTGTTCTGGGCTGGCGGGCGTTACTTTTTCAATGGCCCAAGCATAAAGTTTAGCAAAACTTTCGCCTTGTAAAAGTTGTTCAAATTGTTTTCTATCATCTTCTTCCATTGATTCCAAATTCATTCCTTTCCCACTGTATTTCTTTTCCATAGCATCCAAAACATACGCCAGAGCTTCACGGTCAAGGTCGGGATATGGTTTTACTGTGTCTTTTCTTCTTTTGCCAAATAACTTTTTTTCTTTATCATATTCACCCATGCCTAAAATACTTCTAATCGCCCAGTATTTTAACCAGTCGGGATAAGTGGCATCAGGCGAAGCTAAATAGTCCACCCAGTTGTCTAAACTGCTTTTTTGGTCAGTAATAATTACTTCGGTTAATTGTCTTCTGGTTTCTTGATTTATTTCCACATCACCGTGTCCTTGTTCGCGGGCTAAACGACGTTGCGTATTAAAATATGCCTCGGGTATTTCATCGGGCTTAATGACGTTTTTGTCATACAGTGTTTGTTTAAACCGACCCAGCTTTTCTTCACGGCGGTGTGGGTCTTGGGGGTCTAAACTGTCGTGAATATAGTCCAGATAATTCTGGATGCGGGCTTCGGGCTTTTCTGGCACGCGTTCACCTGTTTGAACTTTGGTGCGTTCAGCGATTCTCGCGACTTCTTCGCTCGCGCCTAAATTCTGATAGATTTTTTTAAGAAATGAGGGATTGCGTTCGAACATATTTAATATTAAGTTTATGATATTATCTTATCACGGACAGCGGAGATTTTCAAGGTGGCGATATAGATAATAAATAATGTTACCGAAGACCTACCGAATAGATAATAAATAGGTTACCGTAGTCTTCTATGACTATGGCAACAATTTTAGAGGTTT
>LBYP01000014.1 GCA_000996245.1 Parcubacteria group bacterium GW2011_GWA2_40_23 | reverse complement strand
ATCGACAAAATTGTAAATAATTTTGATTCTAGTAGAATAATATGCAAAAAATAAAAATAACACCTATTCTTTTGTCCGAAGAGATTTATGTTGATCACGATATAGCAGATTTTATCATTAAAAAAATTAAAGATGTTGATTACGAAAAAATACTTTTCTTTGTGGATAAACATCTCTTTAGCAAACAAAAAAAATATATAGAAAAATTAGTAAAAAAAAGTGGGGCTTGTGGCATTGTTTTTATAAATCCAAAGGCTCACTATAAAGATTTTGAATACTGTGGATGCTTGTTGAAAAAGTTGATTATTTATAAATTGAATAGAAAAAGTTGTCTAGTAGCTGTCGGAGGAGGCTTTGTAGCGGATATGGTTGGTTTCATCTCTTCTATATTTATGCGCGGGATTGACTTTATACAAATACCAACAACAATGATGAGTATGTCTGACGCTGTTATCGGGAAGGTGGCTGTTAATTTTAGAGGGTTAAAAAATTTATTGGGTAGTTTTTACTTTCCGAAATTTGTGTTTATAGATAGGCAGTTTTTAAAAACATTATCGGAAAAAGAAATTGTTTATGGCTTAGTAGAAGTTTGGAAGCATGCCTTGTTGGTCGCTGATTATAAGATCATACAAATGATAGAGAATTATTTATCGAGCTCTGTAAATTTGGATGAAGAGAAGATAATTAAATTTTCTTTGAGAGTAAAAAAACAATTTGTTCAAGTAGATTATAATGATAAAGTTGGGATTCATAAAGCATTGAGTCTTGGTCATACTTTAGCAAATTATTTAGAATTGACTTTAGCTTTACGCCATGGTCCAGCTGTTTTTTATGGAATTATTTTTGAAGTATTATTATCTTACAACCTTAAAACAATTAACAAAAAAAAGTTTGTCAGAATTATAAAGACAGCAAAATTATTCGAAAGCAAAATTGCACTATTTGGTAATGTCCAAGAGGAGTTACGGATTGTTGATGTTATACGGAAACTCAAATTTGACAAAATAAATAATGGTAATCTATATACCTTTATTGTGTTGACTAGTGGTGGTTTTTATGTTAAAAAAGATATTAAGAGTACCGTTTTAGCCAAAGTTTTTAGTCAGTTTAAAAAATTAATTATTTAGAACTGTGATTCTGACTTTGTAGTTTTGATAAGTTATAATACTATAAAGATGAGGATCACAGTCCTCTACAGTACTTTAACAACGAACAAGAGGAGAAAGGGACATGAAGACTCGAGTAAGAGCCATTATCATTCGTGATAATAAAGTTCTTTTTATCCACCGCATCAAGGAAAATGAAGAATATTGGGTTTTCCCAGGCGGAGGAGTGGAGGAAAGTGATGAGAGTTTTGAAGGGGCACTTATCCGAGAGTGTACGGAAGAGTTGGGCATTAAAGTGAAGGTCGGGCAGTTGTTTTGCTCTAACCAGATCAAGATGCAGGAAAAAGGAATAGTGGAAATGTTCTTCTTTTGTGAACAGATCGGCGGTATTCTTGGTACCGGGACTGGACCTGAGTACAAAAATGGCGAGGGTTATACTGGTAGGCACTTGCTTGAGTGGATTGAGTTGGGATCTTTGTCTCTGCACGATGTTCGGCCTAGAGCGATATCTGAAAAGTTGTTTAAGGAGGTAAATTAAAATGCAGAAAGTATCATTTAACGGATTGGATGGCTCAGGAAAAAGTCAGCAAATCAGGATGCTGTCACGTGACTTTTCACAACTCTTCTATGTGACAAGGCCGTTGACGGAATATAGTTCGCGATGGCCAAAATTGCATGGCTCCGAGATGTCCCGTTGGTGGTTCGAAACGGTGTCTGCTGATGAATTGACAGATATCATAATTGAATCACTTAACAAGAGAGAGAAGGACCAGTGTAAAGGAAAAATCACGATTCTTGATCGTGGGTGGCGAATGTTTAAGGCTGTTTGCGTGGCGACATGGTTGACCCGAGAAAAAGTCGGAATTCAAGAAGCAATGGTTGAAACAACTCGAAGATTCCTTGCAAAATTGGAGTATGAACCTTCGGAATTTGAGATTTTGTTGGTTCCCAACAATGAGTATTTTCAATCTGTTGAATCGATTAAAAGTATTTTGAATTTTACTGATGACGTTTTTCCTAAACACATGCGTCAACGGTACGCACGTTACCAATCCCACTTGCAAAAAGCGGTAAGAGCCTGTTTTATGGATAAGTCCCCGCTTGATGATAGTAGGGTTTGGTGGACTCAGCGAGTGTGGCAAAAGCAGTTTTGCCGAGTATTTGAGGATTCATCATGGTTTTTACCGGCTGAAGTTACGATATTTCATCGAATGTGTGGAAAGTCGTGGGGAAAAGGTAACTCCAGAAAAAGTGGCGATGGAATTTCTACACTTCATTAAGAGGCACTACTACGTTCAACGTTTCTCGATCGAGAGTTTGCATGACCCTTATGTCCCAGCTTTTTTAAAGTTGATGTGGGGAGAGAGGTTTCAGATTGTATACTTGGACGTTGACAAAGAAACACGTTGCTATCGTGCTTCTTTGGAGTTGGCTGTCGATAGTAGTGTTGCTTGCACTATTGTCGATGAAAAGGATAAGGTTAAGTTGGATCGAGGAGCAAACACGGTTTGTCAGATTGCGGATGTGGTTTTTGATAATTCATCCGAGAGTCTGTGCGAAAACCTCGATAGGTTCGAATCCCTCTTGTTTTAACGGTGCAGGTCGACCAAACCTCGACCTGCACTAATTTCTCTAATTTTATCTTTAACAATTTATGATTAAATATATACAAATTGGGCTTATAGTTTTAAAAGTTGATATTAAAAAAGGATCACAAGTTATTAACGATATTTTAAGGTTTTTTAAAGTGGTCTTGGTTAAAAAAAGTGATGGGGTAATTGTTTTTAAAGCAGGGGCGAAAAGATCTATAAAAATTGATTTAAAGAATCGATCTGTTGAGGTTGCCGGACCAACGCTTGATGATCGTGTCGACCCTCTTTTACCTATTATGATAATGCAAGTTATATTCAGATTTGCAGATTTAATAGCTATTGATAAACCCCAACTCCTTTTACATGCCTCAACAGCTGTCTGGTCTGAGGGTAAAACCATATTATTTGGTGATGATGGAACAAATGTTGGCAAGACTACAGCTTCTTTGGAATTGAGTTTAAAAAGCAAGGGGTATGTGAGTGATGAATTTAGCATATATAATGTTGCTAGCAATACAGTGCTTGATTTTCCTGATCTTCCAATACATATACGTAATGAATATTTAACCAATTTGAACAGTCGTGGGATTTTAGTGGATGATACTTCTAGGTGCCACGGACTTTTTTCTTTAAGTGATTTTGGTTTAAAATCAAACTCAGGGGCACAACTTTCAATGATAGTTTATCCGCGGTATTGTCTAAAGGCAAAACCAAAAGTAATTTGTTTGTCAAAGACTAAGTCAAAGGCGAATCTTGAGATTTTGGTTTTTTCACATAGGGCAAAATTTCTATATCCCAAATACGATCGTGCTAGTTGGCTCAAAAAGACAGACTGCACGGAAATTTTTGACATGAAGAATGATTGCCGGCGGTTAGCTTATGGCAAAAATGATTTTGCAGATCAAGTTTTGCAAAAGGTAGCATCTTACTCCATTACATTTCAAACTCCATCGCAAATAGTTGGACTAGTTGGTCGTGCTGTTAGAATGGAACAAAAGAGGAGTGTTAAGCATTTATCAGCGAGTGCTGTTGTTTATTTTAAAAACAAAGAGGACATAAAAATTCTTTTAATTAAAAAAGCTGATGGAAGTATTTTTTTACCAAAAGGTCATGTTAATTATGGAGAAAAAGCGAGTGATGCTGCCTTGAGGGAAGCTAAGGAGGAGACAGGTCTTATAAGCGGGATTGTGAAAAGAAAGATTGGTGAATATTCATACATCTTTACCCCCAATTATGGTTTTGCGACTCATAACAAAACTGTTAGTACATATCTTATTGAAGGCAAAAAAATTAAACTTAAAGCATTAGCAACTGAAGGCTTCGTAGATGCTTTTCTTGTCCCACCAGAGGAAGCAATAAAACGTTGCTCATTTGAAGATGAAAAAAAAATGATTGCTAAAGCATTTAAGCAAATAAATTATGTTTGATGGAAATTTTGTGGAATTGTCTATTCGGATTAAAGAAAAACTAGGCAAAAATTTTGCGTATATCATAGGTGCTGGTAGTTATGGTGTTGGGGAAGATGTTTCTATTAATAGTGATATAGACTTCGTACTTGTTGTCCGTAATATTGGTTATAAAGAAAAGCGTAAAATCAACGACTGTTTTAATGAGCTTAAAGATAACTACGGTTTAAAGATTGGTGGTGTCGTTATTAGTAAAGATTTTTTGAGCACAGGGAATTTTAATTTATTGATGGTAGATGGCAAAATTATTCAATCAATTATAGAGGCAAATTTGGGATATCAAAAAGTTTTTGGATGTGAAGACCCCAATTATTACTTGCCAAAATTTTCCGAAGCACAAATCAAAGAATTTAGTCTTAGAGAGGCGGGAACTATTTACAATATGTGTATGAGAATAATGACAAGGGAAAATTTGAATATGGCTATTTTGGAGAGAGTACTCCATTATGCGATTATTATTACAAAATTGATTATTCAATTCCAATATAAAACGTGTGTGACAAATCAAGATCTTTTGAACGAAATTAAAAAGAGGATGGATAGTAATGTTGTGGCTCGATTTAATAGTATAGTTTGTTTGAAGAATAATCAGACAAAGGACAAGAGAATAAATAAACATGCTCAACCCAACTTAAATCCCACAACACTACCAAAAAGATTTCCTTAGTTTTCAAAACAAATTGTCGAGTTTTTTAAATCATTGACTTTAGTAGTGTTTGTGGCTACGATTGAAGTGTGAATTGTAGATTATTAATTAAATTCATTAGTAACTCGACCAGGTAAATTAATATGGAAAAAATAAGTAGAAAAGTTAAAACAGTATTAGAAATTCTTGATGATGAAATTAGGGGTGATATTGATTCTGCGTTAAAAAAAATGACCAGAGATTATACAATGACCTGGGTTTATGTAGGGAAGAGAGAATTATTTCCCGCAACGAAAATTGTAAAAAAAGAAATGCAAGCAGTCTATCCTGTCAGAGGAAGAAAATATGATATTAAAAATATTGCGGAAGGAAATAATGTAGTTATGGTAGAATTAGTTGAAAGTTATCCTGATACTAAGATTAAAAAAGTTTATAGGACACCAATGGTATTGGTTTTAGAGTTCAGCGGAAATAAAATTAAAACTGGTAGACATTATTGTGACCCTCGATTGTCCTATTTGCATCTTAGTACAAAGCAAATCAAAAAAATATTTAAATAAAAAAGCGCCCCAGCCAACGTTAGCCATTGATAGGTGGCTGTCGTGTATTATGATATTTTACACTTTTTGCTATATTGATTCTAGAAGCATATGACACCTAACAAACAATTACGCGTAAAATTATTTGAAGCAGTCAGGGATATTCCATATTATTTGGGGGAAGAAGGCAAAAATGCCTCCTGTGGTGCCAAGGCCAAACTCCTCAGTAAACTTTTGGAGGCCATTGGTTTGCGTTGTCGCCTGGTGTATTGTTATTTTACTTGGGCCGAAACAAATATTCCTAAAGAAATAGTTAATCGGGCACCACAAGCAAAAGCAAGTCATGTTTTATTAAAAGTTTATGTTCCAGAAAATAAAAAATGGGTTTTCGTTGATCCTACTTGGGATAGCGGACTTAAAACTCATTTTAAAATTAGCCAATGGGATGGTGTTTCAAACACAACTATCGCTGTGCCGACAAAAAGATTTTATTATTTAAAAGATGAAAAAGGGCAAGAGATAAGCTGTCAGAAATTTCAAGTTAGAAATTTTGATCCGCAAAAAGGTTATACAAAAGTTCTTAATCGGTGGTTTGATAAAATCAGAAAATAATAATTTGGTAGGGGCTTAAAATTTTGAGCCCCTACCAAAGATGTTTTCATGTTCCAATAATAAAAAATATGTTTAATCTTAATCAAATCCCAATACTTTATCAAAACGATTTTAGAAAAACCTGCCGAGCAACTTTAAGCGGTTTAACAATCGATGTAGACGGGAAAATGGTCACCTGTCCTTTTTTAAATGAGGCTGGATATTACAAGAATAAAAAAGATAAATTACCGAAGATTGATAATAATTTTGTTAAGACGTGGCAAAATAATAAAGTTTTTCAGCAATTCAGGAAAGAAAATTTAAATGAGTGTATTGCTTGCTCGTATTTATTTGCAGGCTCAACGAAAAGTCAGGATCCCTATGGCTTGAAATCATATATTAAATATCGGAATAAAAGATCTTCAAAATAAATCCAATTTAAAGGAGTTTTTTTAAATATGTTGCAAGTGAGAGATTTAAGCAAGGATTTCCCTGGTCAGACGGTTTTGCATAAAGTGTCTTTTTCTATCAATCCACAGGAAAAGATCGCTTTAGTTGGCGCTAATGGCGTCGGCAAATCAACGTTATTGAAAATTATAGCAGGTTTGGATATAGCTGATTCAGGGGAAATTAATAAATCCTCTGACTTTAAAATTGCTTATTTGCCCCAGGAGTTAAAATTAAATTTAAAGCAAACTATTTTAGATTATGTTAAGACTGTGACTGACTTCACTGAAATAGAGGCAAACATGAAGCGGCTGGAACAAGATTTGAGCGATGATTTGAAAATAACTGAATATAATAATCTTCAAGAACAGTATAAACGCAAACAGGGTCATTCTTTTCGAGCGCGACTTGAAATCATGCTAAAAGGGGTTGGTTTGTTTGATTTAAATCCAGAACGCCAAATTAACAGTTTGAGTGGCGGTCAAAAAACAAAAGTAGCTTTGATTGGTGTCTTAATGCAAGAAGCTGATCTTTTGCTACTTGATGAGCCGACGAATAATTTAGATTTGCCAGCGATTATTTGGTTAGAAATGTTTTTGCAAAAAACAAAAGCTAGTGTAATGATAATTTCGCATGATCAGCGTTTTTTGGATAAGGTCGCGGATAGAGTAATTGCTCTTGACTGGTATACTCATCAGGCTGAGGTGTTTTCAGGATCTTATAGCGAATATTTGGAATATATGCAAAAAAAGATTGCCAAAGAAAAACAAGCTGTTCGATTACAGCAGGATAAAATTAAACAGGTTATAGAATCAAGTGAACAGCTAAAACAGTGGGCGCAAAAAGGTGCACAACAAGCTCCGCATGATAATGACAAGTACATAAGAGGGGCGCAGCGCAATAGATCATCAGGGCTGGCAAAAAAAGCTAAAGCGTCAGAAAAGAAAATAACTAGGATGGCTGATATGAAGGTTACCAGAAAACGAGTGCCATTATCAATCCCACTGGATGTTGAATTTGATAAAGCAAAACCCACAATCACTTTGTCTCAGGTGGTAGCTGGTTATAATGGTCAGCCAATAATAGGTCCAATTAATTTGCAGATAGGATATGGTAGCAGAGTTGGCGTAGTTGGTTTAAATGGTCAGGGTAAAACAACTTTACTTAAAGTTATAACGCAGGATTTAAAGCCAATCTCGGGAGAAGTGCATGTCAGCCCTGGGTTACATGCCGGTAATTTAATGCAAGAGCATGAAAATTTGGACTTGGAGATAACTATTTTTGATTTTGTTGTTGCAAAAACAGGTTTGCCTACAAAAGAAATTTATCACTTGCTTGATGTTTTTAATTTTGTGCCGAAATTAGCAGATAAATTGATAAGTACTTTAAGCCCTGGTGAACGAGCCAGATTAATTTTTTTGCTTTTTGCGGCAAAGTCAGTCAATGCTTTAATTTTGGACGAACCTTCCAACCATTTGGACTTGGAAGCTTTAACAGCGTTAGAAGAAGTTTTACTGACATACCAAGGAACGGTTGTTATTGTTTCGCATGATCGTTATTTATTGTCAAAAATTAAATTGACTCACTTGTATTTATTAACTGATGGTCGTTTGCAGTTATTGCCTGATTTTGATTTGTATTTATTGAATTTACAAAAGCAATCTCAAAATTTACTGAATAAAATTAATATAAATTAAAATTATTTGTAGCATGTTTAGAGAAAATGTGTTTAACCTAAACCAAATCCCCCAATTCTACCAAAAAGATTTCAGTAACTTTCAAAATAAGCTGAACAGTTTTTTAAATTCCAACGACCAACATTTCCTCCCACAAAAAAACGGCACTAAAAAAGATATTTTATTTCTTGGCGCCACTCACGGCGATGAAAAGATTGGTGTTGATGTTCTTCAAACTTTGCCAGCCAATAAAAACTTTGACTGGATACTCGCCAATGAAAAAGCATTTGCTGCAAATAAGAGATTTATTGATGTTGATATGAATCGCAACGCACCAGGCAATATCAACTCTGAACTTTACGAAGAAAAACGCGCGGCCGAGTTGGTCAGACAATTCAAAAATTATAATTATGTCGTTGATATTCATGGTTCAGTCGCTAATTCTGGTCTATTTATTATCCTGACAAAATTGGTTTTCGATGATTTACTTCTAGCTTTGCAATTTGATATCCCCAACATTGTTATTTGGTTACCGAAAGAACAGAAAGCCACTGGTCCTCTTGTTCAGTTCGCTAATCCTGGAATTGAAATCGAATGTGGGCCGAAAGATTCTGAGAAGTTACGAATAATACTTAAGCAGATCCTTGATGACTTTGTTACGAATTACTGCAAGGGAATTGATAAGAATAATCTAAAGAATAAAAACATTTTTTGGGTTTACGGCAAACTCGAAAATAACAAAGAAAAGTTAGTTGATTTCCAAAAAACTGTTATTAATGACGAAGAATTTTATCCGCTCTTGGTAGGGGAGTATGGGATTGGGTGTTATAAGATGACAAAAGTATTTTGGCAATAATTAAAAAAGCAATAAAGCAAAAAAACAAAAAGATTTTCGTTGTATACTACTTGTTTTCTTGCTTGTCCTGCACTTAAGGGGGAGACTTTATAGTGCAGGTTTTTTTGCTTTTTTGATTATTGATCAACTTAGGGTATCCCTTAAGTTGACATTTTTTACTTTTTGTATTTTAATAGTATCAACCAACAACGCCTTCTGCCGTATACAGGAAGGGGGGACTATTATGGCAATTCGTGCCGTAGAGAGTGGTGATTATGATGTTCTTCGTCAAATCGCTGTTGAAAGACTCCAGCCGTTGTATGGGGATCAGTCAAAGGCCCTTAATGAATGGATGACAGGCGCTGGTCTGAAGAAAGCTTATGTCATCGTCTCTGACAGTGGGCAAGTGGCCGGATTGCTGTCGCTGAAAGTGCGGGATGACCTTTCGTATCTTAAAATTTCGACACTCTTGGTCCTTCTCGAGCATAAAGGGGTAGGTCACGGTCCTGCATTGTTGTCTTTTTCGGAAGTGTTCGCAAGAGAGCATAGTTATAGGGCTTTGCTCGTAACTGTCTCCGAGAACAAACCTGAGTCCTTGGCTTTTTTCAAAAGCACGGATTCCATATCATTGACCAGCAAGTTGGTAAGTATCAGCTTGGGGTTACTGAATATGTTCTGAAAAAGGAGCTGTCATGAAAGAGCTACGGTTTAAGCGTATATACTTCGAGCAGATCGCTTCTGGACGGAAACCACTCGAAGCAAGGATCAACTATCCGTCACTTCGTAGCATTCGTGTCGGGGAGGTTGTGAGATTTTTCTGGGAGCATCGGCACGTTGACGTCAAGATCACAGCGATAAGAACCTATGCCAGTGTTTCGGCGATGCTTGATTTCGAGATTCCTCATAAGCTGATTTCAGGGATGGGAAAAGAAGCTGCTATTGCGGCATACAGCGCGATTTATCCGCCAGAAAAAGTCAGACAAGAAGGTGGCATGCGTGTCTTTGCTTTTGAGCTCATGTAAGTCAGAGTTTGGAGCGGGTAGCATATCTGCCCGCTCCATCATTTTTAAAATTAATTATTGTATAATATTCATTATGAAAATCATTCAAATTAATGTTCAAGAACCATATTTTAGCTATATTCTCTCTGGGGCAAAAAGTGTCGAAGGGCGTTTAAATAAAGGGAAATTTCAAGAAGCTGAAGTTGGGGATGTTTTAGAAATAAATGAAGTTAGTAATTATAAGATTGTAGGAAAGAGAGTTTATAAAACTTTTGCTGAGATGATTGAAAAAGAAGGAGTTAAAAAAGTGATTCCAGGAGCAAGTTCTGTTGAAATGGCGGTATCAGTTTATTATCAATTTTATACAAAAGAACAGGAAAAAGAGTTTGGTGTTGTTGCTATCGAAATTGAAAAAGTTTAGAAAATATTTTAGCAATTAATCAAGAAACCCCGCCGCTCGCGAACAGCGGGAAAAGCAAAAAAGCAATAAAGCAAAGAAACAAAAAATTGTCATTGGATACTAATTGTTTTCTTGTTTTCTTGCTTTTTTGATTATTGGTTAACATCTGTTCTTTGAGATTGACAGCCTTTTTGTTTTATGTTAAATTGCAATGATCCACGCCACGCTAGAACTCTGGTGGAGTAAGGCAAAGTCAGTTCAACCATTTTGAGGTCAACCATGCTCATTCAACCCTTGGTACCGGAACGCAAGGAAGCGGTTGCTCGCGTCTATCAAGCAGCTTTTGCTGGTTTCCCTTGGTTCGAAGATCTCACTTTCGGCGAAGTCATGGCACGTCTTGATCCCTTGTTCGAGAAGCCGGGATTCACAGGGATGGTCATGTTCTACGGTGACGATATCGTCGGTGCGCACTGGCACGACATTCTTTCGCTCCAGCAGTTGCGGGCTGACCGTAGTAACGATTTGGCGCAGTGGGTCATCGATAACGGGCACTCGGACAAGCTCCTTATCTGGGAACGCGAACTCATCGTTCACCCCGAATTCCAGTGTCAGGGTCGTGCCTATGTCCTTCGTCAGGCGTTCTTGAAGAAACTCATCGCGTACAAGACGCCCTTGCTTGTCCTGACGCGCTTGCGCGAAGACAACATCGGTTCCATCAAGTCCGCCGAGCGTATCGGTATGACCGACACGGGCGTCACCAAGCCCGCCAGCCAAGCGCCGCTGAAGCACCACTACTGGGCGCTCACGGTCGGCTAGATCTGTTCTTGAGGGCTAAGGAGACAACTCCTGGCCCTTTTATATTTTTTGTAATAATCCATGTACTATAAAGTGTTTCCTTTAAGTACACGGCAAGCAAAAAAACAAGAAAACAAAAAAGCAATTATTCTCCCATAGTTATCTTTTTGCTTTCTTGTTTTCTTGCTTTATTGATTGACGGTTAGATGGACTTTAACTTTGACGTTCTACCAAATACACGCTAAAGTAAGAGTATGAACACTAAATTAATAATCTTCGACATGGACGGCACTCTTTACGAATACGAAGGTGCTTCGTTCAACCAATCGGGCGCTTATCAAGAGATTTTGAAAAACGCCACGCTTTTTATTGCCAAGAAATTAGGCAAGACCTTGGTCGAAGCAGAAGTTGTTCTGAAAGGTATTCAAGAACGCTGGGGCGAGCAAATCAGTCTGGCTTTAGAAAAAGAATTTCAAATTAGTCGTGAAGAATATTTTAATACAGTTTGGGATATTCCAGCTGAAAAATACATTAAGAAAAATACTGAGTTAAAGCCATTTCTCGAAAAATTAAAGCAGAAGTATCAACTAGCAGTTTTAACTGATGCACCAATTGTCTGGGTAAAGAATGTTTTGACAGCATTGGGAGTTGCAGATATTTTTGATGGCAGTATTTTTGATGGGACTGGTGATGCACGCAAGGGAAGTGGTGCGGCATTTGGTCGAGTGATTCAAAAATTTCAGTTAGAACCAGATGAATGCGTTATGGTTGGAGACCAAGATAATATCGATATAGAACCAGCTCATTTGATGGGTTTGTTTACGGTTTATGTAAACAAGAATGGTCAAAAGTCTCGTCAGGCATCATTTTCTGTCAAATCAATTTTTGATTTACCAAATGTTTTAGAAATTAAGCACGAAGAAATTTTAAACAGATATTTTACAGCGCATCAAATTGAGAATAAAGAAATAAAAGCACTTTCCGGATCTTCTGAGGCAAAAACATTTTTGTGCGATAATAATATTTATAAAGTTGGTTCCGAGGAGGTGATTAAAAAGGAAATTCAAGCCTACGGTAAGTTTAAGTCCCGCATGAAAAGTTATGAAACGGTTTTTCCTCAAATGGATATTGTTTTCGAAGATTTGGGTAATTCTGTTTTAGCCATAGAAAATTTAGGCAAGCAATCTCTAGAGTCTAAGTATAAAGAGGATCATGTTTCTGTTTCTCAATTAGAGATTATCAATAAAAAGGTGTTGGCTAAAATTAACTTATTGTTTGATGAGACTAAGACGAATCTTGCTGATGATCTTTTTTTTGACGAAATTATTTCAGCTTTAAAAATTAATTTTGAAAAAGCAGGTCTATCAGAAAAGCTTTTATTTGATCTTAATAGGATTATCGAAAAGAAAAAAATAATTCTCAAGAATTTTGTTCTGTCTTTGGCACATAAGGATTTGAGTCTTGGTAATATTATTCTAAGTGATGATGGCGAGAAGGTCAGGTTTATTGACCCGCGCGTGGCAGTGCCTTATTTAACTGAAAGCAAAGCCAGCGGAAACGTGGCAATCGACTTGATCGGTTATTTAGTTTCTATTCAGAGAAAGGAATTAGAAGTTCGCAAAACAAATCAAGACGTTGATTATTCAAGTTTGTTCGCTGAGATTGAAAATCAAATTAAAACTTATATTAGCGCCGGAGCGTTTACAGAAGAATTTAGAAAATTGTGTGAGATTTTGTGGTACTCAGTTTATGCTGCTTGTAAATGTGATTATTGCACAGCTTCGGAACGGTTGTGGTTGTATAATGAAATGGTGCGACGGTTGGAAAATGGATTGAAGACATAAAAAAATACGGAGCGCGATCATGAGATCAGCGCTCCGTTTGTTGTCATTCGCCGCGAAGGCGAGAAGTGTTTTCGATGATCCACTTGGCGCAATCCATGGCGCCGAGGGTCAGATCCAGCTTGGACGAGAAGACGCAATGGTCCTTATAGTCGGCCGTGGCGTTGCCAACTGCCAGTTGAATGGCCGGAGAGATCTCTCTGGGTTCCGCCATGTAGTCGTTCATGCTATCGCCGACCATGATGATGGGGGCGTAGCGCTCACTGAGGAAGGTCATAGCCGCTGACTTGCGGGCCTCGGCGTAGTGCAGTATCGCGACCCCATAATCATGATTGATGTCCACGAGTGGGTCGGGACACGAGAGTTTCGTTACGTTTCCAAAGCACTCTTTCGCGATGTTCGCCATTTTGACGAGAAGTGCTTGTCCAGTCGCTTCGTTCATCAGCCCTTCGGGCAGACGCAGGAAGAAGCTCAGACTGAAACGACGGTACGGGTTGACTACGATGAGCGGGCGATCGAATTGCCATTGGGGGAGCTTCTGCAGGATGTCGGTCGGGTTGCCCACCATGATGTAGAACTCCGGATAACTACGGCGTAGCTCTTCGAGGAAAAAAGCCGTAGTAAACTTCATTCCGTGTTCTCCGGCAGGAATGAGGGTCCACTCGGGTTTGCAATCCGAAGTCGAAAGAACCTCGTTCCCGTTTCGGTAGATAGCATTGCCGAATTCCGAGACGATCGGACCATCGCAATTCCATTCCAGCGCGAGACGAGCGATGCGTACGGCCGGGGTGTCGGAGTTCAGTCCCACAACCCAGCCCGCTCGCTGCAGTTCGATTACGCTATCCACGAAGCGGTCGGAGTTGGGCTTGTAGTGCTTGTCGAGTAGCGTTTTGTCGATGTCGTATAGCACGAGAGGTCGTTTTTCCATGTCTTTCTCCGTTGCAGTTGAACGTCCGTTGAGGACTTATCAGAGTATCATTCTATGAAGAGTTTGTCAACGTCGTCCATAATAAAACCCCCAGTCGACGCGTCGACCGGGGGCAGAGATCTGTCAGACGTACTCATCTGTATCAGGAGGCAGCTTGCTGATGAGCCGGAAAGCTACGTAGAGGACAGGGCTAAGGACCAATATCGCGATGGTCCAGGCGAGCTTTATCGGCCAGCCGATAGTCGTGATGACGTGGTAGGCTACTTTGTACACTTGGTCACTCGTTGCCAGAAGTACGAGGGGAGAAGCTGCTCCACAGAAAGGGTAACTCTTTGGAATGTCGTTGGAGGACAACTCGAACCAGCTTGCCATCCGCGTCAAGGTGGTAAAGGGGAGGATGAAGATGATTCTCCAGTTGAGACTGAGTTCGAAGTCGCATTGCCACTCGAAGCGGTGAGGGATGCATTGTGAGTATCCCTTGATTATGCGCAGACTCAGTCGCGAGAGGTAGTTCCCCAGCACCAGGTACAGAACCGCGACGAAGCTCCACAGGATCCAGTGCATCTTGTGCCTCAAGGTGGTTTCTCGATCCGGACTTAAAAGCATAACAAAATGTTCTAATCTTGTCAATCGTCGGTCTGTCTCGTGCGAAAGTACACAGATGAACCAATAATCAAAAAAGCAAAAAAGCAAGAAAACAAAATGATTGTTCAATTATGTTTCTATTTAATTGATCCATGATCCATGTTCTATGTCGAATTCTAAGCATTTCTTGTTTTCTTGCTTGCCCTGCATTTAAAGGGGACACTATAGTGCAGGGATTGAACCCTAGCTATTAGTTCTGTTCTGTCGAGGTGACTCGACGTTTTTTTATTACATGAATGTCGATATTATCATTATTTGACGGACGCGGATAACATTCCATCTCAATTTATTAGAATTATTATTTTACACTTCAAGAGTCAAAGCCCTTTGACAATAAAAAATAACACGCGTGTCCTATGGTGCGTAAATCAATTTTCGTGGAGGAAACCATGAAAGCTTTGCTGGTGCTCTTTGCGGTTCTGTCCTTGTCCGGTTGTTTGCCCAGTCCCTTGGCCGTGAGTGACGATCATTCATTGCCAGACGTAACTTCAGAGCAGGAGGTAAAAGAAGACACGTTCGATTTCATGATCCAAAAAGACAGCGCTAGTTCGGCATGGGAATTAGCGCAGGATGAGAAGTTCAATTTCTCACTGCCTGTCAATTGGTACTATGAAGTTGAGCGGAATGAAAATTTACTTCCTCGATCGGCCAGTTATGTGATTCAGGTTCGTGACACGGCTGAGCTAGTCGTTCTTGGCGCAGTGTCTCTTTCTGATTCGTTTGACGGTGCGCAAGATTCGAACGCAGAAAAAATCGCCACCGAGTATACGGCCTTCAATGTGCTAGTATATTCTGGTGAAGTCGATTTTACAGACTTGAGTTGGACAGATTTTTTCGCAGATTACTATCCGGAAGTTCTGACCTTCGAAAGTTTCGTCTTAGCGGGTAAACCAGAAGTGAACGCCGTTGTCGTCACAAAAACTGACGGCATGTGGCTTGGGTCGAAACGTGTTTTTGTGCATGTAAAAGATTCGTTTTACGATTTTTCTTTGCACACGACAAGATCGAATCAGGAAAAAGCTGAGGAACTGTTCTGGGACTTTGTCCATAACTTTCAACTCTAGGAGAGAAAAATGAAAGTGATGCTTGGCGTCTGGTTTCTGATCATGGTGGCGATTGCGATGGAGCTTCGGGCGCAAGAAATTTTGCTCGAAGGTGTGAACTTCAAACCGCAGTCGCCGCCGGGCGATTGGCAGGGGAACATGAACTGCGGCCCGACCTCGTCTCTCATCCTTGGTTCGTATTACTTGGGGGAAGAGCCGACAGCCAACGGCATCATTGAATTGCTCGACTGGATGTACGCGCAGCAGATTATTGTTCCGCAAAACAATGCGGAATACTACGACGGTAACGTTACGAGTATCTCGCAACTCGAGAAAATCTTGCTCGAATATTTTCCGCTGGGCGAGACGGTACGTCAAAACAAGAAGGATTTGGATTTTATTCGTAAACAATTACTGAAGCAAAACCCAGTCATAGTTGGAGTTAACATCAACATGAATGCAACTCAGTTTGGGCATTTCATGGTGGTGGTGGGGCTGTCTGAAACGCAAGTGACAGTCCATGACCCTGGCAAGACACTAGGTGCCTATAGAAAGTACAGCCTGGCTCAGTTCCAGGCCTCCTGGGCCACCTCTAACTATGCGACGTTGGTAGTTAGGTCGAATGGTGCTCTTTGGTATCCAGATGGAGCGCTGGTTCAACCGGTCGGCTCAAATAAGGTCTATGTTGTATCTGACGGCGGACTTCTTTGGATCAAGGATGAGGGAGTCTTTAATGCCATGAGTTTTGACTGGCAGAGAATTATCCCAGTCCATCGTCGCATCCTCGATTGCCTGTCCGAAGTTGGAACCGTTGACTGGCAACCCTATCGCGAGGTCTGGCAAATCAGCGGGAAGTATTTTCTGTTTGAGAAAACTAGCCAAAGCGCGACGAATTGTGCTATCTATCAATTCGTTTCAAAAACAGCACTCGACAGTTGGCAGTTGAAGCAGTCGTTGATGATGTTGAGCTCAGTCCCTTCGTACGGACAAGCTTGTGATCAAGGCGCGATGCTTTACTTACACAACGGCACATTGGTTAAACCCACGACTGATGTTAACGGATATGGTGCAGGTGCAGTTTTTGTCGCAACAGGAAACGGTGAATTGCGTGCCTTCGATAATTGGGACACTTTCGTCATGATGGGGTATGAAAATTTACCGCTCATGATGCTTTCTAAGTCCGCGATTCTTTCGTCGATTAAGAACTTCGGCAATCCGATTACACAAAATGACGCCTTGTTTTGTCTCACTGGAATCTACGAAATCCAAGGCGCCTTCGACCCAGCTGAAGTTGATAATGATGGAGATGGATTTTCAGTCGCTGCCGGCGATTGCGACGATGCGAATTTGGCCATCAATCCATTTGCCGAAGAACTTTGTGACTCCATCGACAATGATTGTGATGGGGAAGAGGACGAAGGTTTAGTTTTCGATTGCTACATGGATTGCGGACGTGGTATTCATTACTGCGAAGACGGATATTGGAATGGCTGCGAAATAGTCGAGCTAGTTGCTGAGCTTGAAGATGGAATCGACAATGATTGCGACGGTCTCATCGATGAAGGTTTTGTAATTCCAGAGGACACAGATCCTCTGGATGTAGATAATGATAACGATGGGTTTTCCATTAACCAAGGAGATTGCGACAACTGGGAGCCAACAGCTTTTCCCAGTGCACCCGAACTTTGCGATTATCTGGATAATGATTGTGACCTAGTGATTGATGAACAAGCAATTTGTTCAGCTGGTAAAACCTGCCTTTCAGGTAAATGTCAGGTCGTGGAGGTCGCAGATCAAATCAACTGCCAGGTAACCTGTCCAGAAGGCATGATCGGTTTTGTTTGGTGGGACACAGACAAAGTCTTAACGGGAAATCAGATCAATCTTCAAACATCTGAAACTGAACTTTGCCAGCGTGGCGAAGCTTGGTTCGACTTCAATTGTGCTACTGACCTGTCTTGGAGTGGCTTTAATTGGCAAGTCGCGACTGTTGAGTGCGATGTCGAAGTGGAAATCAAAGCTGGCATTGTCGATTTTGCTGGCGAAGGAGAAGTTTGGTTTCCGAGGATCGTATGTTATTGATGTAAAGGGGCGAGTTCAAGACTCGTCCCTTTTAAAATAAAAAATGTTGGGGTGTTGGTAGGGAACAAAAATTTTTGTTCCCTACACCCCAACATTTTTTGGAAGTGTTATTTCTTTGCAATTACCTGGACAAAAGATTTTTTTTGTAAACGACCAGTAAAGTTTTTTACTTTACGTGAAGTATATTTAACTACACCAGCAGCAACAGCAAAAAGGGTGTCGTCTTTGCCCTTCATTACGTTCTTACCTGGGTTAACGGTTGTACCACGTTGACGAACAAGAATATTGCCAGATTTTGCTGTTTCACCAGCGTATTTCTTGATGCCAAGTCGTTGCGCCTGAGAATCTCGTCCTAGCCGGGTTGAGCCAGCTGCTTTCTTGTGTGACATATTGCTAGTTATTATTCATTTATAAGAATCTCTAACATTCTACAAAAAAAACAAGGTTTCGTCAAGAGCGTTGCACAAGCAATAAAGATATAGTAAAATTAAGTAAATTATGCGTAAAATTCTCTTTCTTAGTTTAATTTTAGTGATTTTAACCGGCTGCATCAAAAAGCCAGATTTTGAGTTTACTGTACAGACTAAAAATGAGTCTAAAGAAGAGGAAATTGTGGAAACGCCCATAGTTAAGCCAGAAGAACCTGTAGGAACAACTCTCGAGTTGTCCCCGACCACCAAAAGCAGTGAACAACTTGAACAATTAGAACAAGCGCCAGCGATAGAACAAAAAACAGTTAAAGACAAAACGAACCAAAATAACATAGAGAACACAATCAGTGCCACGATCGACTGGCCAGTCCCCTTCGCCATGCAAGCACCTTTTTCCAATTGGGACATGCCATATCAGGAAATGTGTGAAGAAGCAGCTCTTGTTTTAGTTTCTAAATATTATAATAAAGAAGTGCTCGACAAATCCATTATGGATCAGGAGCTGACTAAGATCAGGAACTGGGAGTCAGAGAAGTGGGGTATCTATACGGATTCGACAGCCACGGAAATTAAGGAAATGGGCGAGGCGATTTTTAATTTGAATATTGAAATCAGTGAAGATGTTTCAGTTGAAAATATCAAGAATAGTCTCAGAAAAAATTATTTAGTTTTAGTGCCAACAGCGGGCAGGGAATTGCACAATCCATATTTCAAGCAGCCTGGTCCGCTTTATCATATTTTAGTTTTAAGAGGATTTACTGATAATAGTTTTATTTCCAATGATGTTGGTATTGGTAAGGGCGAGGCTTATCAATATAAATTTCAAACAGTTATTAATGCGACGCACGATTTACCAATTTTGGAAGACGGTACAATCTTTCGTCCTTTTGATGTGGATATTAGTGATGATTTAAAAACAGAAGAAATGAAAACAGGTGTGCCGCGGATTTTAATTATCAAAGGCAAAAAGTAGTTTTTGATTATTTGTTTAATTACTTTAAATATAGGTTGAGAGCCCGTTAACGTCAGGAGGGAAAGAGAGGTGACACTATGGCAGACTTCATGCTCTTCGCAGGCAACTCGCACTTAGAGTTCGCGCGTGGAATCGCGAGGTGTCTTAACGTCCCTTTGCACGAGCCAGACGAAAAGGGCGACCGTGGACCCATGATCAAGTGGTTTTCCAATGGCAACGTTCTCGTCGACGTGAAGTGCGATGTGCGTGGTAAGCAAGTTTTCGTTATCCAGACGCAAGCCCCAGGACGCGCTCTCATCGGGAAAAACACAGACGGCACTGACATCTTTGGGACGGCTCTTTCCGTGAGTGACATGATCATGGAGCTTTACTGGCTCGTCGACACACTGACCTGTGCCGGAGCAAGCGTAAGGGTCGTGATGCCGTACATGCCGTACATTAGATCAGACAAGATGGATCATCCGCGATCCAGCATTGGTGCACGGATCTTCGCTGACCTCTTGACCGCAGCTGGAGCATGTGGACTCCTAATCTTGGAACCACACTTCCAGCAGATTCACGGTTTTTTCGACCGCAAGAAGATCAAGGTCGACACTTTGAACATGAAACCGATCTTTGGCTACGAGATCTTGGCTACCACAGATCGCACACGGACAGTTTTTGTCGCACCTGATATCGGAGAAGCCAAGCACCTTGGGCCTTTCGTCAGCATGCTCGGCTTTCCCATCGCTATCATCAACAAGGATCGTGCTGAGGATAACGAAACAGCACAGGCTCAACAACTGGTCGGCAATGTCGAAGGTCGCGACTGTGTGGTCATTGATGACGAGACCATGAGCTGTGGAACTTTGATCGAGGCGGCTGACTTTTGCCAGGCCAATGGAGCACGTTCCTTACGTGCGGCCATCGCACACCCGGTGTTGACGTCCCTCGACGGTTTGCGCAAGGTGCAGGCTCACCCGCTGATTACTGAGCTCCAGGTGTTGGATGGAATTCCTATTTCTGCGGAGAAGCTGAGTATCTGTCCGAAACTGCGCGTGCACTCGGTGACCAGGGAGGTCGCACATGCCATTAGTATTCTGGCAGCACCTCCTGGCGAAGGGCACTCCCTCGAGGCTTACAAACAGTCTCTGTACGATCCGTTGAACGATCTTCTCGCGCGCACCAAGTAGTGTATCTAGCCCTCCAAAGCACGGCTTTTGGAGGGCTGTTTTTTTACGATTGAAGTAATTTGACAAGTTTTAGTCACATGATATAATACCTACTAAATTAGTAGGTCTTATGAATTTTTCTACCAAGACGGAATACGGGCTCAGAGCCTTAGTTAAACTTGATCCAAAGGTTAAGTCCCCCGTTTCCTTAGCCCAAATCGCGCGTTCAGAAAGTATTTCTTTAGCTTACCTAGAACGACTTTTTGTTTTACTCAAAAAAGCCAAAATAGTTAGAGCCGATCTTGGTGTTGGAGGTGGGTATTACTTGGCGCGACCAGCAAAAGATATTTCAGTTTTGGAAATTGTGGAGGTTTTAGAAGGCAAAATTTTATCCTATGCTTGTGTCAAAGGAAAAGTTTGTGCTCATTCTGCTAGTTGCAAGGTTCATCCTGTTTGGCAAAAACTTTATAAAGAAGTACGTCAAACTTTAGGTAAGATGAAATTAATTAATATCATGAAATAATATGGCTTATTCAAAAGTGTTAATGGATCATTTCAAAAGTCCACACAACCAAGGCACCATTGCTAATGCCGACGGTGTTGGAGAAGTGGGTAATATACGTTGCGGGGATATTATGAAGATTTATATTGATGTAGATAAAAATGATAAGGGAGCTGATTATCTTAAAGACGTTAAGTTCGAAACGCTCGGTTGCGCAGCAGCGATTGCTGCCTCTTCAGTTCTCACAGATTTAGCTATCGGCAAAACATTAGATCAGGCCTTAGCGATTACTAAAGATGATATAGTCAAAGTTTTAGAAAATGTTCCACCCTTGAAATATCATTGTTCTATTTTGGCTGAGGAAGGCTTGAAAAAAGCAATTGAAGAATACAAACAACGAAAGAATTGATTGGCAATGTCATGGAACATAGATCATGGATCAAGCAAATAATTTGAACAAGCGTAGCGATATAACAATTTTAACAATTAGAACAAAAAAAGTATGAAACAAGATATAGAGAAAATCATTAAGAATATACGCGGAGCTTTACAAGCTGATGGAGGCGATATCGAACTAATCGAAGTGACAGACGACGGTGTTGTTAAAGTTGCCCTAAAGGGCGCTTGTGCACATTGCCCAATGTCTACTTTAACATTAAAGAATTTTGTAGAGAAATCTTTAAAGAACGAGATACCTGGAATTAAAGAAGTTATTTCAGTCTAAACGTATGAAACAAATATATTTTGATAATGCTGCAACAACAGCTGTTGATCCAAAAGTTTTGGAAGCCATGCTGCCATATTTCCAAGAACATTTTGGTAACGCCAGCTCTTTACATTCTTACGGACAAACTGCTCAGGGAGCCGTGGATGAGGCACGCGATAAGGTTGCCAATTATTTAAAATGTAAATCTCAGGAAATAATTTTCACAGCTGGTGCGACAGAAAGTAATAACCTTGTAATTCAGGGCATTGTTAACTATTTAAGCCAAAACAACAAAAGTCTTCATATTATTACCAGTAAGATTGAACACCCGTCAGTGTTAGAAGTTTTTCGGTTCTTAGAAAAGCAAAAGTTGGCTGAAGTCAGCTATTTGGATGTTGATCAGTTCGGCTTAATCAGTATCGAAAAACTTAAGAAAACAATTAAATCAAATACTGTGTTAGTTTCAATCATGTATGCTAATAATGAAATGGGCGCCATTCAACCGATTCAGCAAGTTGGTGAATTGATTAAGAAAGTACGTACAGAACGAGGCGCAAAAAGTTTACCTTTATATTTTCATGTTGATGCAGTCCAGGGATTAAATTATTTGGATTGTGAAGTAGATACTTTGGGCGCTGATGCTTTATCAGCTTCTGGCCATAAGATTCATGGACCAAAAGGAATTGGTTTTTTATATTTAAGAGCTGGAGTTAAGGTTCGTCCAGTAAATTACGGAGGTCATCATGAATATAATTTACGTCCTGGCACTCTAAATGTCCCAGCCATCGTTGGTTTGGGGAAGGCGGTAGAATTAGTTAAGAATTATAAAAATAAGAATGTTATTAAAATAAAAAAAATCAAAGAAGCCTTAATCAATGATTTAAAAAAGATAGATAATATTCGTTTTAATGGTCCAGAGAATGGCTGTCAGTTGCCCAATATTATTAACGTTAGCTTTTTGAAAGCCGAAGGGGAAAGTATTTTGATGATGTTGGATCTTGCTGGTATTGCCATCTCAACAGGTTCAGCGTGTTCCTCTGGTTCATTGGAACCATCTCCAATCTTAACTGCTATGGGCATTAAACCAGAGTGGTCACATGGCAGTGTGCGTGTCTCACTTTCTAAATTTAATTCTTTGCCCGAAGTAAAAGTGTTTGTTCAAGAACTTAAAATAGCGATTGCCAAATTAAGAAAAATGGCGCCATAAATAAAAAACAAAATGTAGGGAACAAAAATTTTTGTTCCCTACATTTTGTTTTTTTATGACGACGTTTTCTTTGTTTGTCGCGAAATGTTGAGGAGAATCCCAACTGCCCCCATAGAAATTGCCAGCGCACTGCCCCCATAACTAATAAAGGGAAGAGGGATGCCTGTCATTGGTAGTAAACCGACCATGGAGGCAATATTGAAAAAAGCTTGAAAGGTGAACCAAGAGATTATGCCAATTACAACTAATCGACCAAATTGATCAGGAGAATTCTTTGCTATTTTAAGACTACGCCAGACAATAAAAATCAGTAAAGCGATTGTCAATACACAAACTATGAAGCCAAGCTCTTCAGCGAGTATAGCAAAGATGGAGTCGCCAGTTGCTTCTGGAAGGTACTGAAATTTTTGGCGTGACAAACCAAAGCCGCGTCCCCAAAAACCGCCAGAGCCAATTGCTAAAAAAGCTTGATTGATATGATACCCAATACCTTGAGGATCGAGTTCTGGATGCAAAAAAGTTGTGAGTCGAGCCAGTTTATAGGCAGATTGAGTAATTAAAAAGTATATAGAGATACCTCCGCCGACCACAATCATCGCCACGTGCTTAAATTTGGCTCCAGAGGCAAAGAATACTGCCATGGCGAGGAAGATTATGATAGAAAGGGAACCCATGTCTGGTTGTAAAAGCATTAAAATAGAAATTATTCCAAGAACAAATAAAAAGGGTAGAAAACCAAAGTATAAATCTTTGACCCCCTGCACCCCGCGTTTTTCTAACCAAGTGGCCAGGTAGAGCAAGAAGGTGAGTTTGACGAGTTCGGCTGGTTGAAAAGAAAAGCCAAAAATATTAATCCAGCTATGAGCCGTGCCATAGGTGGAACCGATTCCAGGAATAAAAACAATAACTAATGAAGCAATAGAAATTAATAGTAAGGGAAGTGTGAATTTTTTCCAAACCTGGTAATTAATGTTCACTAAAAAACAAAATAAAATAAGTCCGGGAAGAAGGCCATTTAACAATTGATGTTTAATGAAGTAATAACTATCCCCAAAATTTTGGAAACCTGTAGCCGCACCAGCAGACGAAAGCACGAAGAGTCCAAAAATGATCAAAATGGTAAAACAAAAAAACAGAATTAAATCTGGAGCATGGTAGCGATCGTTTTTTAAGAAGGGGAACATTATTTGAGTTGATTAACTATTTTTTTGAATTGATGACCACGGTCAAATTCATTTATAAAAAGTCCAAAGCTAGCACAACCTGGGGAAAGTAAAATAGTGTCTCCTGGTAAACTGAGAGCATAAGCGTGTTTGATGGCTTCTTCAAAGTTGTTATAACGCCCGCTGATTTTATCTGCGCCGCCTTCGAGCTTGATTTGTTTTTCAAGTTCATCAGTTGCAGTACCCTCAAGCAGAATAACAACCTTGGTGTTTTTTGCGATAGCTTTAGCAAAAGGTTTTTGATCTAAGTTTTTTGTGGCGCCGCCAGCGATTAAAATAATTGGAGACTGGATGCTTTCGAGTGCTTTCTTCCCGGCTATAGGAGTTGTACTTGTTGTGTCGTTAATGAAAGCAACATCATTCATTCTTTTTACAAATTCCAAACGATGTTCTAATCCTGGAAATTCAACAATAATTTCTTTCATTTTGTTTAGGGGTAGTTTTAAAATATTACCAACAGCTAAAGCCGCGGCCGCATTCTCTCGGTTGTGATTGCCAAGTATTTTTAAATTCCAACTTTTATCTAAATCTTTAGCCGAGAACCAACGTAATTGCGATTTAACTTCATTTGCTAACTTAACTGTGTAGGTATTATCTTTGCTCATGACGCAGTAATCTGTCTTTTTTTGAAACTTGTAGATATTTTTCTTGTCATTGATATAAGTAGCCATGTTTGGATAGCTGTTGAGGTGATCTTCATAGATGTTTGTGAAAACGGCAATTTGCGGACTAATCTTTTTTACAGCAAACCCTTGAAGTTGCCAGCTTGATAATTCTAAAACAACTAAATCATTGGGTTTAGTAACGTTAATTAGTGGGAGAGTTGCTTCACCCTGAATGTTTCCGGCTAAATAAACTTGTCCCTTGGTATAAAGATTTTTTAAGAGTGTATAAATGATTGTTGTGGTGGTGCTTTTGCCGCGAGTTCCAGTAATACCGATGATGGGGCAAGGACAATACTCAGCGAAAAGTGATTCATCCATGTCGACGGATATTTTTTTATCGTATGCCAATTTAAGAAATGGGGAAGTGCTGGGTACACCCGCATTACGAATGATCAAATCTGATTTTAAAATATCGGATTCTAAGTGCTTGCCTAAAGTGTACTGGATATTAGAGTAGGGTTGCAGAAGCTTGAGGGAATCTTTGAGTTGTTCTTTTGTTTTTAAATCAGTAACTGTAACCTTGGCTCCAACTTCTGCAAAAAAAATAGCGTCCTTAACGCCACGACCAAGTAAACCTAGACCTAAAATTAAAACATTTTTGTTTTTAAATGAAGGAAAGGGTTTGACTGATTTCATACTTTTAAAATTTAGTACCAACCTTTGTCAATTAAGAAAATTACTACACCAATCACTGCTGTAATAGCAGAAATTAACCAGAAGCGCATAACAATTTTTGGTTCAGACCAACCAATAGCTTGGAAATGATGATGAATTGGAGTTGAGAGAAATATTTTTTTATGTCGAAGTTTTTTTGAGGTCATTTGAATGATGACAGTAACAGTCTCTGCAAGAAAAATAAATCCGATGATGGGAAGAAGAAGGGCGGTATTGGTGAGCATGGCAATAATACCAATGGTAATTCCCAAACCCATAGCGCCAGTGTCACCCATAAAAAATCTGGCTGGATTGATATTGAACCATAAAAACGCGAGAAGCGCACCCATAATAACAGCGCAGAAAGCAGCAAGTTCAAATTTACCTTCAGCAAAACAAAAGGCTCCGAGTGCGGCAAAAGTTGTGGCCATAGTTCCACCAGCTAAGCCATCTAGTCCATCAGTTTCATTAACTGAAAAGGCTGTTGCGACTAGAATGAAAATGAAAACAGGAATATACCACCAACCAATTAAATAACTGCCGACAAAGGGGATGTGTATGATATCCCAATCAAGTTTGAAGTAAAACCAGAGTGCGCCAACAGCGGCGATGACAGTGTAGAGACCGAGTCGATAAAGAACTCCAAAACCACCGCCCTTAGGACCGATTCTTCTAACACCAAGATAATCATCAACTAAACCGATAATGGCTGCTAGGACAAAAATTCCGAGAGGTAATAATGTTTCTTCGCGTGATAAAAAATTTAATTGTCCAATTATAGAATCAGGAAAGAGTAAATGTAGAACGTAAAAGACAAGTGCGAGGACTAAGACAGTGACCCAAATTAAAATACCCCCCATGGTTGGGGTGCCTTCTTTGTCTTTGTGTAGAGAAGCAAAAATCGGAGCCGTGGAGGCGTCTCTGATTTGTTTGCCAAGTTTATATTTATACAAAAAATGAGTAAGTAGTGGTGTGCTTACGATTGCGATTGCGAAAGAGAGAATAGCCAAAACGCCAATTTTAAAAACAATAGCCGTTTCCATAGTTTAATTAAATATTTATAAGAATGATAAAAACTGTGGCAATGAGTAGTAAAAACTGTGAAATTAAATTTGTGATAACTAAAAAATAACTGAGTATGTCTTTACGGTTGTAAATTAATATGGCTAATAATGTGTTAATCAGAAGAATCAGGACGCCTAAACCTGGCAAGAGAAAAATGTTGAGCCAGTTGCCAAAACTATCAACTCCCAAATAGGTGTTGTAATGCAAAGGGATAAAAGCTTGATCTGCTGGGAGTAGTTTGACGATTGGTTGGAGACGGAAATAAATTAAAAGCCAAATAAATAAGTTTAAACATAAACTTATAATAGTGGATATGATGAGTGTGCGGTTTTTACGCGCCGGAGAACTTTTAAGTTTTTCTAAAAAATGGTAAAAATGGACTAACATAGTTTTATAATCGTTTTCATTATAACACTAAATTTAGATAAATAAAAGCAGTTTGTGCTTGCAATTTATTCAAATCTTTGCTATGGTTTTTAAGTAATTTTAGCGTAAATATGTCTAAGTTTCAGATCATCACTTTTGGTTGCCAAATGAATAAGGCTGACTCAGAAAGAGTTGCCAGTGTTTTTAATCAGCTAGATTGTACTCCTACTGATGATTCTGCTGTCGCGGACTACATTGTGGTCAATGCCTGTTCTGTGCGTCAAACAGCTATTGATCGTATTTGGGGTATGGCCAAGGGTTTTACAAAAATGAAGAAGTTGCGACCACTCAAAGTGATTTTGACTGGTTGTGTGTTGGAAGAAGATAAAAAAAAGTTTGCTAAAATTTTTGATTTAGTTTTCAATATTCAAGAAATTAAAAAATTATATGATTTTTTGCAACAAGGTTTTGTAGAAACAGATTATTTAAACATTCGCCCAGAATATTCAACGCCCTATCATGCTTATGTGCCGATAATGACCGGTTGCAATAATTTTTGTAGTTATTGTGTGGTTCCATATGTTCGTGGTAGAGAAAAAAGTCGTTCCGTCAAATCTGTGTTATTAGAAGTGAAGGATTTGATTGCAAGTGGTTGCAAAGAAATTCATCTTTTGGGTCAAAATGTTAATTCGTATGATCCAGTAGACAAAGAAGTTTTTTCAACAGAGAATCCTTATCAAAATAATTTTGCAAAATTGCTTTGGGAGATTAATCAACTCGCTGGAGATTTCCGTTTGAACTTTTCTGCGGCTCATCCCAAAGATATGACAGACGATGTTATTAATGCTTTGGCTTTACCAAAGCAAATGAATTATCTGCATCTGGCATTGCAGTCTGGTGATGATGAAATTCTTAAAGCCATGAATCGTAAATATACGACGGACGATTATTACAAAATTATCGAGAAGATTAGAAAAGTAAAGCCAGACATCGCAATTGGGACTGATATCATCGTTGGATTTCCAGGAGAAACAGAAGAACAATTCCAGCACACAGTAGATTTTTACAAAAAGGTACGGTTCGATATTATTTATCATGCTATGTATTCACCACGTGCTGGGACTGTTGCGTCAAAGATGGAAGATAATGTTAGTCAAACGGAAAAGAAAAGACGTTGGCGAATTTTACAAACTTTAATGGAAGAAATGACTTTAGAAATAAATCAAAAATATTTGGGGAAGAAAGTGCAGGTTTTGATAGATATTGTAAGCAACGAGGGCTTGCCCAGTACCCGAGCAGAGCGAGTGGTTCTGGGAAATAGCGCGGAAATGAAGCGAGTAAGAATTTTCAATCGAGGATATGGAATAGGGCAGGTCGTCGAAGTTGTAATTGCTGAACCGCAGCTGTGGTTGTTGATTTCTCACTAAATTTAAACAAAAAAGTCAAGCATTAGATAAGGTAGCTTGACTTTTTTAGTTTTTCTTGTTAATATAATGTGTTCGTAGCTGTTAGAAAATCTTTGGTGGAGGAATCCATGGACGCTAGCTATTTCCGTCGCGTGGCGATCTTTGCTGGTTTCGGAATCCTTGCTGGCATGCTGTCTACCATCGGCTATAGCGTATCTTTGAATCACAACCTGGATGCCCAACCGGCGATCATGAAGTTCGGACTTTGTGTATTGCTTGGTTACGGGGTTCTTCTGGCGGTTTCGATCGAAGCGTCGATCAGGATGGAGAACAAGAAGTGGGGCTGGCTCACGACCTCTCTGCGCTGGCTGGTGCATAGCCTGGTTATCCTGGCCATCGCCATGAGCGTCTGTATCATCGTCTATACCTTCCACTGGGAAAAGCGTCACCTCTTGTGCTATGCCATGCATTTCCTTAACTTCGCTCTATATTTTCACATGGTGATCGGTTGGGCGAAGAATCGCCAGACCATCGTCATCATCGACGGATAGAAAACGCGCCCGCAGATCACTCTGTTGGGCGCGTAATTTTTTTTATATTTCGAAGCAAGTTTTATTTAAACTGCGGTAAAGTTTATGAATGTCGAAATTTTGATAAACTTTTTTATCAGTCGTGACAAATTTACCCATTATTTCCATCGCGCCCATGGGCCCAGTAGGGAATTCAGAAACAACTTCGTGTAAGGGATTGCGTGGAAAAATATAAACACGTTTATTCAGGCAGATAACATCAAAAGGGATATTTTCTTCCTGCAAAATAGTTATAGCTTTAGGAATATGATTTTTTTCTTTCGCCAAATCGTATACAAAAGCTGGCACTGGATAATTGTCGAGAACATTGTCATATATTTTTCCTGATTCTAGTGCGTATTTTCTGTTATGAAAAAAAGCTTGGAGATGAAAGTGATTGACAGAGGCGCCAGCATGGAGCGATTGGAAGATGATGATTAACCCTTCAGTTTTTTTGAATAGATCGAGCACGTCAACTAATAATTTTTTATCAAATTTTTGTATGAGGTGCGTGACCTTATTTTTGTTGCTAGGTATTATTAGAAAATGTCCGGTAGCATCATAAGGAAAAGCATTGCTGTAAAAATTCCAGCTGTAGTTTTTTAGTTTTAGTGTTTGAAGAATTTCGCGCTGACTAATACTTAGCGAATCTTTTTTATCTTGGCAAGAAAAACGACAGTCTCGAGCTTTTTCGGATACACAGGGATGGGCACCAAGATGTTTTGATGGCGTAACTGGTCGTAACGCACGGAATTCATTAAACTGAATATAAAAGTTGGTGCCAGCGATTTTTCTTTCTAAAATTTTGGCCGAGATGTCTTTGCCTTTGGTGAGGTTTTTAGCAAAGTAGGTAATGTTTTTGCCACTTTGTTTCAACCCGAATTGCCAGGTTTCGTGATTGACCTTGAATTCAGATGCAATTTTACCCTTCGTGACTGCTTGTGACCAAAATGTTTTTAATTTTTGTGTTATCATGTTTGTATTTTAAAAGCGACGTCTAAGCGTCGCTCTTATTCTAGCATTTTTTGAAAATATTTTCAGGTTTGCGATATAGATAATAAATAATGTTACCGAAGACCTACCGAATAGATAATAAATAGGTTACCGTAGTCTTCTATGACTATGGCAACAATTTTAGAGGTTT
>LBYP01000013.1 GCA_000996245.1 Parcubacteria group bacterium GW2011_GWA2_40_23 | reverse complement strand
ACTACGATCACGTATATTTAAATTACAACGACTTAACGGTAACCTTTTAACTGACTGAGCTTGTTGATTTCGGTAACACTTATTTATTATCTATTGCGCCCCGCCTCTTACAGGAGACTGGGATGTTTCGACATTCTTCTTTTCTATTTTTTAGCAGTTCCTCCTTGAAAAACCTTACCTTGAATAATAAAGAGTAATGCTGCGCCTACTAACATCATAAAACCAATGACATTAAAAACTACGTTGAAACCAAACTTATCGACCATTAATGCACCAAGCCCTGCTGTCACTGCCATACCAAGTCCTAAAAGAACATCATATAAACTCCACTCAAAAGCTTCTTTGGACTTATCAATATGACGAGTGAAAATTGAATACCAACCCGGATAAGCAATCGCCGCCGCTGCACCGGAAACAATTTGTATGAGATATAACTGCCAGACAGAATCAATAAGCGGGTACAAGAAAAAAGAAACTGCGTTTAGAATTGTTCCGAGTAAGGCAGAATAAAGATCATCACGTTCTGATTTACTTTTGTCGATATAAGTACCAACCGGTATTTCTACAATTGATTTAGTTATGAAGAAAATCATAGAGGCCATACCAACAGCAGCAATACTTCCTCCTGGAAGTCTGTCTGCAATAAAAATAGCAAAAACCGGCCCGACCAAATTGGCTGATGACCAAATAATAAAATCAGAAGCAATTAAAATTTTTATAACCAGGTTGACGTGATAATTCATGAGCCCACGCATGACGCCTCGATGAAACATAAAATTACGAATTACGAATCTGATACTAATTTACTAATAGTTACAAACTACTAATGATTACGAATTATTAATTGCGATTCGTAGATTTGTAGTTGATTAGTAATTGGTAGTATCTTTATTTTTTATTTTTATCTTTTTCTTTACTTAATTCCTGTTGGATGCCTTTATGAACACCATTAACAGCTTTCGTTAAATCACTATACGATTTACGATAGCGTAATAATTTTCCTGGGACGCTAATATTGGCTTCGCAGAAGTAAATATCACCCTTGCGTTGGCCAGCGACTTCAACTCCCAATTCAATTTCGATAGAAAGAATGCGATCATAGTATTTGTCTAAACCTGAAAATTTTTCTTCGACGAGTTTTTTTAACTCTGGAAGCAATGTAACTCTAGTTGCCTTGATGTTGATTTTCATATTTTTGTGATTACTAATTACGAATCTGCTACTAATCTACGAATCGTAACTAATAATTCGTAAACATTAGTAAATTTGTAATAAAATTCGTAATTAGTAATATTTATTTTAAAAACCTATATATTGAATTTCTTCTTCGAATTGAACACCGAATTGATTACGCACTCGCGTTTTGACTAAACTTATTAGTTGCACAATATCATCGGCGGTGGCGTTATCGAAGTTGATAATAAAATTGGCGTGCTTATCGGAAATCATGGCGCCACCGATTTTCATGCCCTTTAAATCTGCTTCTTCAATAAACTTACCGGCTGCTAATTTACCATTTGTTTGCCAGCCAGTATATTTTTCATGTTCCTTAGCATCAAAATTAATATTTTTAAAAGTACAGCCGGCGCTAGGAGTATCAAGTGGTTGCTTGGCACAACGTTGTTGCCATTCTTCGTCCATTTTATGCAATGATTCTTCGGCAAAATCTGCTGGACTTAGTTCAAAAACAACTTCAGCAATAACCCAGTCTGGATTTTGTTTGAAAATACTTTCCCGATATGCAAACTCACATTCATCTTTCTGAAAAACCTTCAAGCCTATCCCCGTTTCATCTAAACAAATAGCTTCAACTTGTTTCACAAAATCGCCCACGCCCTTGCCATAAGCTCCGCAATTCCCGCGGACGCCACCACCAACTGTGCCAGGAATATTACCAGCAAATTCTAAACCACCCAAATTGTTTTTTGTGGCTTCACGAATCATCTTCAAAAGTATAGATCCAGAAAAGGCCGTAACTAAATCCTCCTTGATTACAAAATCTCCCGGTAATGTTTTAATGACTAAACCATCAAAACCTTTATCAGCCACGAGAACATTACTGCCACCACCCAGAATAAAAAAAGCCAGCTTTTTCGTGTGTGCGGCTCTAAGCGCAGCTAAAAGTTGTGCTTTACTCTCAACTTTTACAAAATATCTTGCTGGCCCGCCTACGCGAAAAGTTGTGTGATTTTTGAGTGGCTCATTCTCAACAACTTCTAAGCCAATTAATTGTTCTAATTCTTCTTTCATATCTTAATTATAGCAAACTACTGGCGAATTATAAATTAACTGTCACTTTTATCTTGGTGCTGTTCTTATAACGTTTATTGACGTTTGCAATCTTCTGTTGCGCCGCTAAGGTACCGCTAGTTTTTGAAACTTGGCGTTTTGCTTGAGTAGCTAAACGATTTTTTTTGCGTAGTAGTTTTTCTTCTTCCATATAATTACGAATAGCACATTCTATTTTGAAGTTACGAATTACTGTTTCCCCTTGATTCCTTATTTACATGATCCATGATCTATGTTCTATGACGGATATCAAACATTTTGCTTTGTTGCTTTTCCTGCCCAGCACTTAAAGGGCACACTTTATAGTACTGGGTTGCTTTCTTGATTATCCCTCAGCATCTTGAGAATCGATATGAATCTTACTCGCGATTTGATAAATATCCCCGGCCCCCATGATTAGGACTACATCATCTGGACGGACCAACGAATTAACTTTGCTTAATGTTTCGACCAAATCAGCCCCATAATGGACTTCTTTGACAGGATCGTCTTCGAGTATAGCAAAAACTAAGTCACGAGAACTTACTTCGACATTTTTCTCTTCGCGACCAGTAACATCATAAATCTCGGATAATATTAATAAATCCGCCTTATTAAAACTTTTCGTAAAATCACTAAATAATTTTTGGGTGCGATCTCTTTGATGCGGCTGGAAAACAGCAATGACACGTCGACCAGGAAAAAATTCTTTGGCAGCTTCGATGGTCGAACTAACTGCGGTTGGATGATGCGCATAATCCGAAATAACAGTGAACTCATCATTTTTAATTACTTCGAAGCGACGCCAAATGCCACGATAATTTTTTAAACTTTCACGAACCACCCCGACCGGCACATCCAATGACAAAGCATAACTAATCGCCGCTAAAGCATTATAAATATTAAAGTTACCTGGAACTTGCAATTCAAAATCGCCCAAACTATGACCATAATAAATAACTTCAAAAACTTGTTTACCAGGTTCTTTACGAACTCTGCCAGCGACAACATCGGCACCAGGAATTAAACCATAGCGGACGAGACGGCATTTTGGCAGAACTAAATTGCGCGTGTTGATGTCATCATTATTTATTATCAAAAGATCGTCTACTTGTTTTAAAGAATTTACATATTGCTGAAAAGTTTGGACAATGTGATTGATATCTTTATAAAAATCCAAATGGTCTTCTTCGATGTTTGTCAAAATAATACATTGCGGTTTTAAAAGCAGCATGTGCGCCCGGTATTCGCAGGCTTCAACAACAAAAATATCTGATTTACCAAAATGGAAATTAGAATCTAACTTTTCGTATTGTGAACCAACGATGACGGTGGGATCGATTTGTGCATCAAGTAAAATTCCAGCGATCATAGCCGTGGTCGTCGACTTACCATTAGTTCCAGACACAGCCACTGTTTTATATAAGCGACTAAGTTCGCCGATCATTTCAAAATAACTTTTCTGTAGAATATTTAATTCTTTGGCTTTTTGACGTTCAGTATTTTCTGCTGGTACAGCGGCGGAATAAACAAGTAAATCAAAAGCATAAGTTAAATTTTCAGCTTTTTGTTCATAATAGATGGTGATGCCCAGTTTTTCTAATTTTTCAGTAATTTCTGAACGAACCAGATCCGAACCAACAACCTCAATGTTTTTATTAAAAAAATAACGCGCCAAGGCCGAGACGCCAATGCCGCCAATTCCAGAAATATATACTTTCTTAATGTCGCTGAGATTCATACCTTAATTTTAACAAAAAATCACTGAATTTACAATCATTGATTGACAAAAATAATCTGTTATGATATTTTTTATTGTTGCGCCGTTGCAACGTGTCTAACCATTTCAGGCAAAACCATGGGATTCCCCTTAAACCATCCTGAGGCCTATTACTTCTTCGCTGTAAGATTACGTGGATTCACACTCACTCCTGTAGACAGCAGCCTCAATCTCCCTTTCGCCACCAGCCTCGTCGAGCACACTGATCTTGACTCCAAAGAATTCAGAGTCCAACTCGTTGGCGAAGCCAGACCCCTTGTCTTCGATCGAGAGCTCTGGGACGTGGGCAAGACCGAAACATGGCACAACTGGATGCTGACTCGGAATAGTCAGAATAACAAACTCTATCCTGGACATGATTTAGTAGATCAGTACATCTTCACTCCGCCAAGCGACTAGCAACAACCGGCCCGCTGCACACTCGCAGCTGGGCCGGATTTTTTATCCCCATAATTTATTAATCTAAATTTAGACAAAAAAACCTCAATCATTGACAAAAGCAACCCAACATGATAATGTCTTTTGTTGCTACATGAGCAACGAAAACAACTGCTTTGAGGTTTGCAATGTTCATGCGGCTTAGCAAACTCGGAACAACGACCTGGGAATTCCTACAAGCTGTGAAAGTTGGATGGAAGATCAGGGCGTTCAATCCGGACAATTCGGTAAAATGGGAAGAAACCATCGAAGAAATCCTGATCAACGATTATCTGCAAGGGATCGTGTTCAATACCGATTCGAAGTTGAGACCGCCCATCTTCTTCAATCGTGAGCTCTGGCTCGTAGCACGCCTACCAAGCGGTGCCTGGGTGCTTGTCAAAACCACCCCCGTCGTCGGCTTCTTCGACGGCGACCCGATGGAACTTCACTTCGAGTTCACGCAACGTTAGACGAACAACGCTGTAACGAAGGAGAACATCATGGCTCGAATCACAAGATATACAGCGATCGGTCGACTGAGCAAGCTGGACCTGACGGGCTGGACCCTGATCGAACACCTCGTCGGCGCTGACAACGTGGTTGGGGTAATCGAACGTAACAACTTCGACCACTCCCACCCTCCGGTGTTTCAGGTACACTGGAATACCTCGGAGCAAAAGATCGCAGAACCGCCCATAAGCTTCTACGTGGGAGAAGCGTGGGCCGTGGAGATCGTGGACGACCGAATCGTCTTCCTGACCAGGAAGAACTCGACCATGAAGCCCGCGATCTACGCCCCGCCGAACGAGGCCGACATGTACACCTTCATCCGCACCGCGTAGACAACTACGCAAACGCCGCCCCGTACTCTTCGGGGCGGCGTTTCTATTTGTATTTTGTTTTGCTTTATTCTTTATTCATTATTCGTCATTCGTTATTCAATTCATTGAATCTAAATTGACACAAAAGACCTATTTTGCTAAATTACCAATGCTCATGCGCATAAAGCGCATGATGCTACACACGTCAGTCCAGCCTAGCTGGAGCCACTACGTGTAGGAGGTGCCCTATGTACGGAAGCGTGTATCTTAAGTTCTCTCCTTTAGTGTTTCGAATAGACCCAAAAGAGATGGACGCATTACGCCAAGAGACAGAAGGAACCAAGCTTGATCATTTCCGTTCAATTATCGCAAAATGCCCACAGTTGGCACGCTTTACCCCTGCAAACAATTTTGGAAGTGACGGCTACATCACCTACTCGAAAGATTGCCGGCTCCTCATTGTCCGTGAAGTTCTGGAATTGGAACCTTGCTTCGAGCAGTTGACAATCGAAGGCCCTTATATTCACTATGAAACAAGCTCGGTAGAAATCCACTGTTGGGTAACAGTTAACCCTGAAGCGGGAAATGAAAAACTCCAGTGTGGCATGTGGCATAACAATGACCATACCGTCGGAGTAATCATCAGCAACGACCCCGCCAAGAACGACGAAAAGCGTAAGCTGATTCGCATCAACGCACATACCATCAGATCTGCCCGTGAAGCGTTGCTCCAAACCTTGTCTGGGGAGAAAAAGCCGAACAAGCCCTGGATTGTGTAATCAAGAACTGCACCGTACGAACCACGTTCGTACGGCGTATTAATTTGTTAAATTTAGACAAAATAATCAACAATAGTTGACTTTTACATAATTCTATGCTATAATTGTTTGTTCTAATGGAGTCAGCCCCTGTGGGGAAGATTCCTCAAGTTGCGAAGATGAATCTGAAATGAAGGAGAACACCATGGTACCGCACAAGGACATCAACGGCCCGGAATCGTTCCACGTCCTCTTCAAGATGGATCTGTCCGGATGGACCATCCTTAACGGGAACGGTGGGTGGCATGAAAACGTCAAAACGATCGTCCGCAACAACGTGGACGACAAGCTGCGTCTCTGGCTGGATCTCGACGACGACACCAAGGTCTGCATCCTCGTCGATACGGCCTGGAGCGTCCAAATCATCGACGACCACATCGTCATCCTGAAGAAGTGGCGAGACGACGTCAAACCGATGAGCTTCGCGCCCTCGGGAGTGAAGCAGTACATCATCGTCAAGCCCGCGTAAACTGCAAGCAAACGCCGCCCCGTACTCTTCGGGGCGGCGTTTCTATTTTCTATTATCATGTCATGCTGAACTTGTTTCAGTATCCGGAAACTCCATTGCAAACGATTATTGCAGATCCTGAACTAAATTCAGGATGACAATGGGGATTAATCAAACATCTTTACCTTCAAACTCTTATCCTCACCAAAATGTCCTTTACACGCACCTTCCTTACACAAACATTTTCTATAAACCCCCAATTCTTCTGTGTCATCATAATCACAAGTAATTTCTTCGCCAGGCGCTATATCTCTGCAGGCAATAAGCACTGGATCTGGACGATTGATATCTATCCGCGTATTGGCATTACAAGAATGATTCACCCAATTAAGCACACCATGATCGTTTACATATTGGCCATTACCGATGTAGGCGTAACGTTTATAATTTCTATATGACAATTTATTGAGCGGAATATAATAAAAAATTTCGTCTTTTATAAGTTTCCTTTTAGCGAAAATCCCATAACCATGAATTTTACTTTTTCGACGTTCCAATTCTGAACTGCAAAACTTTGCCACCGTCACGATATTATTCCCAAATAACCAACTAACACGATGCCCTTTGCGTGAATAATAATTTTCTAAAACCATGAAACCGGCTTTGCTTAATAATTTTCGCAAACGTTTTTTATTAAAAGCATAATAATACAAATCAACAGCTTCTTGTCCACCTTTCCACTTTGTCCAAATCCCTCGGGTCTGACGAAATAAAAACTTAAATGGGTTTTTCAAAAGTGGCCACCAAGCAGATTTTTTACTTTCAAGATTCCAAAGATTCCAATTAACCATTAACAAATATCCACCCGGTCTTAAAACAGAAGAAATATTTTTTATTATTTTAGCTTGATCTTCATAAGGAAAATGATTTAAGACTGAGATACAGAGAACTGCATCAAAACGCTCATTTAATTTTTCTAATTCAAATAAATCTAAAACTTGGAATTTGGCTTCCGGATATTTTTCGCGAGCGGCTTCAATTAAATTTTCACTAAAATCAACTCCCAAATAATCAACTTTAACTTCTTTTAATAAATCCAATTGACGACCATTACCACAGCCAACATCTAAAATCTTGTCTCCTGTTTGGATATAATCTATAAACGGAGTTAAATCGTGCCATAAATACGATCGGGTCGCCGAAAACAATTTCGCGACCTGATTATAACTGTGACGATTTTTTTCATTGATATCATTCATGTAATTATCATAGCGCTATTACCGAGAAAAATGCAAATTTAAAACAAATTCATGACCATCCATAAAAAAAAGGTAGGGGCTCAAGATTTTGAGCCCCTACCTTTTTTATATCATTGGAAAAACTTCCTCCCTGGCTCGACCAAGAAGGAAGATTCGTGTCACTCAAAGATCTCGTCGTTCCAACCAAGATCTTTCAAGATTGCTGGCAGATGCTGACGCCGCGCCCAATCTGCGCCAGCGGAAACGGTTTTGACGATGTGTCGCTGAACGAGTTGCAAGCTCGCCGAAGATCCGGTTTCGTACACGACGCGAAGATCGCGCACCAACTCCATCTCTTCTCGAAGCTTATCTGGATTTGCGTAAAGCGGATCACAGAGCATGCAGGCGCTGAAGCACTGCGCCTGTCGGCCCGATGTCTTGCACGAAAGAAAACGTTCGGGACCGTAACGATCCCTGTCGATCTTGTTGGTCCACTCGCGCAGAGATGTGCTGAACGGCAGTTCTAACTCGCGCTATAGATGCCAGAGCTTGTTCCGCAGCTTGTACATGCGACATTTGCTGCAATTATTGTCGCACTGCTGTGCAGCGGTCGTGTCATACACAAACCGCAATTTACGCCAATCCGTCAGCCAAATGCCGCAGAAGAGATCTCAACCCATAACAGCGATACGTTCCGCGGCTTCTGTTGCCTGTGCCAGCAACTCTGGACTGGGCGCTGCCATGTTCGCCTCCTCATGGTTGACTTTAGACTCAAAACACGAGACAATACAACTGTTAAATTACACATTATATTATATGAATAAAATTATCAAACTCGAAATTGTTTTACTTATTCTTTCTGGTTTTTTATTACCAATCAATAATTCTAAAGCCGCGACCGGCACTAGCGGAAAAATTTATTTGCAAGTCGAAAAAAATGGCGAAGCTTGGTACATTTCCCCAGTTAACAATTACCGCTACTATTTAGGCCGACCAGCCGATGCTTTTAATGTTATGCGCAGCCTAGGTTTGGGCGCGTCGAATTCAACACTAGACCAAATCCCAGTCGGTATTTTAAATTACGGCGGTTCTGATTTTGACAAAGATGGATTGCCTGATAGTTTAGAAATTGCCCTCGGCACCAGTATTGATAATGCTGATACTGATAACGACGATTATTCTGATAAAGCTGAAATAGAAAGCTGGCATAATCCCCTCGGACCAGGATCACTGAAGAAAAACATGAATTTAATTTATCAACTCGAGGGTCGCATATTATTACAAGTAGAAAAACACGGCGAAGCTTGGTATTTAAATCCCAATGACCACAAACGTTATTACCTTGGTCGACCCAACGATGCTTTTGCTATCATGCGCTCACTCGGCACTGGGATCACCAACGAAAACCTGGCGCAAATTGCTGAAACTTTTGTTGGAACAAAATTTGAAGTGGCTGATCATTACAAAATGGATTATCCTGGTAATTGGACTGTGACAAGCGAAAAAGTTGATCCACCTCAAGGCAACATGATACACAAAGCACATTTTGTAGACCAAATGGCTGCCGCTCAACTAGATGTTTTTGTTTATCAAACTACTGGCGCTATTCTCGCCTTAAATGATTTTGATGTCACCAGTAAAAGTTATGACCCTGATAAATTTGTAGAAACTTTTGAAATTGGCATCAAACCAGCACGAAAACAAACATTAAAGTACGACACTATCGCTCAATTTAAAGACATTAAATTTAATAAAGGCAAAAGAATTTTTGTCCACATTATGATTTCACCCAAGAAAGTTATAGGACTTGAATATTCAATTCTAAATGAAATCGACATAAAAAATTACGAGCAATTATTTAATAAAATCTTAAGCAGCTTTAAACCGGTTTACTAATGATGAACGTCCATCAACAACTCATCGTTAAATTGGCCAATCTCAAGATCAAAAATGCCAACCGCTTAAATAAGATCAAACGTGATTTCGCCAATAAACATAAAGTCGGCATGATATCCAATGCCGAACTTTTGTCTTTATATCGAGAGATGTTAAAAAAGAAAACTATTCCACAAAATACTGAACTCGAAAAATTATTACAAAAAAGAAAAATCCGCACTCTCTCTGGTGTGGCACCAATTGCAGTTTTAACTAAACCCTACCCCTGCCCTGGCAAATGTTCCTATTGTCCCAATGAAAAGAACATGCCAAAATCTTATCTTTCGAACGAACCAGCGGTGATGCGTGCGGCCTTATCGAAGTTTGATCCACACCGACAAGTTTTAGTCCGACTGCGAGCTCTCGGCGAAAACGGACACAACACCGATAAAATAGAATTAATTATCATGGGTGGAACTTGGTCCTATTTCCCAAAAGCTTATCAACGTAATTTCGTAAAGCGTTGTTTTGATGCTTGCAATGGAAAAGTTAGTAAAACTTTGGCCGAAGCACAAACCTACAATGAAACTGCTAAACATCGAATCGTCGCTTTAACATTAGAAACTAGACCAGATTATGTGACTGAAGAAGAAGTAAAGTTTTGGAGAACTCTCGGAGCCACCAAAGTTGAATTGGGTGTTCAAGCACTAGACGACAAAATTTTAATGTTGAATAAACGCGGTCATGGAGTCAAAGAAGTTACCGAGGCCACAAAACTTTTCAAACAAGCTGGCTTCAAAGTTGCGTATCATATGATGCCAGGGCTTCAAGGTGCCACTCCCAAAAAAGATTTTACTTTCTTCAAAGAATTATTTTCCAACCCAGACTTTCAACCAGATATGCTTAAGATTTATCCAACAGTTGTCACAAAAGGAACTGGGTTAGAAAAAGCTTGGCGCGCCCACAAATATAAACCATATTCAGTCAAAGCTTTATTTAAATTATTAGTGGACATAAAAAAAATCATTCCAGATTATGTACGCATCATTCGTTTAATTCGGGATATTCCCAACGAAAGTATTTTAGCTGGCAACAAAATCACCAACCTGCGCGAGTCATTACAGTCAGAATTAAAAAAAACTGACGCCTATTGTCACTGTATCCGTTGTCGCGAAGCGCGCGAAGATATTACCAAACTTAGTCAAGCCAAACTTTTTATCGAAAAATATCAAGCATCAGATGCCACTGAATATTTTTTACAATTTGCTTCACCGAACAAACGCAAACTCTATGCTTTTTTAAGATTGCGTTTACCAGCTAAAACGGAAACAAATTTCATCAAAGAAATAAATAATTGCGCTCTAGTACGCGAAGTACATACTTATGGCCGCTTAGTTCCAATCAAAAAAGCCGGTACTGGAATTCAAAACCAAGGTTTGGGCACACAATTATCTCTTGAAGCAGAAAAAATCGCTTTAAAAAACGGCTGGAAAAAGATAGCTGTTATTTCCGGCGTCGGTGTACGTGGCTTTTACCGACGTCTCGGCTATCGACTTTCCGGCACTTATATGACCAAAAGCCTTTAATCTATGTTGTAGTTTTGCCAAAACCCCTGTTTTTCGATAAAATCTTATTAGTTCAACAAGATAAATTCTTAATATAGTCATATATGAAGACATACTCGGGCACCCGCTACGCCAGCGGCAAAAACTTTAACTATTACAAAAAACCTTTTTATAAGACAAAAGGTTTTTATATACTCCTATTAATAATCATGTTAATTGCAGTCTTTGTGATTTGGTCCATAAAAAGAACAGACAAAAGCCCAGAGGATATTAATCAAAAATATTCTGACGAAACTAATACCCCGATCCTCTCAGCAAAAGTCGCCACACTTTCTGGCAAGGTTGAAATTTTAAGTGCTAATTCTGACTGGATTGAACTGGCCGAAAATTATCAAGTAAAGGCCGGAGAAAGTGTGCGCACTGATGCAGGCGCTAAAGTAATTATTGAATTGCCAGACCAAAGTTTACTGCGCTTAAATGAAAATTCAGAAATAGAATTAACCCAAATTGGTTTAGCCGACATTATTATTAATCAAAAACGCGGCGAAGTTTTTCACCGTGTTAATGATCAATCCCCAGCTATTTATCGCGTCAAAAATAATAATGTGGAATTAACTGCGCTTGGTACGGCCTTTAATGTTAATATCATGAGTGGCCTCGTTTATTTAACAGTGACTGAAAACAAAGTTAAAGCCAAGGTTTATCAAGATGAAAACATTTTAAACATGCGCACGATCGACGAAGGCACAGAAGCCACAATCAATCCAAGTTTGGCCGTCGACAAAATGATTGACTCTAAATCTGTTAATGCAGGAGATCTCATGGGTTCTGCTTGGTACAATTGGAATTTAGAGCAAGATACTGCTAAAAATTTTTATCTCGGTCTTTTTGCCAAAGCAACAAAATTAGTTATCACTGAACCGGAGAAGAGTGAATTTTCTACGGACAAAGAAGCTGTTTTAATCAAAGGTGTGACTGACCCAGCAGCTGAAATTTTTATTGACGGCAAAGAACTAGACAACAACAACGGCAATTTCGAATTAAATTATAAGTTGGGTGCAAAAGTTAATGAAATAACTATTACTGTTAAGAAAGATAAAAACATTAACAAAAAAGTTCTAAAAATTACTTCCACCAAAGTGCCTGACGAATTAAAACTTGACGGCTCAGTCAAAGACAACAGTATTAATCTCAATTGGACTACGACAGAATTGAAAGACATTACTTCACTAAAAGTTTTAATGAACAAAAAAGCAGGCACAATCACCTATCCAGCGGAGCAAGAACATTCATTAAAGACTGACACCCTCAAAGACCTTTGGAGTAAATTAGAAGATGGACAATATTCCTTCCGCCTCTGCGCTTACGTAGAAAAAGAAGCTTGTAAACTATATAGTAACCAAATTACATTAACAGTTGGAGTAAAAAAAGAAGAAACGCCAACTCCAGTCGAGACAGAAAAGCCGCCAGCGGATTCTTCCGCCTCTACGCAGGGCTATATTCTTCTTTCAGGTGCAGATGAAGGCAATAGCGCGACGCTAAATTGGTTGATCAGTGATTTTACAGCCACGCAAGGTGTCTTCGTCATCATGAGTAACAATTCCAATGTGCTCTTTCCTGGAAAAGAAAAAATAGCCCTCGCCTCCGGCACCAGCTACACTTGGGGCAATCTCCTGTCCGGACAAACATATTACTTTCGTGTGTGTGAAAATTTAAATAACAAATGTGGCCGATATAGCAATGAATTTTCGGCAACAATTAGTTACTAATTACGAATCAGCTACGAATCTACGAATCGTAACTAATAATTAGTAACCATTAGTAAATTTGTAATAGTATTAGTAATTAGTAATAATATTCGTAATTAGTAAATTATATGCAACTACAATATTTAGACAAACAAGACCCTCAAATCGCTGAAGCTATTCGTCATGAATTAAAACGTCAACAAAATGTGATTGAATTAATTCCTTCGGAAAATTTTGTTTCTCTAGCTGTTTTGGAGGCGCTGGGTAGCGTTTTAACAAACAAATATTCAGAAGGTTATCCTGGTAATCGTTATTACGGTGGTACAGAAAATGTTGATGTGGTCGAAAACCTCGCTATTGAACGCGCCAAACAACTTTTCGGATCTGAGCATGTAAATGTGCAACCACTTTCTGGCGCGCCAGCAAATATTGCGGTTTACTTAGCTCTTTTGAATCCTGGCGACACTATCCTCGGCATGGATTTATCACATGGCGGTCATTTAACACATGGTCATCCAGTGACACACATGGCCAAGATTTTTAATTTTATCCGCTATAAAACAGAATTGGACACTGGTCTTATCGATTACGAAAATTTGCGTCAGATGGCCTTGGAACATAAACCTAAATTAATTTTAGTGGGCTATTCTGCCTATTCGCGTGAAATTGATTATGAAAAAATAAAAAATATTGCCGATGAAGTTGGTGCTTTAACTATGGCGGACATTGCGCATATTGCCGGACTCATTGCAGCTGGTGTCATGAAAAATCCAGTGCGTCTTTTCGACGTGGTCACAACAACAACTCATAAAACATTACGTGGCCCGCGCGGCGGCATGATTATGTGTAAAGCCAAACACGCCACGCTCATCGACAAATCTGTGTTCCCTGGTTTTCAAGGTGGCCCACACGAGCATAACATTGCGGCTAAAGCTGTCGCTTTTGGTGAAGCTTTAAAACCAGAGTTCAAGGAATATACAGCGCAGATTCTTAAAAACACCAAAGCGCTCGAGGCAACTCTAAAAAATCATGGTTTTAAAATTTGTTTTGGTCAAAGCGATAATCATTTGCTTTTGATCGACGTCACACCGAAAAATATCACAGGTAAGGAAGCACAAAATTTATTGGACACTGTTAATATTACTTGCAATAAAAACATGATCCCTAACGATCCACGCAAACCAATGGATCCGTCAGGCATTCGTGTCGGCACGCCAGCCATGACCACGCGCGGATTCAAAGAAGCTGATTTTGCTGAAGTGGGAGAACTTATTGCTGCTGCGATTGATAATAAGGATAATCCGGCTGGTTTAGAGGAAGTTAAAAAAAGAGCTTTAACTTTAACTGCCAAATATCCACTTTACCCAGAATTAAACAATTTATGATTTTAATTGAAAATAAAATTATTGACGGCAAAGCCTTATCAGAAAAAATTATCCGTGGCATCAGGGATTCTTTGTTAACCCGAAACGACCTTAAAGGTTTAGCTGTTGTCCTCGTGGGCGAGGATCCTGGTTCTACTCTTTATGTCAGACTAAAAAGAAGAGCTTGCCAAGATTGCGGGATTCCTTTTCATCAATATAATTTCGATGAGAAATCTTCTGAAAAAGACATTGTTGAATGCCTTGAGTTCTTAAATAAAGATGAAGAAACAGCTGGAATTTTAATTCAATTACCACTCCCCGATCATCTAAATACAGAAAACATATTGAACGCCATGGATTATCGCAAAGACATTGATGGTTTCCATCCGCACAATCAAGCCAACATGGAAAAATGTGTTTACAAGATTGCGCCACCATTACCACTTGGCATCCTCGAATTGATTAAGGCCACTGGTGAAAAAATTATCGATAAAAAAATTGTAGTGCTTTGCAATCATAAATTATTTGGCGCTCCGTTCAAATGTTTTTGGGGCGAGAATAATGATGTTCAAGTTGTCACAACCGAAGATACGAGCTGGAAAGAACTTGTTAAAGATGCGGATGTTTTAATTGTGTCTCTGGGAATCGCTTTCTTTATCTCCAAAGACATGATTAAAAAAGATTCAATCATCATCGACGTTGGTATTAACAAATTACATGATGGTGCCATTGTGGGCGACGTTAATCTTGATGATGTTGTTGATACTGTTAAATATATCTCCCCTGTTCCAGGCGGAGTTGGGCCCATGACCATTGCCATGCTTCTTCAAAATCTAATCAAATTACAAGATGAAAAAGGGAGTTGATTTTATTGGCGTAGCTGTTGTTTTCTTTTGTCATGATGGACAAGGCAATTTTGTCATGGCCAAGCGCAGTCAAAACGCACGCGATGAACAAGGCAATTGGGATATAGGTGGCGGCGGTGTGGAATTTGAAGATACGGTTGAAAACAATCTTCGCAAAGAAATCCTAGAAGAATATGGTTGCGCAATTCAAGATTTCGAATTCCTAGGCTACCGCGATGTTCTGCGTATTATTGATGGACAAAAATCACATTGGATAGCGCTGGATTATAAAGTTTTGGTTGACCGAGCCGAAGTTAAAATAAATGAACCAGAAAAATTTGACGATATAGCATGGTTTAGAATTGACAACTTACCAGAAAAATTACACTCGCAGCTTCACATCTTCTTCAATAACTATAAAGATAGACTTTAGCACTGTTTATCCCGACTTTGTCAACTTGTTAATACACACCAGATATAATAAGATAGCTTCACTATGTCGAACAATGATTTAGGCCGAATTCCACCGCAAAATTTAGAAGCCGAGCAATCACTCCTCGGCGCACTTTTAATTGATAAGAATTCTTTTGATAAAATCGCGGACATTGTTAATCCTGAAGATTTTTATAAAGATGCGCATCGCTACATTTTCGAAACAATGCGCAATCTTTATTCAAAACAAGAACCGATTGATCTTTTAACTGTCACAAATGCGTTGGAAGAAAAAAATATTTTGGATAAAGTCGGTGGACGCAGCTACATTGCCAACCTGGCAAATTTAGTTCCGACTTCCAGTCATATTATTCAGTACGCGAATATTATCAAAAAGAAAGCCACTCTCCGACGTTTGCAAACAACCGCTGCAGAAATTATGGGTTTGGCGTCCGAAGAAGATAAAGATATTGATAAAATATTAGATAGCGCTGAACAAAAACTTTTTTCAGTTTCACAAAACTTTTTAAAACAAAGTTTTATTCCCATCAGTTCAGTGCTCGGAGAAACTTTTGACAGAATCGATGAGTTGCACAAGAGCGCTGGCAAATTGCGCGGCGTGCCAACAGGTTTCACTCAATTAGACAACTTACTCGCTGGTTTACAAAAATCAGATTTAATAATTCTCGCTGCGCGTCCGTCTTGCGGAAAAACTTCTTTAGCTTTGGATATAGTACGCCAAGTTGCGGTCAAAGCACGCATACCTGTTGGTCTATTCAGTTTAGAAATGTCAAAAGAACAATTAGTCGATCGTTTACTTTGCGCCGAAGCCAATGTTGATCTTTGGAAATTACGCACTGGCCGACTTTCTGATCGCGAAGAAGCTGACGACTTCCCACGCATTGGTCATGCCATGGGTTTGCTTTCCGAAGCACCAATTTTTATTGATGATTCAGCTTCGTTAAATATCATGGAAATTAGAACCAAGGCGCGCCGTTTAAAAGCTGAACATAATTTGGGTTTAATTGTGATCGATTATTTACAACTGATGGAATCTCGCCAAGGCGCAGAAAATCGTGTTCAAGCTGTGGCCGAAATTTCGCGTTCGCTAAAAAGTATTGCCCGTGAACTTGATGTTCCAATTTTAGCTTTATCTCAATTGTCTCGTGCGGTGGAAATGAGCAAACCAGCCATTCCAAAACTTTCCCACTTACGTGAATCTGGTTCTATTGAACAAGATGCTGACGTTGTCTTATTTATTTACCGCAAGTCTGCTGATCGTAATTATCGCATTGAAGAATTAACAGCTCAAGAAAGACACATCGCTGAAATCCACATCGCCAAACACCGTAATGGCCCAACCGGCCTCGTAAAATTATTCTTCGATGAAACAAAAGCCAGTTTTAGAAATATTGAACAAAATATAACTGAAAACTAAATATGTTCGACCAATTAAAAATGTTAAAGCAAGCGCACGATTTACAAAAAAAATTAGAGGGTGAATCTACTTCCACTGAATTTAAGGGCATTAAGATCACCATGAACGGCAAACAAGTTGTGACCGCGCTAACTCTTGATAATGACGAATTATTACAAGATAAGTATAAACTTGAATCAGCTTTAAAAGATGCCTTCAATAATGCCACACACAACTCCCAAGTAACCATGGCCGAAAAAATGCGGGGTGATATGGGCAGTATGTTTGGGCTCTAAATTAAATGCCTCGTTATCCGGAAAAAATCGAAAACTTAATCAACTCGTTTTGTTCCCTTCCAGGAATTGGCAGGAAAACAGCAGAACGTTTTGTTTATTTTTTATTAAAACAACCCAAAGTCTCTTTAATAAATTTTGCGAAAGATTTAACTGAACTGCATGATCATCATTTTTTTTGTCCTGATTGTTATAATTTTTCGGAAAATGAAGGGCCTTGCGCTATTTGTTCTAACTCGACGAGAGATCGTTCAACCATTTGCGTGGTGGAAGATATTCAAGATTTGCTGTCGATTGAAAACACTGGCATCTTTCATGGTTTGTATCATGTACTCGGTGGCAAGCTTGATCCAATTGAAAACGTTTTTGCAGAAGATTTGACCGTCAGTAAACTCAAGGATAGAACTCAAAAAGAAACTGTGGCTGAAATCATCCTCGCCATCAGTCCCGACATCCAAGGCGAAGCAACAATTATTTACTTACGAAAACTTTTTCAGGATTCTAATATCAAAATCACTCTTCTTGCCCGCGGACTGCCTATGGGTTCGGATATTGAGTATACGGATGAGGTGACGCTGGGGAATGCGCTGAGGGGGAGGCAGGAGCTAAAATGATTTTTTATTTTATTGCGAATAAAATTGGCACTTCTAATAAAAAAATATTATGAAACATGGGTTTGACATAAGAATCGTTTCTTACGAGCACATACACAGCATACACAAAAAAGACTGGAATAAATTGCTAAAAGCCATCAATCCCCAACCCAACGAAATAATTCTTGATGGAATGTGTGGTTATGGTGCTGTTGGAAAAAGAATTTTGGAGAAAGAAAACAGTGCAAAACTTTTTCTTCTTGATGAAAGTAAAGTACAAATGAAAAGAGCAGAAGCAAACTTACCTGAAGTCCCTAAAAAGAATTTTACTATTTCTTCCCTACCAAAATCTAATTTTAAAAAAGAATTCTTTGATAAAATTGTTATTAAAATGGGTTTGCATGAAGTCCCTAAAAAAGAGCAAGTAAACATTGCCAAAGAAGTATCGCGCATTTTAAAGCCCAAAGGCAAGTTCATTGTTTGGGACATTATGCTCAACAACAAAACACAATCGCTATTTCAAGATATTATTAGGAAAAAGGATGAACTTTCAGAATTTGACATGCTCACAAAAGAAAGATACTTTTTCAAAGAAGATGAATTTTTAAAAACAATGAGGGAAGCAACCTTTTCTAAAATAACGGAATTCCACACAATTAACTATAAGTTTTCTTCAAGAAAAAGATTAGAATCAGAACTTCACAACGACAAAAAAAAATTAAATCTGTTAAATGAATTTATAAGAAAAAGATTTCCCAAAGAGCTGAAACAACCTCTAGATTTCAAAGACAATGGCGATGACATACAATTTATGATAACAAAAAAAATTTATATAATGACTAAATAGCACACACGAAAAAAAAATACAACCATCGACTTCTGTCCAGATATACTGATGAGGTGACTTTAAGTAATACCCTCAGGAGGGGGGCAGGAGTTGAAGTAGTTTTTTACTAACTTAATTATAATATGGGAATAGAACAAACCAACGACAAGCCCCTTGTAAGCCAACACATTAAAGAGAAAGTCGACAGTGGGTTTTCTGGTGGCAGAAAGTTGTATGGTGACCTGTTTAATGTTTGGTCCCGCCTTAGAATGTTTACCTACCCAGAAAAAATTCAAACTCTTCAACCACTTCCTCACTACCGACAATACATGGCGGAAGCAAAATCAAGCGGAGGAGAATCTCGCTATCCACAAGCAGAAATTGATTACGTCATGCGATTGAGTGACCCTATCTCAGTAGCACATTTTGACCAACTCATAGATGAATTCAACTCTAAGATAGAAGGCATAAAACAAATTAATGATGTTGCAGGGATACAGACTTTCATAGACCGAGCTAACACACTTGTTTACAAGAAAAGTGACGCTGAGGAATGCGTTGAATAAGCAGCAGGAGTTAAATCCAAACAAGTCACGATGATATCTAATTTAGACGATATAAGGCTATATAATATATATGTTTGACTTCAAAACCGTTCTTGTTACGGGTATTACTATTGAGGGAATAGCTTCTGAACTGAAGAATATTCGAGAAACATACTTAATGCTGCTTATCAACAAGTTGAAATACAAAACACAAAAAGAGGGCGAAAAGATTAAAAAAGAATATTATAACACTTTAAGCACTGCGATAAAACGAATCAACAAGGAAATCCAAACATTTAATTTTATTATAAAACACTTAAGTGATGAAATAGCTCTGCTACATAAGGTTAAAGTAGTAAATATAAAAAAAATTATTTATTCGCACAAAGGAGACTATCAACGAGCGACTGGCGGTTTATCAAAAATTATCGATGATACTCTAGGACAAGGAGATTCACCTTCAGTTTTAGCACGTAAACACACAGCGCTAATGATAGATAACGAATTTGCCGCCACCCGCACTTCCATACAGTATTTTCTTAAAAGTCTTGATCAATTCGTCGCCCCTTTCAATAAAATAAATACAAAAAAAATACGAAAAAACACAGACAAAGAAATTAACAAAATTAAAGCAGTCTTCTCAATCGGATGCTTTGGAGAAGCAGTTTTTATGACCGGTCGACTTCTAGAAAACATTATCACCGAATACCTACTTTTATTGTCTTATCATAAAACCATTAGTCTGAAGCAGGAATATATAAAATCAGATGATTGCAAATTTGAAAACAAAATTGACTCTTTGCACAACAAAATCAATAAATTTGTTTCAAAATCACAATGGGCAAAAATGAAAGCAGTTAAGTGGGACCGGAATACTTATGGCCACCTAAACAAAACAAAACCAAAAGACGCAACGGCGATGACAACAATAGGGCTCCAAAGCATACAACTATTGGAAGATAAAATTATTAACTTAAAAAAAATTAAACGCAAATAATTTCGCTTTATGCCTACAATAACCAACGAAGCCTTAATCAACAAAGCCCTCTCCATCATCAAACCCCACAAAGTAAAACACGACTTCATTACTTCTGATTGCGGTTGTGCTCTAGTTACAGACAAGGGGAATATCTATCGTGGTGTCAGCATTGATACTTGCTCCAGCATGGGCTTTTGCGCCGAACATAGCGCTATTGCCGCCATGATTACAGCCGGCGAATATAAAATAAAAAAAATTGTTGCAGTTTTAGACGATGGGATGGTTGTGCCACCTTGTGGAAGATGCCGAGAATTTATGTATCAAATAAATGGTGATAACCTAGAGACTGATGTAATAATCAATAAAGATAAAGTTGTAAAACTAAAAGAACTTCTTCCGTACACATGGGATGAAAAACTTTAATCTAATTAATAAAAACATAATATTACAGTGGGTTGTAAATACCTTTGCTAAATCCCAGCCTAAAACACTTCGCAATCTAAGGCCAAAGAGTTTGCGACTTTTCCGATTCCAAACGCAAATCAAACTGTGCAGAAAAAACAGGCTGTGGATAATTTTCTATAGAAAATCAAGAAAAAACTAAAAACACTCTAAAATAACACATTTTGTGCCATATCATACAAAATATTGTTGGTTATTGACATGTAGACACAGTTTTGGTATCATGTAAGCATAACCAACAAACATATGATTCATTCATTTTCATGCAAAAACTTTTATTCTTTCTGCGATCTTACGACTGTTAATTTTAGAGTTAACGAAAAAGCCCCTGTTAATAATGGCTATTTTACAGCTCCATCAGGTAATCGACTCTCCAAAATTGAAACAGTTATAGGCCCGAACGCCTCAGGAAAGACAAATCTGTTAAAAATTATGCCATTTTTGAAATGGCTTATTGCTGATTCTTTTGTTGTCACACCAGCTGCCCCTTTGCCAGTAAAACCCTTCATGTTTGGCGAACAAAAAAACAAGCCGACAGAACTCTCAGCCGATTTTGAAATTGAAGGTAATGTTTACACTTATAGTTTTAGTCTTGATGATACAAAAATATTATCAGAAGAGTTAAAGGTTAAGAACAAAACAAATCTAAAAATTACAAGGAAAAAAGTATTTTCTCGCCAATGGAATGAAGAAATTAAAAAATATGAACTTGATGACAAGAGCTTTAATCTTCCAAAAGATTTTGAAAATTTGCTTCGAACTAATGCTAGCGTCGTTAGCACGGCAGTTCGATTTAATCACAAAGAAAGTCAAGTCCTTTTGAACTTTTGGCAAAAAGTTGAAACCAATGTAACCGAGGCAGGTTGGGTTGGCGATCATCTTTTACCAAATGCCGGCCAACAATTATTTGAAGCTTTAGATTTCTACAGTGAGAGTAAAAATGAAACCTTAAAAAAGGAGGCTGAAAAATTATTATCTCGATTTGATCTTGGCTTAGATTCTTTTGATATTAAAAAAGAAAAGAAGGAAAATAGCTTATCAATAAATGTGAGCGTTGCACATTCATTTGGTGATCACACTGGTCATTTACCCATACAATATGAATCATCTGGCACAAAACAACTATTTGTATTGCTTAAAACCATTCTATTGGTTTTGGATAAAGGTGGTGTGGCAATATTAGATGAATTTGATGTCAATTTACACCCCGAAATGGTTTTATCTTTATTCTCACTATTTGTCCAACCCGAAACCAATCCAAATAATGCACAATTATTATTTAGCACTCATAGCCATTTGGTTTTAAGCAAATTAGATAAATATCAAATTATTCTTATTGAAAAGAATGAAAAGGGGGCAAGTGAATCATGGCGCCTAGACGAAATGGCTGGTGTTCGTGCTGATGACAATTACTATACCAAATATATTGCCGGGGCATATGGAGCTGTTCCTAAATTATAATTAGTATACATGTCTCGAACTAATCCATTCAAACAAAAAAGACGTCAAGCAAAGAAAACCCTGTTGGTTTTTGGTGAGGGTTTTGGGGAAGAAATGTTTTTAAAACATTTGCGAAGTTTGTACTCATTCAACACAAATGTTGCGATAACAGTAAAAAGAGGTAAAGGTGGGACTGCGGACAGAGTTATTATAGACGCAAGCAAAACATTGGGTTCTTTTGATCGAAAAATTGTTGTATTAGATAACGATAAACCAAAAGCCGAAATGACTAAGGCTAGACAAGAAGCCATAACCAGAGGCATTGAATTAATTGAGAATACTCCTTGCCTAGAGTCTGTTTTAATTTCAATTCTTGATAAAAAACCAAACGAAACTAATTCTGCTTTATGCAAAGATGAATTTGAGTCAAAATATATAGATAAGAAAAAAAGAGGCGAGCCTGCTGAGTATACTAAATTATTTCCGAAGAAATTATTAGATACTCAAAGATTAAAAGTATCCGAACTAGACAAGCTAGTCTCTATTTTGGAAGGTAAATAATAACAAATCTTAAGAAAAAGAATTGAAGAGTTACCATAGGGTGTTTTAGTCTACGGCCCCCCCCTGTCCTTCGCCCAAACACAAAATATGAAAATCCGAAACTTTAAACCCACCGACACCATCCCCGTTGCTTTTTTAATAAGCAACACCCACAAAACGTTTAATTATAAAGAAGGTACAAAAGATGCTGTAAAAAAGTATGCGGAACTTTATAATCCCAAAAAGAATTTAAAGAAGATAAAAGAGAAATTTTCAAAAAGTAGTATATTCCTTGTCGCTGAAAATAATGGCACAATAGTTGGAGTGGCTCGTGGGAATGAAATCAAGTTAGTTAATCTTTTTGTTAAAGGCGAGCTGCACGGGAAAGGAATTGGTAAAAAGCTCATGGAAGCGTACGAGAAAAAAGCAGCTTCAATTGGATCAAAAAAAAATAAACTTAATGGTTCTATGTATGCAGTGCCTTTTTATCAAAAAATTGGCTATAAAAAGACAACGGGTATTCGCAATCTACATGGGTTAAAGGTACAACCAATGAAAAAAGTTTTATGAACAACAACATCACAATCTCAGCCATAACCGACGAAAATGAAATTACTTTTTTAAAAGACAAACAATCTTTTAATTATACCTACGACAAAGCAACCAGGGTTTCGCTCAAAGAACATTTTAAATTAAAAGACAGTTTATACCTTTTAGAAAAAAATAAGGACGAGTTTGTGGGATTTTGCTCTATCGATCGAGGTTGGTGGGAAAATAATTTCTTTTTCCTTCGTGAGATACTAGTCGATCCTAATTTTCTGAAGATAGGCATAGGAAAAGAATTAATGAGCCAATGCATTGAACATGCAAAAAACAAAAAAGCACTTGGAGTCGTCACCGAAACAGCCTTCGACAACTTCCCTATGCAAAAATTGTGTGAGAAACTTGGTTTTGTAAAATGGGAAAATCCGCAATGGGACAAAGGGATAACATATAAATTAATATTTTAGAGTAGATATGAAAAACAACACCTCGCTCGCCATTTTTGAAACACACAAAATTCGCCGGTATTTTGATGAAAAAACAGAAACTTGGTATTTTTCGGTAATTGATATTGTGGCGGCTTTAACAGAACAGTTAGATTACAAACGTGCTAAATCATACTGGACAACACTTAAAAATCGTTTTAAAAATGAGAAAAGTGAAGTGGTCACAAAATGTGACCGGTTGAAAATGATGGCTCAAGACGGCAAAATGCGAGAAACAGATGTCGCAGATGTGGAAACTATTCTGCGCCTAGTTCAATCGGTTCCAAGTAAAAAAGCCGAACCTATTAAATTGTGGCTAGCGAAAATCGGATATGAACGAATGCAGGAAATGGCTGATCCTGAAAAAGCATTAAACCGTTCTCGTGAATATTGGCAAAACCAAGGAAGAAGTCAAAAATGGATACAACAACGGATGATGGGACAAGAGACTAGGAATAAACTCACCGACTATTGGGCCGAAAGTGGCGTAAAAAGAGGAGAAGAATTTGCTATTCTAACAAATATTATTCACCAAGAATGGAGTGATCTATCGACAAAGGCACACAAGAATCTTAAGGGACTAAAAACGCAAAATCTTCGCGATCATATGAGCGAGGAGGAATTAATTTTTACAGCGCTTGCAGAACTTTCTACGAGAAGGATTGCTGAAACGGATAAAACACATGGTTTGGAAGAAAACAAAATTCCTGCTATAAAAGGAGGGCGAATTGCCAAAGACGCCAGAAGGGCGCTTGAAGAAAAAACAGGCACGTCGGTTATAACTGGAAAAAATTATTTGCCAAATAAAAAACGATTAAAAAATTAAATATGACTTACCAAATCCACCCCGCTACCCTCACCGACGTACCCGACATCCAACAACTAAACAAAAAACTTTTTGAGCATGAAATTGCTTCTGGTTTTGATGCCAACATTGATGCAAACTGGAGTTTGAGTGAAGAAGGCAAAAAAGAAATCAGCGCCAGAGTTTCTTCCCCAGAAAGTTGTGGCTTTATCGCCAAAGATGGTGATACAACAATTGGTTATTTAATTGGCCGAATTGTAGAAGAAGAAACCGGTAGAGCCGAATCAAAATTCGCTGAATTGGAACATATGCTTATTGATGAGAGTTATAGAGGACAAGGGATTGGAGAACAATTAGTTAATAACTTTAAAGCTTGGGCAAAAAGCAAAGGACTGAAATTAATCAAAGTGAATGTTTCTTTTAAAAATGCACAAGCGATAAAGTTTTATAATAAGGTTGGGTTGGAGGCTTTAGATGTAACGTTAGTTGGTAATTTATAATAAGATAACTTCGTAAGAAAAAAAACTCTCCTTGGCGGCAAAGCCTTGGGGAGATTTTTTATAAATATATTTCCCTTTGTTACTTTTTGGCGGCAAAAAGTAACCAAAAACCGCTGGGGCTCCGAATTCACGTGGTGCTATTTGTATCCGTGGTTCGCGCCGGGGTGAACTCCGCCCCAGACCCCGTAAAGTAAAATGTTAGTGGTCTTTTTTAATTCTTATTAACCAAAAAGTAACAAGAGAAAAAATAATATAAAAAATAAAAAACGATTTCAAAAAATTGACTTTTTGTTTTCCGCAAACTAAGATCGAATCAGTCCTAATCCCTCCGCAGGGACAGGCTCTGCGGTTGGGAATAACTTTCTCGCTTCTGATTCGCTAGCTGCGGCTAGGGCGAATGAGGCAGGAGGTTGCTATGCCCGTTGATCTCTGGGTCGTGAATTTGGACGAGAAACTTCTCGTTCAACACGGACAACTGCGTCTACTCGAGTTTTTTCGCGGTTCATTTGCAGCGTCTTACGATCTATTCTTCATTCGAACCTGTCTGAGTAGCAGCGGAATGGCCCTGAGTGGCCTGGTTCGTTCCTCCACGAGTGGATTGGTACTCAAGCCGTGGGAAACAAAATCTTCTGACGGAACACATGTAAACGTAAACTATGAAAATTGGGATTTGGCTCGAGAGGTAGGAGCTGATCCCAACGCGAGATTCTACTTCCACGAAAAAAGTCCCTTCAACACGAAGGCAGGACTCTTCGACGAAGTTCTGCTACTCCTCGCGGCTGCATATACCTTCACATGGACGCAGAAGCTATGGCATGTCTCGGAACTTCAACACGAAGGTCCGGCCGATCAAAGCTTTCTCAACAAGCTCGTTTGGGATAGCAATGACAAACCGGATAGAGAATTCAACCTGGTGAAACATCAGAGTGAAAGCATGCCCACCTCTCGGGCTATGGCCTGTAAAATTCTGCCCAACTGCGGCAGTATCGGCAACAACGGTCTCGTTCTTGGCGTCAAACCCCAGTGGGGCGAAAACCAAGCCGAAGTCGCTCAGTTCCTCCTCGCGTGGTTCATGCGACGCGTGAAAGACGCCGTCAATGCCAACAAGCGCCAGCTCGAAAACGGCATCTTCGGCGCCAAGCCGTAATTAGTATGCTTCCCTTGACTCCATTGTCTTGGGGAGATTTTTTTATAATCTTTTCTCCTTTGTTACTTTTTGGCGGCAAAAAGTAACCAAAAACCGCTGGGGCTCCGAATTCACGTGGTGCTATTTATATCTAGTGTTCTCGCAACGGTGAACTCCGCCCCAGACCCCGTGGAATCAAATGTCAGTGGTCTTATGTAATTTCCATTAACCCAAAAAGTAACAAGAGGAAAAAAAAGATTGAAACAAACAAAAACTCCCAATTGCTTGGGAATTTTTTATGTGTGTAAATTTAGACCTTTGTAATTTCTACTTTAGTAAACATTTGACGGTGACCAGCTTTACGACGGTAACGAGTTTTTGGTCTGTACTTGATAACATCAACCTTGTCAGCGCGACCCTGTTCCAAAATCTTACCCTCAACTACAGCGCCTTTAACAAACGGTTGACCAAGTTCGATCTTATCACCTTGTTCATCAGTCACCAATAAAACTTCTTCAAACTTTAAAGTTTCTCCGACTTCCCCAGCTAATTTTTCTACCTTTAAGCTGGTTCCTTCTGAAACCTTATATTGTTTACCACCTGTTTTGATAATCGCAATTGTCATATACGTTAAATAAAATGTCTTAAATTACTGTGCCTATGATATCTTATTTATACTTTTTCGTCAAGTTTACGATATAGATAATAAATAATGTTACCGAAGACCTACCGAATAGATAATAAATAGGTTACCGTAGTCTTCTATGACTATGGCAACAATTTTAGAGGTTT
>LBYP01000012.1 GCA_000996245.1 Parcubacteria group bacterium GW2011_GWA2_40_23 | reverse complement strand
AGATGTTATTTCTTGTTTCCATAGTCATATACGACTACGGTAACCCATTTATGAGCTATCCACTAGGTTTTCGGTAACAGTTTTTATGAGCTAGAACGACCTATTGACAAATTTTTCTAACCATGCTATTATGTGATGTCATAATCAATTTGATTGTTGGTTCCTTTTTCTAGCTTTGTCTAAAGCTATAGAGGGGAACCGGAAGGTATCCACGTGCTCTAACCGTCAACTGCTGTGGAGGTGCGTCATGCAAGCCGTGTTGATTTCCGTCGCAGTCGCGTTGGCCATCGTGCTCGGGGTACTGCTCGTCATCCGCGTCATCAAGGGGCGGAAGTCCGAGTCCGAGTTCGTCGACGAGGACGAACAGACCGATGTTTCGGCCTTCTTCAAGGGACTGAAGAAGGCCGACGAGCCGCCCCCCGCGCCCAAGCCGGCCGCCGAGACCCTGATCGGCGCCGCGCCGAAGCTGCCGACCGACGACACGTCCGCGACCGTCGCAGACGTCGTGCTGCCGTCCCCTGCGCCTGCCGACGCCCCCAAGGTCGACGAGGTGAAGCCGGCCCCCGCCACGACCGCGGCCGTCGTGACCAAGCCCGAGGCGAAGCCCGCCGTGACCGCCAAGGTCGAGCCGGCTCCCAAGCCGGTCATCGACAAGCCGGCCGCCCAGCGCACCGAGCCCGAGCTCGAGACCGTGACCGTCGTCGAGGACGAGCTGCCCGCGTGGCTCATCCCGATCGTCTGTACGGTCGCGTTCCTGGTGATCTTGGGAGTGTTCTTCTCCTAGGCAGAAGCCGGGAGAGGACCAACCTCTTCGGAGGTGAACGTGTTCGAGCCGTACCCGGTCGGATTTGGGTGACTATAGGGCTTCAAGCCCCACCCACACCGACGACGACATCTCGTCCTCAGCGTCACCTGCTGGCTACCAAGCGAAGTGGTGAGGTTACTGATTTGCCGAATTAGACGTGCAGCCGGAATGCTGCCACTCTTCACGGAGTGATTTCGTCGCTTTCGCGCGCCTCCCCGGCTCATCTGGGGGGGCGCTTTTCTTGCGAGGAGGAACGATGTTTACCCTGTACCGAAAGGGAACACTTTCTGGTACGGGGAAGCAATCTCCTGAATTGTTTCCTTAGGATATGATCTAGAGATTGCCACGCCCCATCGCTCTTTAATCATTAAGAATTGTGGGGCTCGCAAATCGGATGATGCTTGACAAAAAAATGTATGTATGCTATAATGCTATGTTCTAATCAAATTGGATTAGAGGTTCCCTAAAGCTACTTGTTCGAATTGTACTGAGCGGTGAGATGATTTTTTCAGGCTTTGATAACGAATTAACGAGTGCTTTAGGGAGCCGTAAGGTATCCACGTCCGAAACGTTCGACAACCATGTTGGAGGAAGAGATGCGTATCCTGACTGCGATCGTGTGCGCGTTCCTGCTGATCGGGTTGCTGGGCTATGGTATGACCAAGGTGGTCAAGAAGGCCGACATGCCCGCCGCCGTCCTGACCGCGATGGAGGAACTGGGCGTCACCACGTTCAAGGGTGACACCGGTCCCCAAGGCGAGAAGGGCGACACGGGCGACATCGGTCTCCCGGGCCTCAACGGCGAGAAGGGCGACATCGGTCCCATGGGCTCGCGCGGCTACACCGGCGCCAAGGGTGACACCGGCAACGACGGTCTGGACGGCATCTGCCTCAACGGCTGTTGCCACCACGCCGGCGGCTGCATCCCGCGGTTCGTCGAGGTGCCCGCGCCGGTATACAAGCCGCGCGTGATGTTCGAGCAAAACATCTACGCGGCGAACGGGTCAGCGGTCACCATCAACGGGGTGCCCGTGCCCACGATGAAGTAACCAAGGCTTCGTGTCTGGTTACACCTGTTCTCAGCGTCACCTGCTGGTCTTAGGGCAAAGTGGTGAGGTCTCATAGGAGACTTTCTCGATTCGCTGGAATCGAACGTGCAGCCGGAATGCTGCCGCTCCTCACCGAGTGATTCGTTGCTGATCTCGCGCCTCCCCGGCTCATCTGGGGGGGCGCTTTTCTTTGCGAGCCTGCCTTCTGGTAGGCAGGAACTACGCATCTTGTGCTGGGGACAAAGCAATCTTTTACATTGTTTCCTTAAGATATGATCAAGAGATTGCCACGCCCCAGCGCTCTCTAATCATTTGGAATCGTGGGGCTCGCAAATCGGTATGGCAGCCTTGCCCAGCACCCGATAGTAACTAGTTGTTCAGGGCCTTGCCCAGAACCCGAGGAACGAGTGGTTCTGGGTACTTGACAAAAAAATCTAAGTATGCTATACTATCCTGTTAAACACATAAAGAATCGGTCGCTCCCTTTCCTGGTTTTCTAAGGGAAAACTGAGAAGGGGAACGACTGACAAGGTCGTAACCGCGGTATTCACAACCTGGAGGAACTGACAGATGAGGAAGCTCTCCCTGCTCGCCCTGTTCACGTTCGTGCTCACCCTGGCGCCGCTCGTCGCGGTCGCGCAGGTCAACTCCACTGACGAGGTGATCCACCAGGACATCGTGGTCCAGCCGTCCAAGGCCAGCGTGCTGGTGAAGCCGACGTTCGCGCCGAACAACAACGTCGTGAACAACGTCACCGTCCTGCCGGCCAAGGCTGAGGTCATCGTGACCCCGGTCAACAAGGTCGACGTCACCGTCCTGCCGGCGCCGGTCGTCATCCAGGGAGATCCCTGGTACGACCACTGGTACGTCTGGACCGGCCTCGCGGTCATCGTCGCCGGCGCTACCGTCGGAGGCGTGTGCGGCGCCGGCTACTGCGGTGGTGGCGACCACACCACGGTCAACATGCCCGGTCGCTGATCGACAACAATCTCACCGGCGCATCGTCGGTGATACAACCAGGGGCCTAGCAAACAGTTGCTGGCCCCGTCATCCTAGGAGATAACATGGGTTGTCTTCTGAGATGGGTAAAAGGTGCTAAAAACTGATACGAGGAGAACTGGATCATGCGTTCGACCAACAACGGCTGCGTCATCAACCATGGAGGAACGATCATGCTGCGCAACACCCTGTTCGCCCTGTGCCTGGCTCTGTTCGCGTTCGGTTGCGGGAAAGACAACGTCGTGGACGTCAACGGCACGTTGCCGGTCGACGTCAGCGGTGCGAACAACACCGCGGTGTGGGACCCGGACCAGTGCTTCTCCGACGAGGACTGCAGCTACGACAAGCTGTGCGTTCTCGCCGAGGGCGCGTCCGAGGACCTGGAGTTCGACGTCTACCGCTGCGAGGCGGGCTGCGACGTCGAGTTCTTCACCGTGATGAACGAGGACGGAACCGGCGCCACGACCAAGGACGGCGACAGCTGCCAGCGGGACGGAGACACCACGGTGTTCTGCCACCCGCAGCAGTTCGTGTGCACGCCCTACACGGTCGAGCCCGAGCCCGTCGACCCCGTGGAGCCGCAGGCGGAGTTCTACTCCATCACCTGCTGCTGGGACGGGAGCCTGGCCAACACCGGCAAGATGGTGAACTTCGGCGCCGGCGTCCAGAATCCGAGCGAGTCCGGGGGGTTCCACTGGAACATCCCGATGGACGAGCACGGGTGTGGCACCAGCACCAAGTTCTACGCCGTCGACAACGTCACGCGTGGCTTCTGGACGAAGCTGACGCAGGGCGAGGTCGCGAACGGTCAGTGGCTCGACGGCATCGCGCCGAAGAGCTGCACCATCAACAGCGCGTCTACGGAGCTTGGCTCCACGGACGCCCCCGGCTGCGGCTACGGCCTTTGCGACGCCGTCAACGAAGACGGGACGTCGGATTCCTGCCTCGAGTAGCTCGGAAGGAGCGTCAAGTGCGCTTTTCGCTACCCGGTCGGCGAGCTGTCATAAAGCTCAGAACCGACCAACTCGGTCACCCTGTTCTCAGCGTCACCTGCTGCAAGCCCTAGTGGTGAGATGGCTTCGAAAGAGGCTTTCCCGATTAAGCTGAATCGGACGTGCAGCTGGAACGCTGCCACTCCTCACCGAGTGATTCGTTGCTTTCGCGCGCCTCCCCGGCTCATCTGGGGAGGCGCTTTTCTTTGTGAGGATCTCGTAATTTCACGCAGGTGACGAAGTAATCTATTACATCGTTTCCTTAGGATATGATTAAGAGATTCCCACCCTGTACCATAAAGTGTTCCCTTTAGGTGCAGGGTAAACACCACGTTAAAATGTTTTAGAATTGTGGGGCTCGCAAATCGGATTAATGCTCTTGACTTTTCTAAAATTACATGCTATACTCTGGTGTTAGATAAAAGTCCTAAATTTAGAAGAAAATGCTATCCTGATTAGTCTTTTTTTCTGGGTTTAGAACCCTAGTTCAGGTGCGTCAAAACCAAGTGGTTTAGAAAACCACGCTTGCAGAGGTGCTGACCATGAACCGAGTGCTGACCACCGTCCTCGTCCTGTCCTTCGGCGTCATGTTCATCAACTGCAGCGGTTCGAACATCACCCCCGTCGACAACGACATCCAGGGTGAAGTTGCGGCCGACATCGCCAACGAGTCCGGACCGGAAGTCCAGACCGACACGGCGATCGACACCTGTCCCGACGTCGTGAAGAACGACACCGCGGTGGAGACCACGACCGACACGACCCCGACCTGCCACAACGACCTCGAGTGCGACGACGGCAACGTCTGTACGATCGACCACTGCCAGTGGGGCATCTGCTACCACGAGCAGTACAAGTGCGGGGAAGGCATGGAGTGCTACGAGTCCCAGGTGGGACAGCGCGCCTGCGCCTACACCTGCAACGTCGACGACGACTGCCAGGCGCCTGGCCAGTGCTACGATCCGTACTGCGCGAACGGGTTCTGTCAGATGAACCCGAACAACGGTCGCGAGTGCGACGACAACGATCCCTGCACCATCAACGACTACTGCCTGATCGGCGAGTGTGCCGGTGGGCAGAAGTGCAAGGACGGCGAGTGCCACGATGGAGCCTGCAAGGCCGAGTGCCAGAACGACGCCGACTGCGCTGGTGCAAACGATCCCTGCCGGGACGACGAGTGCGTCTTTGGAACCTGCGAGATGAGGTTCAAGGCTGAGTGTTGTAGCGATCAGAGCAATATTTGCTCGGATGACAACAATCCGTGCACGAAGTCTCCGGTTTGCGGAGCTGACAATTCTTGCTGGCTCCTTCCGGACAACAATGCGACTTGCGAGGTCGGTGGTCTGGTGGGTCATTGCGAGGCCGGATACTGCTGGAACGACACTCCAGCTGGAAACTGTGATGATGGAAATATCTGCACGGACAACATTACCGAAGACGGGAAGTGCGTCCACGATCTGGTTTGCCAAGACGGGGACTACTGCACGGTCGATATGTGCGTGGTGAATCCCGTGGGCACAGATCCGATGAACAAGTGCGAGTACATTCCGATTCCAGGTTGCTGTCACGTCGACTCCGACTGCAACGACAACGACGTGTGCACGCAGGATTTCTGCAACGGCGCCACCTGCGAGCACGACAAGCTTTGCCTCGACGGAGAGCCCAAGATGCTCACCTGCGAGTACGACTCGGACTGCCTCGGTTCCGGCTTCGGCGACTACTGTGTTGCGTCCGGAGAGCCGGGAACTCCGCTGAAGCTGTGCCAAGAGTGCAGCGGTGGAGGGGAGCAGAACGAGTGCCTGCCCTGGGAGCTCTGTTTCTGGGGCATCGGCGGCAACGAAGGCCAATACTACTCGGTCTTCTGGTGCGAGGATCTCGTCTGCGAGAGCTCGGCCGACTGCGACGACAAGGATCCGTGTACCACGGACTTCTGCGGGATGACCGAGTGCTACCACAACGTCAAGGAACACTGCACGCACTGCGCCGACGACAATGACTGCCAAGTGCAGTCCTGGTGCGACAACGCGGGTGGTGGTGTTCTGATCCAGTACGCGAACTGCGAAACGAGCGGTGCGTGCCAGCTCGACTCCTGGGACTTCACCGTAGACGTCAAAATCTACGGATGCGAGTACCCGATAGAGTGCACGAACGATGCCGACTGCCCGGCTAGCGACGGGACCTGTATCTTGGGTACCTGTTACTACAACAACAACAGCGGCTACCCCGAGTGCGCTGTCGACTCCGATTGCTTCGGCACCGGCGCCTGCGACTTCGGGGCTGGCAAGTGCGTCGACTACGAATGTTACGACGGTCTGCCGTGTCCCGAGGGAACGGCGTGCCAGAACAGCCAGTGTATCCCAGTGGAGCAGTTCTCGTGTCAGACTGATGCGGACTGCCAGGGGAGCAACTTCGTGAATGGCCAGTACTTCTGTGAGGTAGACATGGTCACTGCGGAGAAGCACTGCTACCAGTGCCACGTGGCAGAGAACGCTCCGGCCATGGCTACGGACTGGGGCTGTACCATGGGATTGCCCAAGTGCATTTGGAGTAATACCACGATGAGCTACGGCTGTGTCGAGTGCGGAAATGACGCCCAGTGCGGTTTTGGTACGGTTTGCGAGGGTAACACTTGCGTCCAGACCGATGACGTGGTCTGCCAGGTCAACTGCCCCACGGCCAATCCGGCGTGGACCGAGGCCGTCATCTGGTACGGAGACAACCTCGACATCACGGTCACCTGCGGAGCTTCCTTCGCCATGACGCAGGCTTCGCTCTGTGAGTGGGGGACGAAGAACCCCGAGTTCAAGCTCAACTTGAGCGACGGCGTCTGGAAGTGGGGTGGGGGTGTCGACGTGACCCTCATCTGCAACGTCGGAGCCTGGATCCGTCCCGACCCGACACCGAGCGGTGACCCCAACGTCACCATGGGCGACCTCGGCGTCGCCATCGTCGACTTCGAAACGCTTTTCTGCGGCAACTAATCGCAGACCTGGCATTTCAGGCAGAATCCTGAGTGCCAGACCAACTTGAGCCCCTTCGCATCTGCGCGAAGGGGCTCTTTTTTTTCCGAATCCAAAGGTCATTGCGAACCCGCTCTGGGCAGAGGTGAAGCAATCCCACATATCTTAAGCGTCCTTGCGAGGGCGCTTTGGGCAGCCCGAAGCAATCTCCCATAGTTATGCATTTTGATCTGCTATCAAGTGGTAAAAATAATTTGGATATGTGATAATACCACTATAAATTAAACACTATGAACAAAACTTTTTTCTCAGAGAGTTATAACGAAATCCCAAATGAAGTCATCGCAAAAATGGATTCGATTTTTTCTGGCGGTAATAAAGTATTAGTCAAACTCCATTTTGGCGAACCCGGCAATCCTTATGCTTTAATGCCTAAAGATATTGAGTCCATTGTTGATTATTTTAAAAAGAAAAACATTGAAGTTACTTTGTTCGATACTCCGGTTGCTTATAACTCTCCAAGAAAAACTGTCGCAGGATATGAAAAAGTTGCTAAGGACAGAGGCTACAATCAGCTCGCGAACGTTTTGATTTCAGACGATTATAAAGAAATCGCGACGAAAAACATGATTGTCCAAGTTGCTAAACCTTTGGTCGAGAGCGAAATGATTTTGGTTATCTCACATGTAAAGGGACATTATTGTGCGGGATTTGGTGGTGCTATAAAAAATTTGGCTATGGGCGGAGTTACTCCAAAAAGTAAATCAGATCAACATGGTTTAGGTGCGCCAAAATGGATTGCGGAATGTCAGGGCTGTGGTTTGTGCACCAGTTTCTGTCCAGCCAAAACTATTAAAATGGAAAACGGTAAAGCCAATATAAACCTTAAGGGGTGTTGGGGCTGTTCTATCTGCGAATTGAATTGCCCACACAATTGTTTGGCTCCGCAGGTTGCTTATTTTGACGATTTGCTAGGACAATCCGCGGCCGCTGTTATTAATAATTTGCCGTCAAAAACTTTTTACATCAATATTGTGAAGAATATTTCAAAGTTTTGTGATTGCGAAGCCAATCCCGAAGAAATAATTGCTCCAGATTTGGGCGTTTTGTTCTGTTCTGATGCAGTTCAGATTGATAGAGCAACCCTCGATTTAATTAACCAAAAGACAGGTGAGAACACCTTCCTTTCTGCCAATCATAAAGATCCGTATTTGCAGATTGATTATACACAAAAATACATCGTGTAGGTGTTCAAAATTTTGAACCCCTACGAATTACGAGAAACACCAGCGTAGGGTTGGTGTTTTTTTGTCGTTTCCCCCGAATCCAAAGGTCATTGCGAACCCGCTCTGGGCAGGGGTGAAGCAATCCCACATATCTAAATGATCTCGAGCTGCTAATTAAGTGTACGTGTAAGTCGCGACCTGCACGTACGGATTTGTTTTTTTGATTAATTGTTTGCTTGTTTCTTTGCTGAAATGGCAGAAATATGCTATATTTAACTCAGATTTATGACTCATAAATCTACTTATTTATGATCAAAAAAACAAAAATGCCCGTCGATGCTGTAGTGGCCGTAACTTATCGTTGCAACGCTCGTTGCGTCATGTGTAATATTTGGCAAATTAAAGATTATCCAGAACTTTTGCCTGAAGCTTATTGGCGTTTACCAAAGAGCTTGCGTGATATTAACGTGAGCGGTGGGGAACCATTTTTGCGCCAGGATTTAGTCGAGATCATTAAGGCTATGCGCAAGGCCTGCCCCAAAGCGAATATCAATATTTCAAGCAATGGTTTTCTTGTCGATACAATCAAAAAAGTTTTACCTCAAATCAAAAAGATTTGTCCTGAAATTGCTATCTCAATTTCTATCGATGGCATCGGTCAAATGCACGAAGCTGTTCGTCGAGTCCCAAATGCTTGGCCGAAAGTGATGGACACGCTCAACTTTTGTCGAAACTTATTGGGCTCACATAAAGTGAAAATGGCTTTTACTTTGAATGATATTAATTATACTCAATTGCAAACAGCTTTTGAGTGGAGTAATAAGTTGGGCGTAGAATTTACCATGGCCATTGCTCATTCCTCAGATATTTATTTTGGTAAGGCACAAGAAAATAAAAATTTTCAAACACCAGAAGTAAAAAAACAATTCGAATATATAATTCGACATTTTATAAAATCACTTCGAGTTAAAGATTGGGCGCGTGCCTATTTTGTTGATGGTTTATACAAATTATCCCAGGGCGAAAAACGTCCCTTGCAGCAATTTGCTGGCGAGGACTTTTTTTTCCTCGATCCGCGCGGTGATGTCTATCCCTCGGTTATTGATAGCACTGTGATGGGGAACATCTTCAGTTATCGAGATTTTAAAGATTTATGGAATTCAAAAGAAGCGGCCAGTGCACGCGCGAAAATCCGTGGGTTCGAAGATGATTATTGGATGGTTTGTACAGCTCGGACAGCCATGAAGCGCAACCCTCTCACAGTGGCCAATTGGATTTTTAAAAAGAAATTATCATGGGGCAAATAAATAAATTCAAAAACTTTTTACAGGCAAAGGATTTTTATTCCTGTCTGAAGTTTGTGCTGCTTGTTTTGGTTTTAGTTTTGCTAGTGACACTGGCCTCCTTTGGTAGTCTGAGCGCTTCGAACATTATTATGGTCGCTTTATTTATTATTCTTTCTTCGTTATTCCTAAAGTGGCCAAATATCGGACTTTATTCCATGGTTTTTTTGACTCCGTTTTGGGGCTGGCAGTATGTCTCTGATAAAATTAACGTGCCCTATGTAGATTTTTTTGCCTTATCCTTATTCTTTGCCTTAATTCTTAGAACTGTTGTGGCTTGGCTGATTAAACTTGAAGGCGACAAAGTCGAAGGGTTCACTTATTTTAAAAAGTTTTTTGCTTGGCCTTATTTTTTATTGTTTTTTGTGGCCAGTGCTTTTTCGCTACTAAATAGTCCTGACGCTTTAATAAGTTTGAAATATTTATTAAGACCATTAGTTTTTTTCTATCTGATGTTTGTTCTTTTACCAATAAATTTAATTCAGACCAAAAAAGTATTCAAAAGAGTCTTGATAGCGTTTTTATCCAGTGGAGTCTTGACGGCTATCCTTGGTTTGTTAACTGTTATATTTACTGAGGGGGGATTATTTGCTAGACGGGCACAATCTTTCCCCATATTCGGTGTGAATTTACTCGGTGGTAATTGGAACGCGCTGGCTGAAACTTTGGTTGTGGCGATTCCTTGCGCTATCATATTTTATTTTGCCGCCAAGAAAGTTCATAACCGCGGTTATTTTGTTCTATTAACCATGTTTTTAATTTCAATTTTACTTTTAACTCTATCACGTTCCGGTTGGTTGGTTCTGGCATTTCAGTTTTTGATTTTGCTTTTTGGTTTTATGCGCAAGAGCATGTTTGATAAACGGGTGATTCTTTTGCTTGGTCTGACTTTATTGATTTTAGTTATTGTCTATGTTTTTTTCTGGGCGCAGATTAGCGCTGTGAAAGGTTCTGACTCAAGTCGTTGGCTTATGACCTCTGTGGCTTGGTATCATTTTACGAATCATCCAATCATTGGTAATGGTTTAAATACTTTTAACGATTTAGTCGGTCGCACATTTGTCTATGCTGTAGAATTTGGCGATCCGCTAGATTCTCATGGCTTTGTGCAAAAGCTCTTGGCTGAAACTGGTTTAATTGGTTTTATAGCTTTTGTGATCCTGCTCGGTTATATCTTTAAAAATTTGTTGAATGGATATCTGGATAGTTTTGGTGAAAAGAAATTAATGATACTACTCCTCATTGTTATGGCAGGTGGGGTGGTTTTCTTTCAACTTTTTTCAACCTCATATTTCTTAGCTAAAATGTGGTTGCCGCTAGGTGTTTGTTTGGCTGGAGTAAAACTTTATAAAGTCTAATATGCAAGAAGTCTATAATAAATTTTTAAGCGCAGGCTTTGCTGCTTTTAATGAAAGCAATGCCCGTTATTTGATTAGTCAGTATGGATATAACTACAAAAAGTTTTTGCCCTCAAACAAATCAGCCAGAATTTTGGAGATTGGTGCGGGTATGGGGAGATTTTTACAATATTTAGGCGAAGCAGGGTATGAAAATTTTTTGGGCGTTGATATTTCGCCTGAATCAATTCAATATTGCGAGGAAAAGGGAATTAAAAAAGTCCAACTAATTAAAAGTATTGATGACTTTTTAATAGGTTCTGGTAATTTTGATTTGATTTTTATGAATGATGTTATCGAACATTTGCCACAAGATGAAACTCTTGAAACTTTGCACCGTCTATATGAGCGTTTAAATTCAGGCGGACGATTGATAATCAAAACAGGTAATTTATCTTCACTCATTGGCCCGCGTATTCGTTTTGGTGATTTTACGCATTATCAAGGATTCACTGAATATAGTTTGGCTCAAGTAATTCAGATCGCTGGGTTTTCTGTTTTTCAAGTTTATCCATTTAAAGTCCCGCGCAATCGCATCCGTCGAATTATTCGAGCTGGATTGCAGAAGATTGTACACGGACTTTGGAAATTAGTTTATTTTCTAGAATTCACCTATCCACCAAAGATCGTGGATGAAATAATTTTTATCGTGGCGCAAAAATAGTGAATAGAATATGAAAAAAATAATACATATTATTGGTCGGCTAAACTATGGCGGAGCTGAAAAGTTGTTGCTCGATCTTTGTCGTAAAATTGATAAAGAAAAATTTGAGGTTTCGGTTATTGTTTTACAAGATGAAAATCCTATTGTCGCTGCCTTTGAAGATGCTGGAGTTAAACTAAAGTTTTTTCATAAAAAAAATAAATTTGATTTGGGCATTATCAAAAGAGTGGCCAATTATTTAGTCCAAGAGAAACCCGATATTGTGCACACTCATTTATTCGCCGGAGATTTTTGGGGAGGTAGGGCTGCTTTGCGTGCTAAGGTGCCGGTTATAATATCGACGAAACATGATGTTCTAAGTGAAGGTTGCTGGCGTAATTGTTTGGGGCGTAGAATTCGTCGACGCTTCCAAAAAATAATTGCTATTTCTAAGGCAACACAAGAACATTTAATTAAAGTCGAAAAAGTTCCTTATCAAAAAGTTCAAGTTATTTATAATGGAGTCGATGTTAATAAATTTTATGTGGCTGAGCCTCAAATATTTAAACGTAATTATTTGGCCATTGGTACGGTTGGACGTTTGAGTAAAGAAAAAGGCCAAAAGCATTTGATTCGCGCTTGTCGTTTTTTACGCAATCGTGAATGGAAGCTGGTGGTTGTCGGTGGTGGGCCATTAGAAAAAGAATTGGCAGCGCAGGCTCGGTTCTTGGGTATTGATGAGCATATTAAGTTCACTGGTTTTGTAAATGATGTGCGACCATTTTATGATGAATTTGATGTTTTTGTTTTACCTTCCGTAAGCGAAGGCTTGGGTTTGTCGATAATTGAAGCATCGCTAGCTGGTAAGTTTATTATTGCAACTGATGTTGGTGGAATTCCTGAAATTGTAACTAATAATGAAACAGGTTTATTGTTTCGCCCAAAAAATATTGAAGTTTTAGTCCAGCATTTAGAATGGGTTAATAATAATAAACGAGAAGCTGCCCGCATGGCCTTGAATTTGCAAAGAGAGGTTTTAGAAAAATTTGATATTAATAAAGTAATCAAACAATACGAAGAGCTTTATTTGAGTTTATTAAAATAAAATATGCATTTTTTCCGTTTATTTAAAGTTTTCTGTGGAAAGGTACAAAATAAAGTTACTACTTCTTTGAGTTTGTTAACCGGTATTAATTTTACCAAGCCGGATGGAATTTATTACTTGATGTCTAATCGTTGTAATTTTCGCTGCCCTATGTGCGATCAGTGGAAAATGGGTCAAACGGAAGATGTTAAAGAATATTTATCTACGACTGAAGTCAAAAAAATGATTGATCAAGCGAGTGCGTGGGGAATCAAGAGCTTTGGTGTGAGCGGAGGAGAGCCCCTGTTATTTAAAGAACATCTACTCGAATACCTGGCTTATGCTAATAAAAAAGGCATGTATACGCACTTTGTGACTAATGGTTGGTTGCTCGACGAAGACATTATAAGAGGTTATGAAGCCGTTGGTGGTGGGCATATTTCATTATCTTTAGATGCATTCAGTCCTTTGCACGACGAACTTCGAGGAACTCCAGGCGCCTTTGAGCGAGTAAAAAAAACTTTGGAAGCCTACAAAAAAGTCAGGCCCAAAAACATTTTATTAAAAATTAATTTAGTTATTTCAGAAAAGAATTTGAATGAAGTTTTGGATGTGGTTAAAATGGCACGCACGATTGGTGTTTCAATTTGGTTGCAACCATATGATCCATATAACTGGACTACGCGTAAAACTTTAAATCAAACGCAGTATCACGAAAAATATCCGCTTTGGATTAGCGAATATAATTTTCCTAAATTAGAAAAAGTTATTAAGGATTTAATAAAACTTAAAAAGTCTGATGCTAGCTTGATTATTAATTCCTTGGAACATTTGGCAGCCATGACAAAATATTTTGCTGTTAAATTAAATCGCAAAACATGTAATGTTGGTTACCGTTCCTTTGTTGTTGGACCATTTGGCGAAGTTTCGGTCTGTCGATTCGGCGAAGTCGGGAATATTAGAGAACAAACAATTAAAGAAATTTGGCGTAGTAAAAAATATGATGATGTGCGCAAAGCTGCGAATCATTGTAATTATGATTGTTTACTCGGTTGCATGTACGACCCCAGCATTTTTTCTTGGATCAAATCAGGTTTGAGCTTGTTCTTAAAAAGGTAGGGGCTCAAGAAATTGAGCCCGGGTTCTCAAAAAGTGAACAAGCGAAGCGATTGAACAATTTCAACAATTTGAACAATTAGAACAATATGAAAGTTCTCCTAATCAATAAATTCCATTATCTCAAGGGCGGTGCTGAACGCGTCTACTTCGAAACCAAACGTATCCTTGAAGAAAATGGACACGAAGTGATTTGTTTTTCCATGCAAGACAAAAAGAATATTCCTTGCACGGAAAGCGAATTTTTTGTGCCGCATGTTGATTTTTCAGACAAAACAGGTTGGTATAAAAAGGCTTGGCGTTTTATTTATTACAAAGAAGCGTCGCGTCGCCTCGAAAAATTGATTCAAGAAGAAAAACCAGACATCGCTCACCTGCATAATGTTTATCACCAATTGACTTATTCTATTTTAAAACCGTTGAAGAAATATCATATACCGATAGTGCAGACTCTACATGATTATCACATGATTGCTCCGGACTATAATCTTTATTCGCATAACAAGATTTGTGAGTCTTGTCGATCTCATAAATTTTATAAGTGTGCTTTTAGTAAATGTATTCAAAATAGTTTTTGGTCCAGTCTTTGGGGCTCGTTGGAGTCATATCTGAATTGGTTTGCTGGTTATGCAAAAAGGATCGATCAATTTATTGCTCCCAGTAAATTTTTAGCTGACAAATATGCAGAGTGGGATTTTAAATATCCAATTAAAGTGATTCATAATAGTTTAGAATTGAATGCCTTTGAGCCAGAGTTTACGCCAGGTGATTATATTGTTTACTTCGGACGTTTGAGTCGCGAGAAAGGCGTAAAAACTCTTTGTCAGGCTGTCCGCAAAATGCCGAATGTTAAATTAAAAATAATTGGTACTGGACCTGAGGCAGAATCTTTGGAGGATTATTTACAGGAAAAACAAGTATCGAATATTGAGCTTTTAGGACAATTGAGTGGAACAGAACTATTTGAGACTGTTAAATGCGTTCGATTTGTAGTGGTTCCTTCGCAATGGTTAGAAAATTATCCGATGATAGTTATCGAAGCCATGGCTCTTGGTAAACCAGTATTAGCATCTCGACTCGGAGGGCTTACGGAAATGATCACAGAAAATTATAATGGTTGGTTTTTTGAGGCTGGGAATACTCTTGATTTGCAAGAACGGATTAAACGAATTTATGACAATGGTCCGCTTATTGAACAGCTCGGCCGTAATGCACGGCGTACAGTAGAAATTAAAAATAGTTCAGAAGAATATTACAAAGAGATAATGAGTATATACAATTTTTTAGTTCAATCTAATAAAGTAGGCTTAGGTTAATGCGACGCTTTATTTACATTATTATTTTTGTAGCTTTGATCTCCGTGCCTTTTATGATGCGCGGAGCTGTTTTGAAACATTATAATTATCCAAAACTCGCCAATCTGTTTTATCGTTGGCACATAGAAGAAAAAGAAGTGGCGGAACTTGCTAAGTGGGATATTCTCATTATCGATATGGATGTGCAAACCTATTCGCCACAGCATTTGAAAAGGTTAAAAGAATTAAATCCCAACATAATCCTCTTGGCGTATTTGGCACCAGAAGAAGTAAGAGGTGATTCTGGCGGTTTAACTGGAACATTACGACAGAAATTTTACAATAAAATTCAACCTAATTGGTGGTTAAAAAATGATACAGGTTCATCAGTTGCTTGGTGGGCACCGAATCCCATGATCAACATTACACCAGATGCTCCAGTGGTCGGTGGTAAGCGTTGGTCTGATGCTTTGCCAGAGTTTGTGCAGAATGAACTTATGATGACTGGATATTGGGATGGTGTGTTTTATGACAATTGTTGGGATGAAGTTGGTTTTTTGACTCCGCTCAAAGTTGATACGAATAATGATGGCGTGGCCGAGAACAATGTCGAACTGACAAACAAATGGCGTGCTGGCATGATCCAGATTTTAGATAATACCCGCAAACTTTTGGGTCCTGACAAAATTATCATGGGGAATGGCGGGGAATATTATTATAAATATGTGAATGGAACTTTGTACGAAAGTTTTCCAGTACGTGGCTGGGCACAAACTTTAGATAAATATCGGTTTATTACGGAGAAAGGAACTCAACCGCCAATCGGTGTTCTTAATACCAATGTTAATAATACTGGTAGACGGGATAATTATTCGTTAATGCGTTTTGGTTTAGCTTCAGCTTTGATGGCTAATGGTTACAGCGGTTTTGATAATGGGGATCAGTCACACGCCGAAGTTTGGTGGTACGATGAGTATGAGGCTTCATTGGGTGTACCGGTGGGCGAAGCCACGAATATTTTGAATAATAATGGAACAAAATTTCAAACTGGTGTTTGGCGTCGTAATTACGAGAATGGTTTGGTTTTGGTTAATTCAACAGACAAAGCATATACAGTTGAATTAAGTGGAGAATACGAAAAATTGCACGGTATCCAAGATACAAGAGTTAATGATGGCTCGTTTATTACGAGTGTAAGTTTGCCAGCTCAAGATGGTTTAATTTTACTTCGCTCAGTGGAAAAGATTTATGATGCCACTTATGTCAACGGATCTTTTGCGCGCGTTTTCAACCAATATGGACACGTGGCACGAACTGGTTTCTTTGCTTATTTAGATGCAGCGCAGGGCAGTAATCAAGTCGTTGAACAAGATATAGATCAAGATGGTGTCAGAGAAATTCTTATTGCTGACAATAGTAAAGTTAGAATTTTAAACGAAGGGCTTGTCACTAAAACTTTTTATCCGTATGGAGAGACTTATAATAAAGGCATAAATATTTCAGTTGGAGATTTGGACAATAATGGGACTATGGAAATAATTACAGGTACAGAAAATGGAGGTGGTCCACAGGTTCGAATTTTTAATAATCGTGGAGATTTGATTAACCCAGGTTTCTTCGCTTATGCTACTACTTTCCGCGGCGGAGTGAATATTACTGTTTGTGATTTGGAAGGAGATGGACGTCAAGAAATAATCGCTGGTGCCGGTGTGACCGGTGGTCCGCATGTCCGTATTTTTTCTGCTGATGGGAAATTAATTAATCCTGGTTTTTTTGCCTACGACACTAAATTTCGCGGTGGTGTAAATGTTGCCTGCGGCGATATTAATGGTGACGGCAAAGATGAAATTATTACGGGACAAGGTAAGGGTGGTGCTCCGGAAGTAAAAGTGTTTAATAAAAAAGGTGAGATGATAGGCCCAAAGTTTTTTGCGTTTGATAGTAAATTACGTAATGGTGTCGAAGTCGCAACCACAGATATGGATAAAAATGGAACCAGTGAAATTATTGCCACATCTTCAGATGTTTTTTCTATAATGAATTATAATAGTTACTAATTACGAATCTTATTACTAATTTACTAATGGTTACGAATTATTAGTTACGATTCGTGGATTAGTAGTTGATTAGTAATTAGTAGTACATATGACAAAGCCAGATAAAATTATTGACGTGAACACCAACGAGAACCTCGAACAAATCGAAGAGGATATTATTGAAGCCGCGGATAAGGCTGGAAAGAAAAATATTATTGTTAATATTTTTTCGGCTCCGAGGGAAAAGCTTAAGCGTCGTTGGGAAGTGCGCTATAAATTTAACAAAAAACATTTAGTCATGGATATCCTTATTGCCTTGGGGGTTTTGTTTTTAATCGGTTTAAATATTTTTTGGGCGTATGGTGGTTTTCATTATTTTTTCAATCGTCTAGATTTTTCGGCACAGCTCACTAACGAGAAAGTTGTTAGTGGTGCCACGTCAGAGATTGTTGTTCAGTATAATAATAGGAACAAGTTTGAAATTGAAGAAGCTGTTCTTAGTTTAACTTTTCCCAAATATTTTGTGCTCGAAAGTGTGGATAGGGAAAACTATGATGCCCTGAATAATATTTTAGTCTTGGGAGATTTAGCGCCGGGGGCTAATGGTAAAATTGTCATCACAGGAAAGATATATGGAAATATTGACGAGAAGCAAGCTGTCTTTGGTGCTATCAATTATTTTAAAACAGATAAAAAGGACGCTCGTTTGTGGGGGCAGTTTAGAAATAATATGATTTTGGAATATAGCATTAATGATAGTCTTTTGATGATCGAGGCTAGCTTACCAGACAAATTAGTGCGGGGACAGGTTTTTGATATGCCTGTAAAAATAATAAATAGAAGTGACAATATTACATATAAGAAATTACTCTTAACCCCGGTGATCGACGAACAGGTTAAGTTTGTGGAATTTAAGGGAAAAGAGATAAATAATTTAGAGCCAGGAGCTATTTCTGAGTTTAAAATTAAAGTGATGATTAATACAGATAAAACGGAAAAGAATGTCGGTTTGAGTTTAGCTTGGATTGCGCCAGAGTGGAATTTAATTCAAGCCCAGTGGCAAAAGAATCAATTTGTCGTGGATCAGAAATTTACGTTGACTCAGAAAGTTTTAAATACAAAAACTGTTAATCCGGGGGAATGGGTCGACTTTGTTTTGAATTATGAGAATGCTGGAACGTTTACGATCGAAAATGCTAAATTAAGTTTGCAACTCATGGGTGATTATTGGGATTTGTCGAATCTGAAAAAAGCCAACGGTTTAGTCAGCCAAAATTATGTTGTTTGGACGGAAAATGAAATCCCACGTTTAGCCTTGATACAACCTGGTGAAAAAGGTGAGATCAAGCTTAGTATTAAAACAAAGGCTTATGTGAGTGGAAGTTCTGATTTTGATTTGAAAAGTATTACGGTTTTGAATGATCTTTTTGAAGGAAACGTAGTGACCATAACGAGTGATCCATTAACAACAAGATTAAATAGTAATTTAGCTGTTCAGGCATATCCTATGTATTATGCGGCCACGGGTGATCAGTTGGGTAGGGGGTCTTTACCACCAAAAGTTGGGGAATCTACTAAGTATTGGGTTTTTGCACGACTGATAAATGATATTAGTCCTGTCGAAAAAGTTACTTTGACTATGGAATTACCTCTTAACGTTTCATGGAGCGATAAAACTAGCGTTGCGGTCGGAGATCCGCTTGTTTATGACCCGAACACTAGGACTGTTTCTTGGACCGTGAGTAAATTGCCAGTTAAACCAACGAACATCGGTTTGGCCTTTGAAGTGAGTATAATCCCGACAGCTAGTCAAGTAGGACAAAATCCAGTTTTAATTCAGAACATCAAGATTTCAGGAAAAGATGAACGTACCGGAGCTTTGATTGAAAAAGAGTTAGGAAATATTACAACTAAATTAATTCAAGATACTAAGGGCAAGTTACGTGACGGCGTTGTTCGCTAAACCTGAGGGAGGACACCATGCTTGTGATCATCTTTTGTCGGCATTGCTGGCATTATAACCCTGTTGTCGTATTAATTCCGATCGTGGTCGTAGTTCCATCAATGGGCTATCGGTAGCTTAACCAACAATGATATTTGTGAGGGATATAAATTATGAACAAACAAGATATAAGCAATCAAAATTATGTACGAGTAGCTCGGTGTATAAAATTCCCCTCTACAAGAGGGGTGCCTGAAAGGCGGGGTGTTTTTTCTGGAAGAGGGGAAGAACACCCCGTCATTGCTTCGCAATGCCACCCCTCTACAAGAGGGGAATCTACAGTGCGGGGTGTTTTAAACAATTTTTAAAATTGGATTTTGACAGGCAAAAAATTATAGGAAATTACATTGTTGATTTTTACTGTAAAGAATTAGGGGTAGTGGTTGAAATTGACGGAGGAAGCCATAACGGAAAGCAAGAATATGACAAAGAACGAGATAATTATTTAGAAAGTTTTGGTTTAAAAATATTTCATATTCAAGATATTGATGTTAAAAAGAACCTTGATGGTGTTTTTGGGTTTTTGCGGGAGAGTTTAACATTCCGCACTGCGGGCACCCCTCGTAATGAGGGGAATTAAAACAAAATAATAATTCTGGCGAGATAATTATCTACCAAGTTAATTCAAGATACTAAAGGCAAGTTACGTGACGGTGTAGTTCGCTAAACCTAGGGAGGACAAGATGCTTGTGATCATCTTCTGTCGGCATTGCTGGCGTCCTGTTCACGTGGGCATAGATTGGGACATGTTCAGTCGTTCTTGGATTGACTGGGGGCCTTGGTCCATAGATTGGAAGGGTAGTGCTTGTGAACATTGCCACCCTGTCGTGATAGACAACGATTAGAGCCTCGAGCCAGACTGTGCATACAGTTTTGGCTCTTATTTTTAGGTGGTTTTCAATGCTTGTAAAAGGTTTAATTTTAGCAAAAAACTGCCATATAACTCCTATATCAAGGTGGATAATTATTGACAACACATTTCAGATATGATACAATAGTGTCAAGAATATGAAAAGCAAAAAAAACCTTTTAGAACAGTTAAAAATCTTACCCCATTTTAACAAAAACACTGTTTATCAGCTTGGCAAACAGTTGGGGCTTAAAGACACGACGGTTGACACCTATATCAGCCGATTTTTGAAATATAAAGAAATTATATCGCTGAAAAAAGGTATGTATGTATCTACGGAATTTTTTGAAAAAAATAAAACCGATATTTCATACTCTTTTTATCTTGCAAATATTATTCGTACTCCATCATATGTAAGTTCTTGGGTCGCTCTCCAGTATTATAATCTTGCTACTGAGGCAATTCATTCTATCACTTCGATCACGCCAAAAGTCACAAGAGAATATCAGACAAAAGCAGGTAGCTTTGCTTATCAGTCAATTAAAAAGGAATTATTCACTGGTTTTTCTTTATCTAAGGGAAAATTCGATTTTTATATCGCTTCACCCTCAAAAGCATTGTTCGATTTATTGTATTTTAGAACACGTCAGTTCCGAGGTGTTAAGTCGGATACGATTAAGGGGTTAATAGAAGAATTGCGTATAGATATCGATGAAATGGATGAATTAGAACAGAAAAAATTTTATTCAATGATTAAAAAAACATATGAGTGAACAGATAACTACAATTTTAAAAAGAAAACTTGATGACCTTAGCACTTACGGGGGAATTGACGCCGAAACACGTCGCAATGCTCTTAAAGAAGAATTGCAGTTTTATGTTCTTAATTTTATTTACCATCACCCAGAATATAGCAAATGGATTATGTATGGTGGTTCTGCACTTCGTATAATTCATGGATTAGATCGTATGTCTGTTGATTTGGATTTTGAAATATTTCACAGCATAACTGAAAAATTTTTAGAAGAATTGAAAAAAGAGGTTGAGGATTATTTTGTTAATACCTATGGTGCCAATAGTGATTTTTTAACAACAAAAATTACCACTGGCAGAGGATTGCTTTTGAAATTTCATGTCGGCAAAGAATTGAGTCTCGGGCATCCATCTAATCAGGTACATGTAAAAATTGATTTGAATCACTTTGTTGCTCCGAAAACGGTAACTGAACGTCGACCAATAAACCGTGATCAGCTTTCATTTGTTATTTTGACTTATAACATGGGCGCGCTTATGGCTAGCAAATTAGCCGCCATTTTTTTGCGTGGTACTCGTGGAGTCGGCGAGGCTCTTTATGAAGAAAAAGGTCGTGACATTTATGATTTAATTTGGTATATGGGTAAAAAAGTTGTACCGGATTTTGATTATATGATAGCTAAAGGTATTGACGTGAAGGATCCGCGCGCTCTTTTTGACAAGCTGACGCTTCAGATGAATAAAGTAAGCGATGAAAATCTTGAAAATGATTTGTCGCCTCTGTTTGTGGATCCGACCTTTATTACAAATTGGCTCAGAAATTGGAGGGAGAGTTATTTAAGACTTCTGGATGAATATAAAATTTGTACTATAAAAGAATTTGAACGGGTAATTGTTCATCAGGATTTTCATTCAGATAATTTTTCTTTTATCTATTGGTATAAGACAGAAGAGGGGGAATCAGTAAGAATCGTTTACACAATAAGCGATTACTGGATGGAGTTCCGAGATGGAGATTTATCAACAGAAATTGACAAACAATTAGATGATAAATTTGAATTTAGTAGCAATGGTTGGAGTAGCCGGCCGACATCTCAGGACAAGCTAAAACAGTATGCCACCCTTTTTTACCACAAAACAGAGAAATACTTTAAGAAAACCAATGGGGTGATGCTTGGTGATGCTATTGTCACCAAAGTAATCAGAATGACAGCTGATAATTTAAATCAGAAGGAGCAGATAGTTTTAAATAAATCTGCTTTGTTGTCGTGTGAGTTGGACGATTTGTTAAAATAAATATATACAAAAAGAAGCTAAAGCTAGAATTAAAATATATGCCAAACAATAATCTTACAAACGCAAAAAGAGCAAAGAATGACGAGTTTTATACCCAGTATGTTGATATCCAGAAAGAGATTGAAGCTTATCTGGAATATAACCCCGACACATTCCGCCGTAAGACGGTTTATTGTAACTGTGATGACCCATTTGAGAGTAATTTCTTTCGCTATTTTGTGCTCAACTTTAACAAGCTTGGATTGAAACAGCTCATCACCACTAGCTATAAGCCCTCGCCCATAGCCAACACGCTACTAGATTTAATCGACTATAATAAAACTCTCACAAAATCAAATAGCCGTCCGAAAGTAACCGCCAACAAATTCATTATCAACGAAGTGCACGACATAGACGGTGATGGCGAGTTCAACTTGTATGATATTGCTCAACAGCTAAAGGCAAACAAAAACAACGAATGGATGCCTCTTGAAAAAGACGGTGATTTCAGAAGTCCCGAGTGCGTGGAATTATTGGAACAATCCGACATAGTTGTAACAAACCCGCCGTTTAGTTTGTTTCGCGAATACCTAAAGCAGCTTATGACATACAATAAGAAATTTATGATTATCAGTAATATGAACGCGATTACTTATAAAGAAGTATTCCCATTAATTAAGGTTAATAAAATATGGCTCGGAGCTGGTAAAAACGATGGACGAAATGTGTGGTATCAAATCCCCGATAACTATGAAAATTTCCATAAAGAAGAGGACGGTAAAAAATACGCGTTCGTTGCGGGAACAATCTGGTTCACAAATCTTGATCATGGGCGACGCCACCAATCTTTGCCATTAATGACTGGGGCTGAGGTGATAAAATTTGGTACAAAAATGCCATTTGAAAAATACGATAACTACGACGCGATAGAGGTTCCTTTGGTTAAATATATTCCCAGTGATTACGATGGAGTAATGGGTGTACCAATTAGCTTTCTTAGCAAGTACAGTCCCAAACAGTTTAGGATTGTTGGAATGTGCGAGAATGAAGATTTGTACAAAATGAAAACAAAGGTATACACGACGGCAGAATGTAAGAAGGCATATTTAGATAAATTTGGTAAAAAAGGAACCTATGATTTGAATGCTAGCGGAGTAGTTAGCAAGGATGGCTTATTAGAAAAAGTTTATCAAAGAGTACTTATAAGGCATAAGAAAGTTAGAAAATAATCGGCCAGTGAGTATTGAGTTTGCGGAGGGAAAAATGAATAAATAATTTTATGGGCAATGAAATGATAATAAGAAAAATAAAGAATAGATTTAAAATTATTGAAAATGAAATATCTCAGCTCGTTGACGATAAATATGTTTTCGAGCAATATAAAAAATATATAGAAGACAATAAAAACATTAGTAAACAAAACAATTTTTTGTTTTGGATCGCAAAAAACTATCAAATTTTATCAGTTATAAACGTTTGTAAGCAGGTCGATGAGAGAAATGATGTTGAGAGTTTAGTGAATCTACTGAAAGACTTTAAAAAATTAAAAAATAGTTTTTCGTTGGGTTGGTTTGTTCAAAAGTATCCAGTCTGGATGCGTGGCAATGGCGAAAATGATTTTAAGAAATTCACGATTAAAAACAATAAAAAGATAAGTGTTAAAAAAATAGATAACGATATTAAAGAAATTAAACAGGCAATATGCGGAGTAAGGTTTGGTAAAAAAAGACAATCCGTTGAAAGTTTAAAAAAATATAGAAATAAAAGAGGGGCACATTTTTCAAACGACAACAAGAAAGCAATCGTTCCTATAAAAAAATTATTTAATGCGATTGATTTGTTGGAGAAAATGACAATTAAATATAATTTATTACTTAATCAAGCAGATATGGATACTTTATTGTCAGCGAACATTGATGAATATATTGAATTTGATAAAGTTTTCAAAAAATAATCTCATGACCAGCCAAGGCAAAAACAATATGATAAACAACAATAATTCCGGCGAAATAATAATCTATGAAGGCGCGGATGGGGCGCCTAGTATTGAGGTGCAAATGAAGGACGAAACTGTTTGGCTTTCACAAAAGCAAATGGCGGAGCTTTTTGATTGTACTGTGGATAATATTAGTTTGCACTTGAAAAACATCTATTTTGAACGAGAATTAGCGGAAAATTTAACTTCCGAGGAATCCTCGGTAGTTCAAATGGAAGGAGGAAGAAATATAAATAGGCCTGTTAAACTCTATAATTCAGACACCATAATTTCCGTAGGTTATCGCATCAATTCTTTAAGGGGGACACATTTTCGCCAGTGGGCTACAGCGAGACTTCGAGAATACCTTGTTTCTGGATTTACGATGAATGATGAATTTTTGAAAAACAATGGCGGTGGCTTATATTGGAAGAAGCTCTTGTCTCGGCATATTTTGAATTGGCAGAATTGCGTGCTATGTGTCAGCGAGTAATGCATATGACAGATCATCTTGCATCTTTAGATAAATTGCTTTCCGCTTACGGCGAAGGGATTTTGATTGATGCTGGAACAGTAACACATAAAAAAGCCATAGAAAAAGCAGAAAATGAATATAAAAAGTTTCAAGTAAAAACACTCTCTCCCGTTGAAAAAGCCTATTTCGAAAACATTAAACTGCTGGAGAAAAAGGTGAAGAAAAAAATTAAAGATAAAAATTAATAAAATTTTAATATTATGAAAACAATTTTAAAAACTAACATTACTGTCAAAGATATTTGCGAAGGGTTTGTTTATAACGAACTCGAAGGCAAAGGGTTGTTTGGCTTGTCTGGCAAGTTGACTATCCAACCAGAATACCAACGCAATTATATTTATGCTTCTGACGGCGGAAAAAGAGAGATGGCTGTTATTGAATCAATACTTAAAGGTTATCCAATAGGCCTGATTTATTTTAATCAGGTTTCTGAAAACAATTTAGAAGTTCTGGATGGTCAACAGCGCATCACCAGTGTTGGACGTTTTGTGACTGACAAATTTGCTATCAAAGATGAAAATGGGATGGAACAATATTTTGGTGGTATGGCAAAAGACAAGAAAGCTAGAATATTAGGAACTAAACTTCTCATTTATGAATGCGAAGGCACCGAAAGCGAAATAAAAGAGTGGTTTCGAACTATTAACATCGCTGGTGTTCCGCTTAATAACCAAGAGTTGTTAAATGCTGTATATTCAGGGCATTTTGTAACACTGGGCAAAGAAGAGTTTAGCAATAGCCAGAATGCCAATATCCAGAAATGGAGTGCGTATGTATCAGGTAGCGTAAATCGGCAGGATTTTTTGGAATGTGCACTGAGTTGGGTAAGCAAGGACAACATCGGAGACTATATGAGTAGCCATCGTTTTGATAAAAACATTACTGAGTTGAAAAAGTATTTTAACAGTGTGATTGACTGGGTTTCTACTGTATTTATTGATGTAGCAAGCGAGATGCGCGGACTGGAATGGGGACGGTTGTATGAGGCGTACCATAAAAAATCGTATAATCCAAAAAAAGTTTTGGAAGAGGTGCAAAAATTGTATGGCGATCCGTATGTCAAAAATCGCAAAGGTATTTTTGAATTTATCTTAGGTGGTTTGATTGATACGAAATTGCTTGAAGTCCGAATTTTTGATGAAGCAACTAAAAAAACGGTTTATGCAACGCAAACCGCTAAAGCGGAGAAGAAGGGCGAATCAAATTGTTCGCATTGTGCTATTGGACACGACGCAAACAAAGAGAAAATTTGGAGTTTGAGCGATATGGATGCCGATCATGTAGCGGCTTGGAGCAAAGGTGGTGCGACTTCGGCAAAAAATTGTGAGATGTTGTGTAAGACGCATAATCGAGCAAAGGGAAATCGGTAATAGAAAGAGTTGTTGTCGAAGCTTTGGTAGAATAACATTATGGAAATAGAATCAAAACAACAAATCATTGAACGGCAAAAAGAGATCGAGCAAGAACTCGTGGATATGCTTAAAGAAACCCGGAGCGATTTTACTTTGGATCATGTTCGAGACGTTATTTTTCACGAAGAGGACAACGACGACATGATGAAAGTTGTCGCCATGTTTGATCGTGGCGGAGATGTTTCGGAATTAAGTAATGTTCTTGAGCTCGTAACTGATGCGTGGAATTATTTTCCGCACAAAGCCTTGGGTGGTATCTCTCCGGCTGAAAAATTATTAGAATACAATAATAAGTAATTATACCAGAAGATAATAATCTGGTATTTTTTAATGCCCTTCTTATTAACCCTTGACTTCATTTGACGTTCGGTTTAGCACTCTCTCTTGACGACTGCTAAAACAGGTATTATAATATGGAAGTAATATACCTATGATAACAGAGCGTCAAAAACAACTTCTAAAGACTATTCTTACTACTTATATTAAGGATGCCCAGCCGGTGGCTTCTGGTTTTTTGGCAAATAAATTAAAGGCTACAATCAGCTCGGCGACTATTCGTAATGAAATGGTGGCTTTAGAAAGGGAAGGCTTAATTGAACAACCGCATACTTCTGCTGGTAGAATCCCAACCGAAAAAGCGTATCAATTTTACGTGGAAGAGATTTTGGATTTTTCAAAAGTTAAGATTTTTTTAAATATAAAAAATATTGATTCAGTCGAAAATATTAAAATCTTGGCTAAACAAATTGCCGAGTTAACTGATGAAGCTGTTGTCGTGGCTTTTGCTAAAAACGATTTTTACTATACGGGCATTTCCAACTTATTTTCTAAACCCGAATTTGCCGATCGCAAGATGCTTATTAGTATGTCACAAGTGATTGATCATTTAGATAAAGTTATGGAAGATTTATTTGAAGATTCAGACAAAGTTGAAATTATGATCGGGCATAATAATCCGTTCGGAACCAAATGTTCGGCGGTTTTGGGCAGTTTCAATTTCCAAAAAGAAAAAAGATTAATAGCAGTTATCGGCACCTTACGTTTAGATTATGAAAAAGCTTATTCCTTGATTAACGAAGTTATTGATAATATAAAGTAAATCTATGGACAAAAAAAAGAAAATAAATCCCGAGATAGAGGTGTTACAGCAACAATGCGGAGAATATTTAGATGGCTGGAAGCGTGCCATGGCTGATTATCAAAATTTGCAAAAAGAAACTGCTTTACAAAAATCAGAATGGATCAAGAGCGCGAACGCCGGCATGATCATTTCACTTTTACCTATCTTGGACAATTTCAAAACAGCTTACCGGCAGATTCCAGAAGCAGAAGCAAAGAGCGCCTGGGTAGTTGGTTTCTCGCATATCAAAAAACAGTTAGAAGATCTTTTGGCAGACTATGGAGTTGAATCTATCGCTACCGTCGGGCAAAAGTTTAATCTCACGGAACATGATGCGATTAAAACAGAATCAGATCCAGACCAAGAAGATCAAATCATTTTAGCCGAGAATAAGCCGGGCTATAAATTGAACGGAAAAGTAATTCAAGCTGCCAAGGTTACGGTCAATCATATTCAAAGTGACCAGGAACCAGTCACCAGTAACCAGTAAAGAAGAACGAAAGAACAAGCGAAGCGATATAACATTTTGAACATCTAGAACCCAGCACTATAAAGTGTGCCCTTTAAATGCTGGATAAACATTTAGAACAATTTCAACAAATAAGTAAAATAAAGAAAAAGTATGAATAAATTTAATTTCGTGAGTGGAGATCGAACTTTCGTTGTAGCTTGGGAAGGTATGAAGATGTTTGCGGGTAATGGAGTTGTTCAGGTCTTTGAAAAAGATCAATTGCTGGGACAATTTGTCAGTATGGACGAACTTAAGGCCGGGAAGATGTTTCGTACATCGAACGGAGAGTTACGTGTAAGTTATGCAAAAGTATTTTGGTTCATTTGGGCTATCAAAGTCGAATTAAATGGGCAAGTTATTAAGGGAACACAAGAAGTTGATTTAGATAATTATTAAAATTTCAGCTAATAATAAATAAACAATAATAATTTGTAGCTATTCGTAGATTAGTAGCAGATTAGTAATTAGTAATAATAACAATATGGGAAAAATTTTAGGTATTGATTTAGGTACAACTAATTGTTGCATGGCCATCTTGGAAGGTGGCCAGCCAAAGGTATTAGAAAATTCCGAAGGTAATCGTACCACACCTTCAATCGTCGCGATTTCAAAAACCGGCGAACGTTTAGTTGGGTTAAGTGCCAAGCGACAAGCTGTCACTAATCCAAAGGACACCATTTATTCCGTGAAGCGTTTAATCGGTCGTCGATATGACGATGCTGAGGTTATGCGCGATAAAGAAACTTTGCCATACGAAATCGTTAAGTCTGGTGAAGGCATTAAAATTAAGCTAGCCGACAAAGAATATTCACCGCAGGAGGTGTCAGCGATGATTTTGCAGAAGTTAAAAGCCGATGCAGAAGAAAAACTTGGTGAAAAAATCGATGAAGCTATTATTACTGTTCCAGCTTACTTTGATGATGCTCAACGCCAGGCCACCAAAGACGCCGGAGAAATTGCTGGTTTAAAGGTTCGTCGTATTATCAACGAGCCGACGGCCGCAGCTCTCGCTTATGGTTTTGACAAAAAGAAGGGTCAAAAAATTGCTGTCTACGACTTGGGTGGTGGTACTTTCGACATTTCTATTTTGGATGTTGCGGCTGATACTGTTGAAGTTAAATCAACTAATGGCGATACACATCTCGGTGGTGATGATTTTGATAAAATGATTATTGATTGGATTATTGCTGAATTCAAACAAGAAACAGGTGTCAATTTAGGCAAGGATCAAATGGCGCTCCAACGTGTTAAGGAAGCTGCTGAAAAAGTTAAGATTGAATTATCCACTGCTCAAGAATCAGAAATCAATCAACCTTTTATTGCTCAAGATCCATCTGGTAACCCAGTTCACTTAGTTAAAAAGGTTACTCGAGCCAAACTTGAGGAATTAGTTGGTGCTTTAGTCGAAAAAACATTAACACCTTGTCAAAAAGCTTTAGATGACGCTGGATACAAGGTAGGTGATTTAGCAGAAGTCCTTATGGTTGGTGGCATGACACGTATGCCATTGGTTCAAAAAAAGGTTGAAGAATTTTTTGGCAAAAAACCATATTTAGGTGTTAACCCAGACGAAGTGGTTGCTTTAGGTGCGGCTGTTCAAGCTGGTGTTTTACAAGGCGATGTGAAAGATGTTTTATTGCTCGATGTTACTCCGCTATCTTTTGGAATTGAAACTCTCGGTGGAGTTATGACAAAGCTCATTGACCGCAATACTACAATCCCAACATCCAAGTCTCAAGTCTTTTCAACCGCAGCTGATAATCAAAATACAGTTGAGATTCATGTCTTGCAAGGTGAACGTCAAATGTCCGAAGATAATAAAACATTGGGACGATTCATTCTTGATGGTATCCCACCAGCACCGCGCGGCGTGCCACAAGTTGAAGTTAGTTTTGATATTGATGCTAACGGTATTTTGAATGTTAAAGCCAAAGATCGCGCTACAAATCGTGAACAAAAAATCACCATAACAGCTTCATCTGGTTTAAGCAAAGAAGAAATCGAAAAGATGAAGATGGATGCTGAGGCTCATGCTGAAGAAGACAAGAAAAAGCGTGAAGCGATTGAAATGAAAAATCAGGCTGACACCATTGTCTATACAACTGAAAAAATGATGAAAGAAAATGCTGATAAAATTCCAGCCGATATCAAAACAGAATTAACAACTAAGGTCGAAGAGCTGAAGGCCATTAAAGATGGTCCTGATACTGAGGCTGTCAAAAAGAAATTAGAAGAAATAAATCAAATTGCTATGAAGGCTGGTGAGGCTATGTATAAGCAAGCTCCGCCGAACCCAACTGCACCTCCAGCTGGTGATGTTAAGCCAGAAGAGCCAAAGACAGGTGATGCTGATGGTAAAACTCAGGATGCGGATTTTGAAGAGAAAAAGTAGTTGTAATTATTCCATCCGATTTGCGAGTCACGCATAGTCTAACTGTTACATGTTTGTGACGAAGCAATGTCTTGATCATATCCCAAGGAAACGAACTAAACACTTACGTGTAAGTCGCGACTTACACGTACGACTGATAAAATAGTTGGGTACGTGCAGGTCGCGACCTGCACGTACCCGATTGTTTCTTCGATCTCGTGATTTAGTCCTTCCCCCATACCCCTTAACCCTTATCCCTAACCACATGCAGTACATCATCGACGGCTACAACTTATTACACAAGACAAATTTAGAATCACGAGATGAATTAATAAAAAAGATCTCAGACTTTTGTCACAGTTGTAACAAAAACGCTAAAGTTGTTTTTGACGGTGACGGTGATGCTGAGTTTGCTTCCACTCGAGTCCAAGTTGTCTTCGCCGGCGACGCTGATGCGGAAATCATCAGATTATTAAACGAAGCGCAGACTCCAACTTTCTATACTTTAGTCAGTTCAGACAATGAACTCCGAGAAGTTGCCAAACGAAAAAAGATCAAGATAATCAAAGCCGAGGATTTTGATTTTTCGGCACCAGACAAACAATCTGTTAGAGATAAACCAACTTGTTATTTAAATGATGATGAAATAAAAAAGCAGCTAAAAGAATTTAATTATTTCAAAAATTAAGTTATAACGCTGTCTAAATTGTTTTCTTGATTATTTGTTTATTTGATTAATTGTTTCCTTGATTTATGGGTAAAGATTATTACAAAATATTAGGCGTTGATAAAAGTGCCACTAACGAAGAGATTAAACAAGCTTTTCGTAAGTTAGCGCATCTCCATCATCCAGATAAAAAAGGTGGTGACGAAGCTAAGTTTAAAGAAATAAATGAAGCTTATCAGGTTTTGGGTAATGAAAAAAAACGTCAGCAATTCGATCAATATGGTTCCAGTTTTGATCAACAAGGTGGTTTTGGTGGTGGTATGAATTGGGACGATTTTATGAGCCAAGCTCGTGGGGGATTCGCTGGCGGAAATATGGGTGGCTTTGATTTTGGCGGAATTGATCTTGGTGATATCTTTGGTGATGTCTTCGGTTTTGGCGGTGGTGGTAGAGGTCGTTCACGTCGAGAAGAACGCGGCAATGACATCCAAGTTGATATGCAAATTAGTTTAAGTGAAGCTGCTTTTGGCGTAAAAAAAGAAATTGAATTATATAAACAAACCAAGTGTTCACATTGTCATGGCGATTTAGCTGAACCGGGTACTAAAGTTGAAACTTGCTCAACCTGCAAAGGCCAAGGGCAAGTCACGCGAGTCCAGCGAACTTTTATCGGCAATATTCAAACTAATTCTGTTTGCCCGGATTGTCGTGGTTTGGGTAAGAAAATCAGTGAACCGTGTCACGAATGTCGTGGCCAGGGTGTAGTAAAGAAAAAAGAACAAATGGATATTGGGATTCCTTCTGGTATCGAAGATGGCGCGGCCATTCGTTATTCTGGTCATGGCGAAGCAGGTGCGAAGGGCGCGCAAAACGGTGATCTCTATGTGCGTGTTAGTATTCGTTCAGATAAAAACTTTGTTCGTCGCGGTGATGATTTAATTACAAATAAAAAAATCAATTTTGTTCAAGCAACTTTGGGCGATACTGTTGATGTCTCAACTTTAGATGGGGAAGTAAGCCTCAAAATTCCGGCTGGCACTCAACCGGGTACACGTCTTCGTTTAAAGGATAGAGGCATGACACGTTTCGAAAGACACGATCGCGGAGATCTTTATGTTGAAATCGAGGTTGAAATCCCGACTCATATTAGTCGATCACAACGGAAATTGCTCGAAGAATTCGAAAAAGAAGACTAAAGACAATTTTAATGATTGTGCTATACTAATTTTAGCTATTATTAAGTGCAAAATATGCCTAGATTTGAAGGTGCGGCTGTACAACAACCAAAGCCAGGAGAGGAATTAATCGCTGGTTTTGAATCTCTGAAAGATGGCGCTGATTCTGATGCCGCCGTAGAATTTGTTTATAAAAACAGAGATCGAGTTACCGCTGATATGGATAGTGAAGAAGCCTGGGATTTATTAAAAAAATTACCTCGTCGCACACAAGATGCTTCTTATGGTGAGATGCTCCGCGGTGCTCTGCAAGTAACAAGTGAACGCAGTATGAAGGCTGAACCTGGAACTGATATGGCTGAAGCTTTTAAGAAAAGAGGTTCTCAGACGGGTGTTGCTTTTCTAGAAAAAAATTTAAATGTCATTGATCCCGAACAAGTTGCTGATATAATTGCTAAATTAAAAGAAATTGATTTTCCTCACACTGACGATGCTAACGAAAGAAGAAAACAAGATCAGTTTAAAGAACGAGTTGATGCTCTGCTCGAAAACGTAGAATCTATTCAACTATTAGAAGCTAAACGTGATGCCCCTCAAAAACCAGATTTGCATGTTGTGAGCCCAGTTGAAGCAGCAAAAATACAAAGTGCGCGCGATCGTGTCGACACGTTACAAACATTTTTTGATGCGCAAAAAGGTTTTTTTGATGAAAATGCTAAAAGAAAAGTTGAAGCTTGGCAGCAGGAAGTGGAGGCGATGCGCCCTATTCTGGGTGATGAGGTTCATTCTTTATCAGTTCAAATGGAAAAATATGCTCTTGATGCTGACCGCGCGCAAAAAGCGAGAGCTCAAGTAGCGGTTAGTGGTGCTCAGCAACGAGCGTCGAGTGAACGAGTGGCTGCTAGACCGCAAACAGCTGCAAAGCCAACTCAAGCTTCAGGTATTCTTGGAAAATTAAAGTTTTGGAAATAATAAAGACATTATATGCTACGATTATTTAATACATTAAGTCGCACGATCGAAGATTTTAAACCCCAGAATGATAAGGAGGTCACTTTTTATGCTTGTGGTCCCACTGTTTATGATTTTGCACATATTGGTAATTTACGTACCTTTATTTTGGGCGATATTTTAAAGCGCGTTCTTGTTTTTAATGGATATAATGTTAAGCATGTTATTAATATTACAGATGTAGGTCATTTAACAGGCGATCAGGATTTGGGTGAGGATAAAATTGAAAAGTCTGCCCGTCTAGAATCAAAGTCCGCTTGGGATATTGCAGAATTTTATACCAAGGCGTTTAAAGCTGATTTAGAAAAGTTAAACATTGTTCCGCCAACTATTTGGGCTAAAGCGACAGATCATATTAGTGAGCAAATAGAATTAATTAAGCAATTAGAAACTAAGGGTTTTATTTATAAAATTTCGGATGGACTATATTTTGACACTGCAAAGTTTCCTGATTATGGGAAATTAGCTCGTCTCAATTTAGAAGGGCAGGAAGAAGGCGCTAGGGTAGAAGCCAATAATGAAAAGAAAAACCCAACTGACTTTGCTGTATGGAAATTTTCTCCAGTAGACAAACAACGCCAAATGGAATGGGATTCGCCTTGGGGTAAAGGTTTCCCTGGTTGGCACTTAGAGTGCTCGGCTATGAGTATGAAATATTTGGGCGAGACTGTAGACATTCATGCCGGTGGCATTGATCTCATCCCAGTTCATCATACTAATGAAATTGCCCAAAGCGAATCAGCTAGCGGTAAAAAATTTGTAAATTATTGGGTACATGGAGATTTTGTTTTGATAAATGAAAACCGCATGTCTAAGTCAGAAGGGAATTTTATCACCTTGACTACTTTAGAAGAAAAGGGATATGATCCCTTGGTTTATCGTTTTTATAGTTTGTCAGCTCATTATCGTAGTAAATTAAATTTCAGTTTTGATTCCTTAGATAATGCGCGTCAAAGTTGGCGTAAACTTAAGGAAAAATTTTTGGATTTGGGTGAACAGAATGGCATAGTTGATGAGGATTCATTGAAAAAGTTTCAAGATTATATCAATGATGATTTGTCTATGCCACAAGCAATGGCTGTGGTCTGGGATGTTTTTAAGTCATCTTTGGCCGATTCAGATAAACGTTCAACCTTATTAAAATTCGACGAAGTTCTAGGTTTGGGGTTGAACAATATAAGTGCTCAGTCAGTCGCACCAGAAGAAGTCAAAAAGCTGGTACAGGATAGAGAAGTGGCCCGCATTGCCAAAAAATGGACAGAAGCAGATCAGATTCGAAAAAAAGTTTTGGATCTTGGCTGGATTATAGAAGATGAAACTTTCGGGCCACATTTAAAAAAGATTGATTAAAGATATTGAGCCCTCCTTCCGCGGAGGGTTTTCAAAATATGCAAAAGAACTTTTGGACGGAATTTAAAAAACCGATTTTAGCCTTGGCTCCCATGGCCGGTATTAGCGATGCTGCTTTTAGATTACTCTGTCGTAAACATGGGGCTGATGTTGTTTATACAGAAATGACTTCCATTGACGCATTGTATTATGATGCTAAAAAAACATTGGGGATGCTTAAAAAATTGCCAGGCGAAAAACCAGTAGTACTTCAATTATTTGGTAAGCGTCCAGAATTAGTTGCTAAAGCTGTTAAATACGTCGAGGAGGCTGGATTTTCTGGTATTGATTTTAATTTTGGTTGCCCAGCAAAAAAAGTCGTGCGACATGGTGGTGGAGTTACTCTTTTAAAAAATCTAGATTTAGTCCACGATTTGCTCAAAGCCGCTTGTGAAAACACCAAGTTACCAATTTCTGTCAAAACGCGTATCTCAATTAATGACGGAAAAAAGAAAATAACAGTGTTTGATTTTATTGAAAAAATAAAAGATCTGCCAATCTCGGCTTTAATGATACACGGACGAAGTTATGAACAAGGTTTTGTCGGAGAGGTTGATTATGAAGTTATTAAAGAAGTGAAAAAAAGATTTAAAGGAATTGTCATCGGAAACGGCGGACTTGATTCTCCAGAGAAGGTTAAGATTATGTTAGATCGAACCGGTGTTGATGGTGTGGGTATTGCTCGTGGTGTTTATGGTCGGCCGTGGATATTCGAACAGATCGCTGAATATCTTCGATCAAAAAAATATTTTACTCCCGACTTAAAGTATATAAAAAAAATGGCACTAGAACATGCGCGTTATAATTATAAAATGAAAGGTGATCATGGCTTAGTTGAAATGCGCAAACATTTGTGTTGGTATTTCCGTGGTTTTCCTCAAGCATCTAGTTTCCGCAAAGAATTAGTTTTGTTCAAAACCATTGATGAGTTGAAACAAATATTTAAACACATAAAATAATTTGTTTGTGTTTGTTTGGTAGGGAACAATAATTATTGTTCCCAAGCTTAACTGTCGAATCGAGCCCGACTGCAACCCAAGTGGCTAATCATGTTAATCATGTAAATCACAGTAATCATAGTAAAGAAACGCCCCGCCTTCGGTGAAGAAGACGGGGGCAGCGAAGTTACGGTTCAAGGGTGCCTCCTGGGTGCGGGGCGGCGGGGCAAAGGCGGTGCCGGTCGGTTGTAGCGCAGGCCGTAGTAGACCCTGCGAGCCACCGTGACGATCATGTCACGTAGTAACCCGACGAGCCAGCCGACCAACCACACGAACCCGTTACCGAGTGCGGTGAGGATGTGGCTGAGACCTTGCCCGAGCCCGTTCAGCGCCCGCTTCCCGAGGTTGGGCATGACCTGCTTCTGCCCGACGATCGAAAGCAGGCAGTGGAGCAAGAAGCCCAGCAGCAGCAACCCTATGACCATGGGAATGATCTGAGTCTCGATGAAGTTCATGGCTTCCTCCCAGTTAGTTGTGTCTTTCAGAACATTTAAGTATAGCACAGAAATACAATTTTGTCAATACTTTTAGCTAAATTTAGTCATTTTTTTGTAAATTTAGTTTAAATGTGCTATTATTTAGGGGTCTTTTTAGGGCTTGATTTAACTTAGAAAAAAAACTAAAATACAAGAATAACAAAGAGTATGCCTTTATCTAATATTGGCCTCGCACCAGAGCAACTGCCTGGAGGCGTGCAGCCATCAGAACAAAATTTAAACGAAGATAATTCTGGTCAACAGGTTGAACAACAAGTTGAAGTTTCCGGTGGAGATGCCCGGGTTGTTGCTGGTTCAGAAGCTGCACCTATTACTACTCCGGTTGTTGCAACGCCAGTAGAACCGGTGGCCGTGGCGCCAGTTATTACTAAGAGTGAAGATTTGATTGCCATTGAAAAAATTCTGGCTGAAGGTTTAGAGGATTTATATAAAAAATTACCCGACAATCGTAAAATGGAATTTAAACAAAAAGGTGAAGAGGCGGCATCAACAATCGAGAAATTAATGCAGTCAGCCAAAGTCCATATGAAAAAAGTTATTGGTGTAATTCGTGACTGGTTGCTCATGATTCCTGGTGTCAATAAATTTTTCTTAGAACAAGAGATCAAAATTAAAGCAGATAAATTATTGGATTATAAAGCTGATAAGGAGGGCCAGCTTTAGCGCCTTATGTTTATTAGAAAGATCGGGATTGATTTAGGAACAACCTATACGCTTGTGCATTTGCCCAAGAAAGGTATTGTGATAAACGAACCATCGGTTGTGGCGATTTCGGCCATTGATAGAAAAATTTTAGCCGTGGGTGATGAAGCCAAGGAAATGATTGGCCGCACACCAGATACAATTATTGCCAGCCGTCCTTTAAAAGACGGTGTGATTGCAGATTATAAAACTACCGAAGCTATGCTTCGTTATTTTATTAATAAAGCTTTGGGTGGTATCAAACTATTTCGTCCAGAAGTTATGGTAGCGGTTCCGGCTGGAATTACTTCAACTGAACGTCGCGCTGTTATTGATGCGACTATTGCTGCTGGAGCTAAAGCTGCTTATATTATCAAAGAACCTATTGCCGCTGCCATTGGGGCGAACATTCCAATTGGTAGCGCTTCTGGTCATATGATTATTGATATCGGCGGTGGCACTTCAGAAATTGCTGTTATTTCTTTGGGTGGTATTGTGGCTTCAGCTTCTGTACGCATAGGAGGAAACCGTTTTGATGCAGCCATTTCCGAATATATACGTCGTAAATATAATTTGGCCATTGGTGAACGCACTGCAGAAGATATTAAAATTGAAATTGGTTCAGCCATGTATTCAGAAGGCCCGGCCGTACTAGATGTGCGCGGTCGCGATATGATTACTGGTTTACCAAAAACAATTACCATTTCTTCAAATGATATTACTGAAGCTTTGCAAAAAGATTTGCAAGGAATTGTTGAAGCTGTTAAAGAAGTTTTATACATTACTCCACCAGAACTTTCGGCTGATATTATCGACAAGGGAATTATTATGTCTGGTGGTAGCAGTTTACTGCGTAATATCGATCAATTAATTTCACGCGCTATCGGCGTGCCGGTTTACGTGGCAGACGATGCGCTTCTTTGCGTAGCTAAAGGTACAGGCATTGCATTAGATAATTTAGAGTTATATAAACGTTCTATTTTAGCAACTAAATAAAAAATATGAATATTGATTGGGGGCAAATTATTAACGGCAGTGTTACTCTTGTTGTTGGTGCCACTGCCTTTGTTGTTTATTTTTTGAAAAAAAGGGATGATAGAAAAAATGCGGCTAGTATTATAGTTTCAGATTTAAGAAGAGCATCGAAACTAATTGAGGAATTGCAGAAGAAGAAAGAAATTAATATAGAGTCGGAAAATGTTCCTTTAATAATTGTTGACTCTTGGAATAATTACAAACATTTGTTTATAAAAAAACTGGATGTTGATGAGTTTAATGAAATAGACGGGTATTTTGGGTCTTGTAAAACATTTGATATCTTCTTGTCTAAAAATAATGTCTTTGTTTCGTTGGAACAGAAATCACGAGTTGTGATGGAGGTTGTTGGTCAGTATGCTATGAAAGCAGCGGAAGGACTTGATGGAACCCCAGTAGCCCTACAACGTGCAAATGAATATTTTGCAAAGGCACGAAATGATTTTGAATTGATATATGGTCCAGATAATACACGCTTTGTTGGTGGTGACATAAGAATAACTTTAGAGAAGAAATTGAATGAATTGTTTACCAAACAAATTTTGAGTTCTGTCGCTTTTGCAAAACTGAAGAAACTCGCGAAAATGAAATAAATTTATGAAAATTGGCATAGATGCCTCGCGGGCAAATAAAGAAAAAAAGACTGGCGTAGAGTGGTACTCGTATCATCTGATTGAAGAACTGAAAAAGATGGATAGAGTTAACCACTATTTTTTATATACAAACGAACCGCTGCGTGGCGATTTGGCTAAATGTCCAGATAATTTTAAGGAATGTTTATTGAAATGGCCCATCCCACGTTCGTGGACTATAGGGCGATTATCTTGGGAAATGAAATTCGGTAAATATATTCCTGATGTTTTATTTGTACCTGCTCATACCATCCCACTTTTGAATCCCGCTCGATCAGTCGTGACTATCCACGACATTGGTTTCGAACATATTCCGGAAGCGTATCATTGGGCGAACAAACTTTATCATAAACTCATAATTCAAATCATAAAACTTTTTGCCACTAAAATTATTGCAGTTTCTAAATATACAAAAGATGATGTAGTGAAAACATATAATATTCCAGCAGAAAAAATTTCTATTGTTTATAATGGTTACGATCAAAACAATTATAAAATAATTCCTGAGTCTAAAGTTGTTATCAAAGACAAATTGAACATCGATTTCCCATTTATTCTCTTTGTCGGAAGGTTAGAACTCAAAAAGAACATTGTTCGTTTAGTGGAGGCTTTTGCTCAATTTAAAAAAAGAAATATTAATGATAAGCATAAATTAGTTTTAGTTGGAACGCCGGGAATCGATAATGGATTGGACAATGCTAAAGAGATTATTAAACAAAATAATTTAGATAAAGATGTTGTTTTTACTGGTTGGCTCGCTGATGAGATGTTGCCAGTGTTGTATAATGCTGCGGACCTCTTCATTTTTCCATCACTTTTTGAAGGCTTTGGTATCCCTGTCATAGAAGCCATGGCGTGTGGCTGTCCTGTCATTTGTTCAAACACAACCAGTTTGCCAGAAGTCGCTGGAGACGCGGCTTTAATGTTTAATCCAGAAAAAGTGGATGAGATTGTTAGCCGCATGGAACAAGTTCTTTTGAATGAGGCTGTCCAAGAATCACTTAAACATAAGGGTTTACGATGGGCGCAGAATTTTTCTTGGGAAGAATGCGCTAAGGAAACTTTAAAAATATTAACAAGTACCAATAATTTTGCTAAAATATAATTAGATATGTCAGCACAGGTTGAATTTGCTTGGCCGCTTATCGGCCACGAAAAAATAAAGAAGTTTTTGCAGGCTGGAGTTGTCGAGAGACGTCTAGCCCAAACTTATCTTTTTTACGGACCAGAGAAGGTGGGTAAGACTACGCTGGCCAAGTATTTAGCAAAAACAGTTTTTTGCGCTTCGTTTGCTGAGTATAACAAATTGAGCAACATCTTGACTGATTCTGCGAGTCTTTCGAAATTACCTTGTGGCACTTGCGAAAGTTGTCAGCAGTTCGATCGCGGAATCTACCCGGAGTTCTATCTAGTCGAAAGAGAAATTAATGAAAAGACAGAAGAACTTCGTCAGAACATTACAATTAATCAGGTTCGAGAGTTGCAGAACAAATTAAATAAACGTTCTTTTTCCGATTCGTACAAAGTAGCGATTATTCGCGGAGCTGAAACTTTGACCAAGGAGGCGAGTAACGCGTTACTTAAAACATTAGAAGAACCAACACCGAAAACAATTTTAATACTTTTGACCACTGCACGAGAAATAATTTTGGAAACGATACAGTCGCGCTCGCAAAATTTGCAGTTTTTGCCAGTTACACGCAAAGAAATTGAAGCCTATTTAATCAGTAAGGGATTAGCTCGTTCACAGGCAGATGAAATAGCCAGTTTAGCCCAGGGACGACCAACTATTGCTTTGAAATATTTAGAGAATCAGGACATTGTTAAAGAACAACTGGTTGAAAGTGAAAAGTGGTTGGAGTTGTTAGCGCAGAATAATCAAGGTAAACTGAAAGCTGCTGAAAAGATTGTTCAAGGCAAGCCATCAATTGATAGTTTAATTAAAGGATTAACTTCTTTCTCAATCGTTTTGCGAGATTTGCTCTTGGTGCAAGCCGGACAATTAGATCTAATTACATTTAGAGAGCTAATTCCTGTAATGCAACAGAGTGTCAAAGAAAAAATGGATCTTGATCTAACTAAACTACTCCAACGGATCGAGCAAGCCAAGGTTCAATTGAAACAAAATGTTAACGCTCGTTTAATACTTGAAAATTTATTTTTAAATATCTAATAAAAGTATGACTAAAAAGTTACTTCTTGTGTTGCTCATGCTCAGCGTTATGATGGGAGCGACAGCCTGTATTACTGTTAAAAAACCAACAGTGGCCACTAATAATTTGGGTGGTGTTTTTCTTTCAGGCGATCGTATGGAAACGTGGGGCCATCGCTCACAGCTTATGACGCCAGGCGAAACGCCAGGTTCTATTGGTAATGTAAACGCTTATTTCATAAAATTTGATCCAAGCGATTCAAATTATATGTTTTTAGGCACACAAGAAAATGGTCTTTATTATTCATATAACGCTGGTGCTGGTTGGATCCCTGTTGCCGGTTTAGGGGCCACTTCGTTTATCCGTGATTTTGTAGTTGACCCGACAAATAAATGTCGTAGTTATGCTGCTGTGGGTACTAAGCTTTATCGTAGTGATGATTGTTTAAGAACTTGGAAAGAAATTTTCTTTACAGATAATGCCAGTAAATATGTCTCCGCAGTTGATGTTGATTGGTTTGATTCCAAAAATGTTTGGATTGGTTTGTCTGATGGGACCTTGAATCTGAGCGGCAATTTTGGTGAAAGTTGGACACCTATTAAGACCTTCCCCAGTCGTGTTCGAAAAATTACGGTAGATCCGTTTGATAGTCGTAAGGTTTTTGTGGGTGTTATTGATAGCGGGATGTATAAAACAGATAACAGAGGTGAAATATGGAATTATTTAAATGATGGTATGAAGGATTATTCTGGCGCTGTAACATATTATGATTATGTTGTCTCGCCTGGTAGCCAAAATTTAGTTCTCTATGCTAGTAAGTTTGGAATGTTGCGTAGTTTAGATGGTGGGTTAACTTGGAAGGGTTTAGATATTTTATCAAAACCAGGGGAAGAACAAATTTATACTATTGCTATTGATCCAAAAAATGCTAATAACATTTATTACGCCACAGACAAGGCTTTGTACAAAACTTTAGATGGTGGCACAAATTGGATCGTCAAGAATATGCCCACCACGAGGATCTCACGTGAGTTGGTGGTTCATCCCAAAGATAATGCAAAAGTATATATGGGCGTATTTTTACCAGTAGAACAATAATAAATAAAAGTTACGAATGGTTTCATGATAAGGATTTTACGAATTACTATTCAGATCCAAAAGATAATTCGTAACATCAATATAAAAGTGTTATTCGTAAGTAATAAATCTAAATTATATGAGTAATGAATTTATCGACAAGTATCAAAAAGACTTTGATGGTGCCATGGAACATTACAAAAAAGAACTTTCAAATTTACGTACCGGTCGCGCTAACCCTGGTATGGTTGAAGACATTTTGGTAGACGCCTATGGAGTTAAAACTCCAATTAAACAATTAGGTTCTGTTGGTGTGCCAGAAGCGCGCTCTTTGACGATTGAACCATGGGATAAGAATTTGTTGAAAGAAATAGAAAAAGCTTTAACCTATGCAGATTTGGGTGTTGGCCTCAGAGTTGATTCAAACTTGGTACGTGTCACAGTGCCTCAAATGACAGAAGAAAACAGAAAGCAATTAGTTAAGATGATGAATGAAAAATTAGAAGAAGCGAAAATAGCTGTGCGTTCTATCCGTGAAAAAGTCAAAGAAGAAATTGTTAATGCTGAAAAAGGTAGCTCCATAACAGAAGATGATCGTTACGATTATGTTGATGCTCTCGAGAAAAAGGTGAGTGAAATAAATAAAATGTTACAAGAATTAGCTGATAAAAAAGAACAAGAAATTTTGACCGTATAAATTTATGGCTATAGAGCAAAAAATGGAGAAGATTGTTGGGTTGTGCAAGCGACGTGGTTTTGTTTTTCCGTCTTCGGAAATTTATGGTGGTTTTGCAGCCATTTATGATTTGGGACCTTATGGAGTTGAACTGGCCAATAATATTAAAAAAGCTTGGTGGAAGAACATGGTTCAAGAAAATGAAAATATTGTTGGTTTGGATTCAGCCATTTTTATGCATCCAAAGGTTTGGGAGGCGAGTGGCCACGTGAGTGGTTTTGCAGATCCCTTAGCTGAATGTAAAAAATGTCATACACGTTCCAGGGTGGATCATCTGTTGGAAGATATTAATGTTTTTGCTGATGAAAAAATGAGCGAAGAAGAAATTAATAAATTGTTCGGTGAGAATAAAGATAAGGTAAAATGCCCCAGCTGTGGTAAGTCAGATTGGACTGATGTGGTGAAGTTTAATTTATTGGTGCAATCAAATCTGGGTAATTTTACGAGCGATTGGACCAAGGATCCGGTTTATTTGAGAGGTGAGACTTGCCAGGGGATTTACATCAACTTTAAAAATGTATTGGATAGTGCTCGTGTCAAAGTCCCTTTTGGTATCGCTCAGATCGGAAAGGCTTTTCGTAATGAAATCACGGCGCGTCAATTTATTTTTAGAACTCGTGAGTTTGAACAAATGGAAATGCAATATTTTGTGAAACCGGGCGAGGATATGGAACATTATGAGCAGTGGAAGGCGCGACGTTGGAAATTCTATTTGGATTTAGGTATCAAAGAGGAAAATTTAAAGTGGCATAAGCACGAGCATTTAGTTTTCTATGCCAAGGAAGCTTATGACATTGAGTATAATTTTCCGTTTGGTTTTAAGGAATTGGAAGGTGTTCATGCTCGCAGTGATTATGATTTAACCCAGCACGCCAAATTTAGCAAACAGGATTTAAGTTATTTGGATCCAATGACAAATGAACGTTATGTGCCGCATATAGTTGAAACTTCAGTTGGTGTTACTCGAATTATGCTCGCTGCTATTTGTGATGCTTATGATGAGGAAAAGAATGGCGAGGACGAACGTATCGTTTTGCGTTTTTCACCACAATTAGCACCAATCAAGATTGCTGTTTTCCCATTGATGAAAAATAAGCCGGAACTAGTAGCGAAAGCTCATGGCATTTATGAAGAACTGAGAAAGACTTGGCGCGTGGAGTTTGATGATAATGGTAATGTGGGAAAACGTTACCGTCGCCAAGATGAAATTGGTACACCGTTCTGCGTCACAGTCGACTTTGATACTATTGAAAAAGATAATACTGTTACTGTCCGCGAGCGTGACTCAATGGAACAAAAACGAATTAAGATCGAGGATTTAGTGACTTATTTCACTGAACAAATTAAGTAATTTGTCACTATTCGTAAATTAGTAGCAGATTCGTAATTAGTAGTATAAAAAACTGCCCTTCGCTGTGAGGCTAGGGGCAGTGGTTCGATCAGGAGCTGTGGGTGATCAGCGCCCGGAACAGCCATCTTCGTCGAGGTAGGCCGAGTAGGCGCCTTCGACCGAAGCGATCTTGAGGTCGATAGCAACCTTGGGGTCGATAAAGGGCTTGGGCTCGGAAGCAGGTGTGGATGACGGATGGATTCCACTCTCGCTCTCGTGGATGCGGATGGCCTGCAAGTCGTCGGCATCGAGCGGGCCGTAATCGTCGAGGTAGGCAGGGTCGTCATCGTCGATGGGGTTGCCGTAGTCGACCGGATCTTCCTGCGGCTCAGGCAATGCTTCGCTGAGTTCGCGATCCATGTCGGCTTCGTAGTCGGCCTGGCAGTCAGCTTCCCATGCAGCGTCGTCTTCGCGCTGCTGGGCGTCTGCTTCCTGGCGCGTGGCGCAGATCTTTCTGGCGTTGGCGCGGACCCAGGCCTGGAAGACCTTCTCATGCACGGTGTACACGCAGTCCCAGTTGACCATGATCTGGCCCGGACGCTGCTTCAGGTAGAGCGCCTTCATGCGATCTTCGTGCACCGGGTGTTCCAGTGCGAAGGGCAGCTTGGCCAGGCAGTACGAGACCAGTCCTTCCAGGGTGCCGGCGAGAACTCCGCGTTGTGGACGTAAGGGGTCGTTCTGGTCAGGGTAGCGGCGGCGGTTGTCGCGAAAGCGGTTCGGCAGGCTCGTCTGCGTGGCGCGGAAGGTGACCATGGTCACGAACTTGGCGTCGCAGTGGCGCTCTTCGCCACTCGTGGGGTCGATGTAGCTGATCAGGTCTCCCATTCCGCCGAAGCGCTTGGTCACGGTCAGAACAGTGACTGTCTCGATACCACCGACATGTCGATGTTCGAAGTTCAGCACCACCACGTCACCCGGGTTCACGTTGAACTGTTGATTCTTCTTGTGAGCCATGAACTTCCTCGAGGTTGTTTTCTATCCAGAACTAGAACAAAAAAGTATAGCATTATAATTATATTTTGTCAAGTATCGTGTAATTTTAGCCATAAAGTACAGTTCCACTGACTATATGGCAAGCAAAAAATAAATAATTAGTAATCAAAACTATGTTTAACAAAAAAAACTGGTGGTGGATCGCTCTTATTGCGGTCATCGTCATCGTGGTGTTGTGGGTGGTTGGTTTTTACAATTCAGTCATCAATTTAAATGAAAGTGTTGATAATCAATGGGCTCAAGTTGAGACTCAATATCAACGTCGTTTTGATTTAATTCCAAATTTGGTTGCCAGCGTTAAAGGTGTTTTAACTCAAGAACAAACAGTTTTTGGTGATATTGCTGATGCTCGAACTAAGTATGCTGGAGCTACAACAGTCAATGATAAGGTTGGCGCCGCCACTCAAGTGGAATCAGCCTTAGCTCGTTTATTAGTGATCATGGAAAATTATCCAGTGTTAAAGTCAAATGAAACTGTTCAGGCTTTAATGGTTCAGTTAGAAGGTACAGAAAACAGAATCAGCGTCGAAAGAAAACGTTTCAATGATATTGTTAAATTGTACAATGTTAAGATCAAAACATTTCCATCAAATATTTTAGCTAAGGTTTTTGGTTTTGATGTTCGTAACTTCTTCGAAGCAGTTGAAGGTTCAGAAAAAGCTCCAACTGTTGATTTAAATGTTACTAAGTAATATGTTCCGCAAAGTAAGCTTTTTGTTTTTTTGCTTTTTTGCTTTTTTGATTGTCGCTCAAGTTGTTTTTGCATATAGTTCTCCTGGCCAACCGAATGGCTTTGTGAATGATTTTGCGAATGTTATTGATTCAACAACAAAAACAAATCTTGAAGCTGAGATTCAATCATTCGAGCAAACAACAACACACGAAATTGCAGTTGTCACCATTAAAACTTTAGACGATGACACAGTCGAGAATTACGCCAATGACCTTTTTAAAGAGTGGGGCATTGGTAAACAAGGCGCTGACAATGGAGTTCTTTTTCTCGTAGCCGTCGACGATAGGCAAATGCGTATTGAGGTTGGCTATGGGTTGGAAGGAGCCTTAACAGATTTGCAGTCTCGCGGAATTCTAGATAATATTGCGCGCCCATATTTTAAAGAAGGTGATTACAGTAAAGGGATTTTGTTGGCCACACAGGCAATCGAGGCGACAATTAAAGGAGAAATAGTTGATGTCCCCCAGACAACTCAAGCAACTTCTGGTAGATATAGCGGTAGCGCTTGGGAAACTTTAGGAGTTATTTTCTTTTTTATTTTGATGGCTGTTTGGCGTTTAGTTTTTTACGCACTAGGAAAAACAAAATCATTTTGGTTGGGTGGTTTAATTGGTGGTGCTGGAGCCTTTATGATTGCTTGGTTTTTGACTGGGTTTATAATCTCCGCTTTGTTACCAGCATTGATTGGCTTGCTCGCTGGGCTGTTCATGGACTATGGAGCGTCACGTCTTGATTGGTTTAAAAAGAAAGGCGGTGGTAAAGGTGGTTTTTGGGGAGGCTTTGGTGGCGGTGGTGGCGGAGGAGGGGGCTTTGGTGGTGGCGGTTCTGGTGGCGGTGGGTCGTCGAGTAGTTGGTAATTTAAATTCCTCAATTCTTAATCTTTGCCTTAACCTTAATTCTTGTTTTGACTTGACACTGAATAACAAGAATTAAGTAAAAGAATTTAGAATATTGAATAAAGAATAACGAATATAGAATAACGAAAAAGCAGGAAAGTAATTTCTCTGCTTTTTGTAACTATTTGTAATCATAGCAATCATATTCGAAATCATGTTAATCATAGTAAGTAATCATGGTAAATCATGGTAAATAAAGAGCGCCCAGTCAGATGAGTGACGGGCGCAGTTGGGTCAGTGCTTCTGAGCTACGCGCTTGTGGTAGCTGCGTTTTCCGAGGTAGTAGAGGGACATGTCGATCATGACGAAGCTAAGAAATGACACTGCGACTCCGAAGGGGATCGGTCGAGGCAGATCCATGAGATATTGGACAATGAAGCTCGGGGCATACATGACGAGCAACGTGACAGGCACGATGACAAGGAGGTTGAACTTGGTCTTGTTGTACTCTCTCACCTTGTATTCTTGGAACCAGATGAGAGGAATCGCGAGGATGCCGCCGAGGAGAACAGTACAGAGAGCAAGCCAGACGTTTTCCATGGGTTCCTCCATGTTCGGGTTGGGGCACTTGGGAACAAATTAATATACCATAAGACATGAATTTGTGCAAGTGTGATTAGAGATTGTTGATAAACTATACTAAATTTAGCCAAAATATGATATAATAGGGTGGTAATAAATAACCTTCTAAAGCTATGGTGACAAAAACATTTAATAAATACCTGTCCAAACAAATATATGATGATT
>LBYP01000011.1 GCA_000996245.1 Parcubacteria group bacterium GW2011_GWA2_40_23 | reverse complement strand
TTGACCCGAGCGCCTTTTGGACGCAAAATAGAAATGTCAGTGCCCACTCCACCGCCATAGGAATAGGTTCTAGCCGCTTCTTTCATCCAATCAAAAATAGCTTCCAACCGATCCTCTTTTACAGGGATCACATAACAATTTAATAAGGTAACGTTTCTTGGGTTGCCAGCTCCAAAAAGAATCCTTCCTCCTGGAATAAATCTAAAATCTGATAAAAGCCAATAAAATTTTTCTTGCCATTCATTTCTTAACGCTTCATTCTCTTCTACGCTGGCCAGCTCCCTAGCCACTCTTTGCCACATCTCCACCGGTGTTTTTTCTACGACCCGGCCGCTTCTATCGCGGAGAGCATATTTGTCTAAAAAGACTCTGCATCTTAAAATATCGTCATTAAAAAATTCTTTTGTTTCTTGAGTTAACGGAGCTGGAGTTAAAGCCACTTCTTCTTCTAATGGGAGATTGGGAACTGATGGGCTCACTTCCTCTGAACTGTTACTAGAATTTACCCTGCCTTCTAAGGGTGGATTCATAAGCGTTTTTTCCTCCTTGAAATTAATTGGCAATCTTTAATTTTGAAATTTTTGATGGCACAGCTTTGGAAAGAGCGTTTTTCTCCTTTCTATTTTTTAATTTATCAATCTCTTCTAAAAAAGAATTGACGTCGGAAAAATTTCTATAAACAGAAGCAAATCTTACATAAGCGACCTGATCAATCGCATGCAATTTTTCCATCACCTTTTCTCCAATCACTTTTGAAGAAATTTCCATCACATAATCCTTTAACTCATACTCCACTTCCGCCACAATCAGGTCTATCGTGTCCATAGAGATCGGCCTTTTTTCACAAGCGCGCAAAATCCCTTGGCGCAATTTAGCTCTGTCATAAGGTTCTCGGCGCTGATCTGATTTTACAACCATTAAAGGCATCTCTTCTAGCCGCTCGTAAGTGGTAAAACGTTTGTGACAATTCTTGCAGATCCTTCTGCGCCGAATTACGCTTGCGGATTCAAGAGGTCTTGAATCTAAAACTGAATCGTTAGAATGGCGACAAAAAGGGCATCTCATATTAATATATTGAACTCTCTAATAGCATGACATCATCTATAGGCGCTGCCTCTTTGCTTTTGGCGCTTTAGCAGCTATAAGATCAAACTTTTTTAAGACAACAATTTGCAACTTTAATAAACATGAAGAATGTTAGACGTTCTAACTAAGCAAACTAAATCTAATCACATGATGACAGGAACAATCAAGACCCTTACAGACAAAGGATATGGTTTCATTGCTCGCGAAGGCGAGGCAAAAGACCTTTTCTTCCACTCTAAGGAACTTGTAGACGTAACTTTCGAAGAACTTAAGATCGGCGATGTTGTATCTTTCGAGCTTGTACAAAGCGAAAAAGGTCCAGCTGCTACTCAAGTTTCTAGAGCTTAATTGCTTCAAAAAATCCCTAAGTCTGCCAGACGGTAAATTTAGGGATTTTTTATCCAGTTTTGCCATTCTGCTCTTATCAGGGAGACAAAGTAAAACGAACGCTTGCATTTTTTATAAAATTGTGTTATTCTTAGCTAAATTACGATTTAAGTAATTAACAAAACATACATGGGAAATTTTACTCGAGACAACAAACGCTCCGGTGGAGGGTTTGGCAGCAAGTTTGGTGGTGGTAAATCTTTTGGTGGAGGCAGTAGATTTGGTGATAGAGATGGTGGCAGACCACCTATGCATCCAGCTGTTTGTGATGAATGCGGCGCTAATTGCGAAGTTCCATTCAGACCAACTGGCGACAGACCAATTTATTGCAGTTCTTGTTTTGAAAAACAAAATGGTGGCAGCAGCCGTCCATCTTTTGGCGGAAACGACCGAGGCGATAGACGTGAACGACCTAGTTTCAGCGACAGATCTCGCGAAGACCGACCAATGTACGACGCAGTTTGCGGCGTTTGCGGTAAGGCCTGCCAAGTTCCATTTAGACCAACAGCTGGTAAACCAGTTTCATGTAGCGATTGCTTCAAGAAACCAGGTGCTGGTGGCGGACGAGACACTAAGGAAATCATGGAACAACTTATGGCTTTAAATTCTAAGTTTGATAAGTTGATGAAAATTTTAGCTCCAAATGCTCCAGTTGAAAAAACTGAAATTAAAAAAACTAAGCCTGAAGTCAAGAAAGAAATTGAAGTAATAGAAGTTGTTAAGGAAAAGAAAGCTAAAGCTCCAGCTAAAAAAGCTGTGGCAAAAAAAGCTCCTGCTAAAAAGAAAAAGTAACTTCTCAATAAAGAAATCCTCGCCCTAAGGTGGGGATTTTTGTTTGTGGATAATTTTGCCTAAATTTGCTATAATTAAACAATTAATAAATTGTGATTAGCATTATGCTTTATTTATTATTCAAAATTCATTTTGACGTTTCTAGAAGATAATTTTCAGATATTCGTAGATTCGCAGTAGATTAGTAATTAGTACGTAAATGAAAGATAAAATCTCAATCATAACCGCCAACTACAATGGTCTAAAATATTTAGAACCACTTTTTAATAGTCTTAAAAATCAAACTTACCAAAATTTTGAAATTATATTTGTTGATAATAACTCCAGTGATGGCTCAGTTCAGTTTGTCGAGAAGAAGTATCCCGAGATCAAAGTTGTTCAAAATAAGACCAATCTCGGTTTTGCTGGTGGTAATAATAGCGCTTTACCATATTGCGATGGGGAATATGTAGCATTGATTAACAATGATATGGTGGCTGATCCTCGTTGGCTCGAGGAAATGCACAACGCTTTGATTCGAGAGAAAGCCGCTGTTGTAGGAGCCAAAATATTATTTTACAAACCATTTGTTTTTTTGCGATTTGAAACCAATATATTTAATCCTTAAAAAAATAATTTTGGTGAAGATACTAGAAATTTAGGTTGTAAAATCGGTTCTCACACTGCTTTCGATGATGTTACATATAAAAAGACTTTATTCTGTGAAAATACATTTAATATGAATCAAAAACCAACAGTTTTGCTTGTGGAAGATGATCTTATCCTAGTAGAGGTTCTACAAGACAAACTGAGTAGCAGTGGTTTCAAAGTTCTGATTGCAAAAAACGGATTAAAAGGGCTAAAAAAAGCTATGACCGAAGAAGTTGATCTTATTTTGTTAGATTTAATTATGCCGCGCATGGAGGGCATGACTATGTTGAGGCACTTACGAGAAGATGAACACCTCGACACACCGGTAATCGTTTTGACAAACCTGGGTTCAGATGAAGATGCCAAGGGCGCTATGGACCTTGGAGCAAAAGATTTTTTGATCAAGGCAGATCATGGTTTAGATGACGTGGTTGATAGGATAAAAAAAATTTTAAAATAGAAAGAAGGTATATTTTCGTACCATGAAAAAACAATTTACAACAATTATTCTCACTGTTTTTCTAGTAGTTGTACTCATAATTTGCTTTGCTTTTGTTATTGCTGGTCAGTTGGGTTGGTTCTCAAAAGAACCAGTTACAGCTATTGACAAATGCGAAAAGTACAATGGAATTTGGTTAAGTGAATTCAGCGAATGTGAAAATATTTCTGAAGAAGTTTGTTCATCGAATGGTGGATTTTTCAATGCTTGTGGTTCGGCGTGTCGTCATAATCCTGAAGCAAAAATTTGCAGCATGCAATGTGTCCCGTTTTGTGAATATGCCACTATTAATAGTAAAGCAGATTTAATCCGTGTTAATTACCCACAGGCAAATCAAGTTATTGAGGGCTCATCTTTGGAAATCACTGGATTGGCTCGAGGAACATGGTTTTTTGAAGCCAGTTTTCCAGTCCAAATAAGAGATTTAGAAAACAAAATTCTATTTGAGGGTTTGGCTGAGGCCAAAGCTGATTGGATGACAATAGATTTTGTACCGTTTGAGTTGAAGGTCAATTTAGAATCAACAAAAATAAAAGGTAAAATTGAACTTGTATTAAAAAAAGATAATCCTTCTGGCTTACCTGCGAATGATGACGAGTTAATAATTCCAATTGAAATAAAATAATTTCTTTTATAAAAAAATTGCCCCCACACCTAGCGATAGATGTGGGGGTTTGTCGTCGCTACTGGGCGACGGCAGCGGTCGGGACGAGGGACAGGCGTACGTTGCGACGCAGGCGCCTGCGCAGCGGCTCCATCTGGTGGTAGCCGTCGAGCAACTGGCGGGCGGCCGTGACGTTTTCTTCGGTCATGATCGGGCTGGCGTACGCCGTGTCGGGGCTCATGAACTCCAGGCGGCACATGTACCACCCGGGTTCGTCCATGAATTCATCGAAGTCGGACGACGCGATGACGTCCACCGTGCCCGTGGGCAGCGTGAGCTGGGCCTTGAGCGGCTCGGCGCCGACATCGTCGAAGAACAAGATCGCGATGTCGTTGGGGATGGACGGTCTGTCGTCCGTGCGCAGCTCGAACCCGAAGTCGAGCATGTTGGCCAGGAGGTCTTGGCTGGCTTCCAGGATGTCCTGGGTCAGCACGGGGTCTGCCAGCGCGATCTTGGTGTCGGGCGGGAATCCGATCTTAACCAGGTACCAGCCCGGCTGGTTCATGTCCGCCACGCTACGCTGCGCGGTGAGGACGACCACTGCTCCCTTCCCGGTGGGAAGGTGTGCGACGAGCTTGCTCAGACCTTCTTCTTCACATGGATGGAAGAACAGGCCGATCGGAGGGGGCAAGGGATCCTGTGTGGGTAACATGGCCAGGCTCCTTCTACAGAAAAGGTTGGGTAGAGGACAACAAGGCACCACCGCGACACGATACGCGCAAGTATAAGTGTAACAGTTTTATTCAATCTTGTCAATACATAAAATTTGCTAAATTTACACTATTGTGATATTGTTTTGTTACAAATTTGACTTAGGATGGAGTGGATTATGCCGCGAAAGAGACCCATTGCACTCTTCATTCTTGAGGGAAAATCAGATCGATTCGACGCGCTTCGTGCGGCCATACCGACTCCGATCGAGGTTCTGACAGTCGATACTAGGCTCGAAGCCAAGGTTCAGCTGATCAGGCAACCGGAAATCGCTTTTATCGGCGTCGCGACGCGCGACGGGTTCGGAATCTTTGTCCGTGAGTTCGGAATTCTCCGGCTGGATGGTAAAGTCGCGTAAGGTATTGCCCAGTTGTTGTTCATACAGCAGCTGGTTTTTTTTCGCGCGAAGCGTCATTGCGAGGGCACTCTGAGTAGCCCGAAGCAATCCACGAGATCTTAATGATCGTTAACTTACTAATATATCTATGATAGCAGCACCAAATAGTTGAGATATCGGGGATTGCTTCGACCTGTTTCACGGTCTCGCAATGACGATAGACTTGGGACGTACAAATCGGATGGAGTAAGATTGACGTCAAAAGGATTATGCTGTAAATTTAACTCAAATCATGTTCGACAACTGCACCTGCAGAGGAGGTTCTCATGATACCCCGACCACAAACCTGGCAGGAAGAAATCCTGCAAGGCATTCCGGATTATCTGCCGGACATGCCGCGGGTTGCCGCAGAGGTGCCTCGAGCATTGAAGCGTAAGCTGGTTCTGACTCTCGCGGAACAGAAGCAAGCAGTGGCCAATGCGCTGCGGTATTTCCCAGCTAAATGGCACGCCATCCTCGGTCCTGAGTTCTTGAACGAGTTGCGGACGCTCGGTCGCATCTACATGCATCGCTTCCGTCCGCAGTTCCCGGTTCTGGCGCGTCCTGTCGACGAGTATCCCGCCCAGATCCTGGCCGCAAGGTCCATGATGCTCATGATCCAGAACAATCTGCACACAGACGTGGCGCAGTACCCGTTCGAGATGATCACGTACGGTGGCAATGGTGGCGTGTTCCAGAACTGGGCACAATACCGTTTGACCATGTGGTATCTTTCGAAGATGACGAATCGGCAAACGCTGGTTATGAAGTCCGGCCACCCGGATGGACTCTATCCGTCGTATCCAGATTCTCCGCGCGTCGTATTGACGAACGGTCTCGTTGTTCCGCGCTTCGGTACTCCCGAAGAGTACGAACGACTCGCCCAACTCGGCGTAACCATGTATGGACAAATGACCGCAGGGTCATGGATGTACATTGGTAGTCAGGGAATCGTGCACGGTACGGTCATCACGTTCTTGAATGCCGCACGTAAGTGGCTCAATCTTGGTGTGAATGAGAACCTGAAAGGGAAACTCATCGTCACGTCGGGTTTGGGCGGCATGAGCGGTGCTCAAGCCAAGGCTGGTGTGATTCTCGGCGCAGTCGTCGTTGTTGCTGAAGTGAAGATGAGGTGGCTGCAAAAGCGCCACGATCAGGGTTGGTTGGATGAAATACATACCGACCTCAAAGTCCTCTCAGATCGTATTCGCGAAGCTGTGGCGAACGGCGAAGCAGTTTCCCTTGGTTACCATGGTAACGTGGTTGATCTTTGGAAACATTTACTCGTCGAAAACATCAGAGTCGATCTGGGTTCAGACCAGACTTCTTTGCATGACGCCTACGGCGGGGGTTACTATCCGTCAGGTATGACAGTAGAAGAAGCAGATGCTTTGCGTGAAAGTGATGCTGCGGCCTTCAGGTTGAAGGTGCAAAAATCCATTCGCGCACATGTCCTTGTCGTTAACATGCACGTAGCTCTGGACATGAAGTTCTGGGACTACGGCAACAGTTTCATTGACGTGGCCATCGAATCTGGTGCGGATATCTTTGACGAACACGGCCAGCCGCGATATCAGAGTTACGTCGAAGGTCTCATGGGTCCCCTGTACTTCGACTACGGATTTGGCCCGTACCGCTGGGTGTGCTTGAGTGGCCTCGACGAAGATCTGGCCACGACGGATCAAATCGCCATCGAAGTAACTGAGCAAATGCTCATGGATGCACCGGATGAAATCAAGCAGCAGCTGAAAGACAATGCTCAGTGGATTCTCGATGCTGGCAAACACGAACTAGCAATCGGGACTCGGGCGCGTATCTTTTACAGCAACGCAGAGGGCCGTGTGAAACTCGGTCTGGCCATGAATGAAGCAATTCGCGATGGGCGACTACATGGTCCTATCGTCATTGGCCGTGATCACCACGACACTGGTGGTACGGATTCTTTCCTGCGAGAGACTTCCAGCGTTCACGACGGTTCTGCTCCCACGGCCGATATGGCTACGCAGTGTGTCATCGGTAATGCCATGCGAGGTGCTACCTGGGTGTCGCTGCACCACGGTGGCGGCACTGGCTGGGGAAGAGCGATAAATGGTGGCTTCGGTCTGGTACTCGATGGTAGTCGAAGCGTAGATGCGACCATAGAGATCATGCTCACCTGGGATGTGCTTTGCGGCGTTACTCGTCGTGCCTGGGCTGGCAGTCCGTCCGCGAATTGGGCGGTGCGTCAGGAAGCTTTACGCGTTGACAGGTTCAAGCCGACCTTGGCGAACTTCGTTGATCTCGAGATCCTGGCCAAGATCGTCTAGACAACTAAAGATATAAAACACGCCCCGCGATTCAGAATCGCGGGGCGTTAACGTACTAGGGACGTTGGAACTGGGCTTGGGTGGCCAGCATGATGATCTGGACGTACCACCTGGTTGCGAGATCCAGATCGCGATCCGAGCAACACTCGAACAGGGCATGCGCTTCCATGCAGCCGGCGCCGATGTTCGGTCCGGGCATCCAGTCATAGATCCGATCCAACATGGCGACATCGGTGCCGCCAGGGACGCGCTTCTCTTTCAGTTCGAAGCCGCACTTTGCCGCAGCCTGGTGCAAGAGTTCCACGCACCAGCGGTTGGCCGCGATGGCTTTGGCGATCGAAGTGTAGGTGTGTTCTACTTTCACGTCAAGCGTGCAACCATCGTAGGTGTCGCTGATGTTCTGGGCGCAGGCGCGGAGTTCTTCGACGAGCTCCAGCGAACGGTCGTCTTCGTATGCACGGGGGATGCAGATGACGACGGTTTTGCCGTCCACGTTCTGGATCAGGCGCGGGTACTGGTAGCTGTCGTCCTTGCCCTTTTTCCAGGGCGTGCCGGAGTTGGCCGTGAGCGCGAGCATGAACTCGGACGCGATGAATGCAGCGGGGACGATCCCTGTCACATCTTCGGCGTCGTTTTCGGATTTGACGGAGCCGTAGACATCGATTTCTGTCTTGCAACCAGGGTGCATATCTTGCATACGAATGGCTTGCGTTCGAATCAGATCGAGGATGTCAGGTGCTCTGTCTTCGGACGACTGGTTCGCGACCAGGGTCATGGTCGCCTTACCGGCGCCACCTTCTATCTTTTGGACGAGGACGTAGCCGTAATGTGTCCCTCTGTTCGACGGACATTCATCGTCGAGGTACAGAGCCAACTCGGCTGCGATCAGGTGCGCGGGTACGATTCTTTCGCCACCAGGTCCGGGGTGAGCATCGTTGCCGATGACGGTGACCACGACCTGCTGTCCTTCGTAGTTCTTGGCTTCGGTCCCGGTGATGGTGACCGTAGCGGAACGGCCGCTGTAGCAGTCGGTGTCCACTTCTTCGGGAATACCTGCATCGGCCGTGTAGAGCACGTCAAGCGAGCCTACCAGTTCCGGTGAAAAGTCCGAGACATTGAGTACGCCTTCTTCTTCGTCGGGGAAAAAGATGAGCGTGATCGGTCCGTGCGACACGTTGTCACCGAGGATCGTTGCCATGGCTTCCATGATGGCCGTCATGCCAGCCTTGCAGTCAGCTGCGAGGACACTGTCGCCACTCGAGGTGAAGATCAACTGGCCTTCGCGGCCTTCCAGAACCTTGGTCGGAACGAAAGTGCCGCAACGCGGCAGGGCGAGGTCGCCACCTTTGTACAGGTGCATGAGCGGTTCGACCATCGGACTACCGTTGGGGTAGCTGTCCAAGTGCGCCGAGAAACCGAGCCGGGGAGCTTGTTCGAATCCGGGCGTGGCAGTGATTCTGATGATCAGAACGCCGCCGGGAGTCCACTCGACCTTGTAGTCGGTGCCGACTTCGTCTGCGAACTCAGCGAAGTCAGTCAAGAGCAGCTTGGCGAGTTCTACCTGGCCAGGGGAGGACGGATGGAAACCGGCCGCTAGTTTGGCCGAATCCAGCATGGACGAGACACGAACGTAGCGCAGGAACCTCTGGCCTGTCAGTGAGGGCTTTGTCAGGAGCATGGTTTGCACCTCCAGTTAACGAACCACTGATGCCATTATGTTTTCATAATTAAGCTTGAAAGTCAAAACAGGCCTTGACAAAATGTTTACAATGTAGTAAGTTGTTCGCATCAAGGGCAAGAGCCCTGGTGGTTCCCCAAACCCTGTTCTGAGGAGGTTCTAGATGCGAAGACAAGACCTGCACTTCCTGATCGAGGTCGGAAGCTTCGGAGTGCGCACAACCCCGCGCATCAGCGTCATCGAGAAGCAGCTCGCGCTGCTCGCCGAGGGCTTCCCGGAGGCCGACGCCCCGTGGGTCCTCGAGATGGACGGAAACGCGAGGGTCCTGAAGGTGACCGGCTTCACGGCCGAGCGCCTGCAGATCGGCAGCACCGTGGCCAGGATCATCCAGGAGTTCGTCGCCGCCCTCGAGTACGACCGTGGCAACCTGCTCGACACCGTCGAGCGCTTCGCGTACAACCTGGTCGAGGAAGGGGTCGACATGCTCCCGACCATCGACTGGGACAGGCTCCCGGTCGAGTTCGTGCTCCCCGACGCGCGCCGCATGCCGCAGCCGCCGCAGGGCATGCCGCTGCACCTCGTCGAGATGATCGAGGGGCTCGTCGGCCAGATCGCGCCGTTCATCGGGCAGCTCACGCGAGACGAGGACGATCGGTTCTCGCTGAAGCTCCTGGGCGCCAAGTACAGCGCCTACCGCGACGACGTGAACGCCCTGGTCCTGGCCACCTTCTACGCCAAGGTGAAGGAGGCCACCAACGCCAAGATCCCCAAGATCCTGGCCGACGCCGCCGCCAGCCTGCAGGTCCTGCGCAACTTCCTGGCGCGCCAGGGCGTCGAGGTGCCGCAGCTCATGGAGCTGCTGGACACCTGCGCCCCGCTCGCCTTCGAGGCGCAGGTGAGGGGTCGGCACCGCACGCGCGTTGCCCTCGACGCCGCCCTGGCTCCGTTCCTGGGGCACGCCTTCCCCGAGCTCATGCCGCAGACCCCGGAGGTCGAGGCCTAGCCCAGCCCATGTGCTGAGCTGACCTAAGTTCCCAACGTCCCGTTTGCAGCTTTCTGCAGACGGGCGTTTTATATTTTCATAAAAAATGTTACAATATGCAGGTAAACGTATATACTGTAGGGACAGGTCGAGACCTGTCCCAGCCGAAATAAAAACAAAAATGCCCGAAGCCTTCTTACAATTAAGCATCACTCTTGGAATAGCCCTGGTTTTATCCTTGGCCATGAAGTTTTTACGTCAGCCGTTGATTATTGGTTATATTTTGACTGGCGTTATTGTTGGACCACTCGTAACTGGTTTGATATCCGAAAGAAGTACTTTGGAAGCGTTCTCCCATATTGGAGTAGCGCTTTTATTGTTTATAGTCGGTCTTGGCTTAAAGCCAACCTTGATTCGCGAAGTAGGGAAGACGGCGGTAATCGCTGGAATATCTCAAATAGCACTTTCCGTAGTTTTAGGTTTTACAGCCGCGCATTTTCTAGGTTTTGATTATGTTACTTGTCTGTACCTAGGTTTTGTCCTCGCTTTTGGTAGCACCATTATTATTCTCCGCTTTTTATTCAATAAAGATGAACAAGATACTTTGTTTGGTAAAATAACTATTGGCTACATGTTGGTGCAGGATGTTGTGGCTATGATTTTGTTTCTCTTGTTATCAAGTTCTCAAAGTATGGGAAGCGGTAATTATATTCATGTTCTTTTGCTCTTGATTGGACGCTTTATCATAATTTGTTTTGCTCTTTATTTGATAATTAAGTTTGTCACCCCTCGGATTGACCATGTTTTTGCAGAGAATAAAGAAATGCTTTTTATTTTTTCCTTAGCCATGTGTTTTGTGGTAGCAACTATATTTTATAAGATTGGTTTTTCTTTGGAATTGGGTGCGCTGGCGGCTGGGGTTTTGCTTTCTGTGTCACCGTATCAACGAGAGATTGCTATGCGCATTCAATCTTTGCGCGATTTCTTTTTGATTATCTTTTTTATTGTCATGGGTTCAAATATTAATATTTCTGATGTCAAAACTTTTATTATACCAATAGTTGTGTTCTCGTTATTTGTTTTGATTATTAATCCGATATTAATGACAGTTGTTTTGCGGCTGATGAAGTACACCACACGTACCAGTTTTTTGGCCGGAGTTTCCATGTCTCAAATTAGCGAATTTTCTTTAATTTTGATTGGCATGGGAGTTGGTTTCGGTCATTTAGATGCGGAGCTACTTGGTCCTATAACTTTTGTTGGTTTGATTACTATTGCTGTTTCAAGCTATTACATTAATTATAGTCATTCATTTTATCGGGCTTTAAAACCATTTTTACATAAAGTTTTATTAGAAAAAAATGGAATTAAAGAAGCTGCCACTATCAAAGAAAAGGCTGATTTGATTATGTTTGGGTGTCATATAACTGGTGGTGGGTTGCTAAGCGTTTTGAATAAAGAAAAGCTAAAATACATCTTGGTCGATCATAGTCCAGAGACGGTTCGAGCGTTGAATAAAAAAGGTTTGCCTTGTATTTTTGGCTCAGCCGACGACACGGATTTACTTGATTCATTGCCCAGAGACGGTTTGAAAATGGTTATCTCAACCATACCTGATTATGATGTTAACATTTCATTGTTGGATTATTTTAAAAAGAAGAAACCAACGATTAGTTTTATTTGCGTTTCGCATCATGTCCGCGATGCAGAAAGATTGTACTTCGAGGGTGCGACTTATGTAATTATGCCACCATATTTAGGTCGACGATTTATTGTTGATGTGTTCTCGAAATTTAGAATGGATAAGAAAAAATATCGTATCGAGAAAGAAAGGCATTTAAAGGATTTTGAACGAATCGATAGCGAGATTTTTTAATACGGTTGACAAAGTGAAATCTTTTGATATACTATATTCATATGAAAAAAGTAACTGCAATTCATCACCACCATCATCATCAGTAAAGCGCTGGTTGCAGTTTTTTGTAAATTGTCAGCCAGCCGGCTGATTCTTTTTTTAACTTAATATTGTTTTTTTGCTTTCTTGATTAAAGTTCAGCTGTGTATTTCAATAGTTAGACTATGGCGGACGTAGCTCAGTTGGTTAGAGCATTGGTTTGTGGTACCAAGGGTCGCGGGTTCGAACCCCGTCGTCCGCCCCATAAAAAAGGGATAAGAATAAAAGGTTACTGTGTAAGGGAAGACCCTTATCCCATACCCCTTTCCCCATAATTCACAAAAAGTAATATATGCAAAACGAAGCCTTACAACGCGCAAAGGGTGTTCGAGACTTTGGCCCAGCCGAAAAGATTGCTCGCGACAAGCTAATTCAAACATTACGCTCAGTTTTTGAGTTGTATGGTTATAATCCAATCGAAACACCGGTGATGGAACGCTATGAACTTTTCGCATCAAAATATGGTATTGGCCAAGAATCAGATGCCATGCGCGAAACTTTTAAATTAAAAGATCAAGGTTTACGCGATTTGGTTTTACGTACAGAATTTACTGTGCCATTTGCACGTTTTGTTGGCATGAATCCGCAACTTAAAATGCCTTTTAAACGTTATCAAATTGGTAAAGTTTTCCGCGATGGTCCAATTAAACTCGGTCGTTATCGAGAGTTTTATCAATGCGATGTTGACGTTGTTGGTGTTTCTAATCCTGCTGTTGATGCTGAACTGGTAAAATTAATTAACACTGTTTTTAGTAAATTAAATTTAGAAGTTGTCATCAAGACAAATAATCGTAATGTTTTAAATGCTATTTTATCTAAATGTGGCGTACCAGAAGAATCTCAGATCTCAGCTATTATTTCTATCGATAAGTTTGATAAAATTGGCGATGTTGGAGTTAAGGCCGAATTACTTGATAAAAAGATAAATGCGGAAACCGCAGATGAAATTTTAAAAACATTAGCGCTGACAGGCTCAAATATTGAAAAGATTCAGAGTTTAAAAGATTTACTGGGTGAAATAGATGGTTTGAAAGATTTAGAAAAGACAATCAATCTAGTTGGTGCTGACAATCTTGAATTCATCCCAAACTTAGCACGTGGTTTGGCCTATTATACGGGGAATGTTTTTGAGGTTTTTTTAAAAGACACCTCACAACTTTCTTCATCAATTTGTGCTGGTGGTAGATTTGATAATATGATTGGTGGTTTTATTGGTACCGATGAAAAATATCCAGCAGTTGGTGTTAGCTTCGGACTAGATACAATTTTTGATGCATTACAAATTCAAAACAAAGGGATATTATCAAAACAGTCAGTTGCAGAGATTTATGTCTTACCTGTAAGTAAAGAAAATTTTGCACCGGCATTTCAGCTCGTTGAAAAATTACGTGCAAAAGGAATCGCTGCGGATATTGATTTCCTTGAGAGAAAAGTTGGTAAGAACATGGAATATGCCAACAGCTATGGCATGCCTTGGGTAATTGTTCTTGGTGATGATGAAGTTAAACAAGAAAAATATACTTTAAAAAACATGACAACCGGTGAGCAGGTAAGTTGTAGTTTCGAAGAAATTTGCACAAAAGTCAAATAAATTATCAAGTATAAAACACCGAGATAGTAACAGTTTCGGTGTTTTTGTTATTGACTTTACATTGTTAAAAATGATAATCTAATCTAATGGTAAGTTGGGTTGCACCCACTAACCGGGGTGCTGAAAATATTTGTTTCTGAACATCTGCACTATGAGGAGGTTCCCATGAACGCAAACGCACAAGGAGATGGTCATGTGATCCATCTCAAAGGTAAACTGTCCTTTTTGGAGGTCGTGCGAATTGCACGGGCGCACACGAGCGATTTCCCCATGGTGCGACTCGACCCTGAAGTCAGAGACAGGATGGTCGTCATCCGTGGCTGGCTCGAGAAGTTGATCCCGCGGAGAGTCATGTACGGGATCAACACTGGATGTGGATCGAACCGTAACAAGATCATCCCGCTCGCAGATCTGATCCGTTACCAGAAGAAGTACATCATGACACACGCGGTTGGCTTTGGTCAGCCGCTGCCCCGCGAAGTGGTACGCGCCATGATGTTGCTCCGTGTCAACTCGTTTTCGCTCAACAATTCGGCCATGACAGTCCAACTGTGCGAACTGATCCTGGATCTGCTGAACATGGACATCACGCCGGTTATCCCGGAATTCGGGAGCGTAGGCGCGAGTGGCGACCTCGTTCCGTTGGCTCATCTGGGCGCAGTGCTCATCGGACTGCCATGGGCTGAGGTTTTCTACAAGGGCGAAAGACGCAATGCAAGAGAAGTCTTCACGGAAGTGAAGCTCGAGCATCACGTACTGCAGCCCAAGGAAGCCATGGGACTCACCAACGGCGCGACGTTCATCCTGGCCAACGCTGCTTTGGGTGTTCACGACGCCTTTGGTCTGTTGACGCTTGCCAACCTGGGCGCTGCGCTCCATGCGGAAGCGATCAGAGGTGAACTCAATGCCTTTGACGCTCGTATCCACGAAGCACGCCACCAAGATGGCCAGCAGATCGTAGCAAGCGAATTGCGTGACTTGCTCGCTGGCAGTTTGCGAACAACGTCCGAAGCGCAGAAGATAGACTTCCCAGACGAGAAGAAGCGTCCCGACCGTCGCAAGCGGAAGGGCTCTCGAGTTCAGGACGCGTATTCGTTGCGCTGTGCGCCGCAAGCGCATGGAGCCGTCTATGACGCTCTCTTGAACTTGGCGACCATCGTCCAGAACGAAATTAACGCCAGCACTGACAACCCCTTGGTGTTTGCTGGAAAACGTGGGAAGCTCTCGGTCCTTTCGGGGGGCAACTTCCATGGTGATCCGCTCGCGATCCCCTTGGACGCAGCGATCATCGCCTTGGCCAAGCTGGCCAGCATTTCGAACGCACGTCTCTATCGTTTGCTGAATCCGGCTTGGAGTTTCGGATTGCCGGCAGACCTAGCCGGCTCCGATGACGAGGACAATACTGCTCTCATGATCGCGCAGTATGCCGTCGCCTCGCGTGTCATGCACGCACAAGGACTGGCGGGCGCGGCGTTCTCCGCGCTGTCCATTCCGACTTCCATGCAGCAGGAAGACTACGTGTCCAATGGCGCCAACTCGGCCTGGGGGCTGCGCAAGACCCTTGGTGACCTGAGAAGCGTCCTGGCCGTGGAACTGCTGGCAGGTTGCCAGGCTGTTGACTTGGGAACGCCCCACCTGGGCGATCTCGCTGTTCTCGGCCAAGGCACGAAACGTGGCTACGATTGCATCCGGCAGTACGTACCGATGATGCACGAAGATCGTTCCCTGTACCCAGACATCCAACGCGTGCGCGAGCTCGTGACCAAAGGCGAACTGCTGAAGGCACTCGAACACAGCTAGGTGAACCACGGGGGTAACTGACATCAGTTGCTCCCGCTTTTATTTAAATTGACAACATTTTCGGCACTGGCTATACTGATTATTACAGACTCTATGAATAAATATCTTATTATTCTTGACATTGATAACACCTTGATCGATCATAACTATCGATCTACTTCGCCGACCATTAATTCTGTGATTGATCAAATGAAAAGAGAAGGACATGTTTTTGTTCTTAATTCCAATCGATCACTTGAAGACATTCTACCTGTAGTAAAAATGTTTGAATTAGGCGGAAAAATAATTGGGGAAAATGGTTGTTTTATTTATGACACTTTGACAGCTGAAAGAGACATATTAGTTGACGATGAAATTATTATGCACTTAAGTCAAGTTAAGAACATTTTACCACAGCTAGTTAAACAAAACTTTGAAGATTCATTTTACATTATCGAAGATACCACTGAAGTTAATAAAAATCCTGATAGCTTAAATCTTGATCCCTTGCTTAAAAATGTTTTTGTGGAAAATTGTTTTCGTAATTTCAGCAGTAGTATTCATGTGCGAGAACATTTTAACGGATCTTTACAGGAAAATATTCCAGCGTTAAGAAAAATTTCAGGTCTATTGAATCAGTATGTGACTCGTCAAAATCTAGAATTAGTAGTTAGTTGTTGTGATAGTTTTTGTAACTTATTAATTTATCCAAAGAATTATGATAAAGGCAAAGCTTTTGATAAATTAGCCAGTTACTATCCGGAATATAAAAAAATTGTTATCGCTGATGATGTTTTAGATAAACCTTTGCTCGGGAAAGTTGATAAGTTCTGTGTTGTCAATAATGCTACCGCAGAAGTTAGAGAATTGGCTGATTATGTCAGCCCTGAAAAAATAACCAAGGGCGTAGAAGAAATTTTGCTAAATTTAGATAAAATAATATAAAAATAGTTTATGCGTAAATTACAAATTGGAGTGATGGGTTCGGCAGCTGATTTAAAATATTCAGAAGAAATTCAAAAAATAGCTGAACGTATTGGTGAGATTGTGGCTGAAAAAGGCTACATCTTGGTTTATGGTGCAGAAAAGGATTATGATTCATTATCAACAGCGGGTGCTCGTGGAGCCAAAAGAAAAGGTGGACTGACTGTTGGTGTTACATATTCGACAGGCAAAGACGTTTGGGATAAAGAAGGAAACACAGATGTCATTATTGTTTCGGGTCTAGAACGTGGCGGTGGCCGTGAATTTGTTTTAGTAAACAGTTGCGACGCAATTATCGCTGTAAGTGGTGGTTCAGGAACTTTAAATGAAATAGCTATTGCTTATCAATTAGATATTCCTATAATTGTGATGAAAAATACAGGTGGTTGGGCCGAGAAGTTGGCTGATCAATACATTGATGGACGCAATAGACGTAAAGCACTTGGAGCAAATACTCCAGAAGAAGCAGTTGCTTTAGCGGAATCTGAAATTGCTAAGAAAAACAAATAGTTGCATTTTTATAAGGTATAAATTAACATAGCCGTAGCAGGAGGAAACAATTAGGACTAGCTTGTTCAACCACTGGGAGGATGGAATGCGACCAACGGTTAGGCCAAAGTATCTCGTAACCGGTGACCTGGCCATAGTCGTCATGGAGTGGGCCAAGAGGCACGGATTCTCGGTGCCGGCTCGTTTTTTCTTTGGTAATCTGATGGAGGGGTTAATTACCGAGCTGAAGCGTATCTTCGAACCGCGTGGAGTGGACGTGGAATTCATTCCGTGGCGCGTTACAAAGCGGCGGCTCATGGATCTCATCGAGAGAGAACGCAACGGCATACCGCTCGTTAGTCTCGAGAGTATCTTCGTGGAAGAAGCTGATCTGTTCCTGTCGACCACGCGCCTCATCGGACACAGCAAGCACCCCGATAACCCAACCTGGAGCGATTTGGGGAAGGGGAATCGCATCGGTTCGCCGATGATTCTGACGCAGCTCGATGCGATCGACCGCCACAGTGCTGTGTCAGAAAAGCGGGAAATTGCAATCGTGGACGATGGTGTTTGGACTGGCGGAACTTTCTACGCAGTCGATCAGATCTTCCGCGAACGCGGAATTGAAATCAACAAGTTCCTAGTTGCCCTCCGTATTCGCCAGGCAAAACGTACATCACAGATACGTGCGATCGAGGATCGCTTGTTCGCAGCAGAAGGCGGCGAATTTGAACCTGGCAAGATCGTGGATTGGGTCGTGGAACGAGACTTCTATGTAGGAGTACCTTTCGGTGGCAGAACCCTCGGTCAGAAAGTCGATCCACCTCCTGGCCATCCGACACAAGTAAACATCCATTACCCCAACGCACCCATGTTGGGGAATCTCTGTGCTCCGTACTTGCTGCCCTTAGGAGATCCTGTTCACTGGGCCAGTATCCCAGAAAAAGAAGCTAGGGCCTTCTCGTTGGCGATGCTGGACCTTTCGGCCAGGCTTTATCGTGGGATTGAAGAAGAAAGTTCACGTGTTCTTCAACGACCTGTAACGATCATGGTGCGTGACCTTGATCGTGTACCGTACTTCTATCGGCGTCCCGACGTCCCGATTCTCGAGGAGATTGCGATTTCGCGGTCGATGCTGTAGAAGCACGTAAGTTCTTATCGGGGGATGTGGTCAACCATTTCCTCCGATTTTTTTTGTTGACTTCTTCTATCGTGGGTGTTAAATTAGAGTGTTCGTGGAGTTCTTAAATTGACCTCCAGAGAGGGAAGAATCATGGACGCAAAAGACCGAGTGAAAGCCGTTCTGGCTGCTGGTTTCCGCGATATCACGCCTGAGGACATGATCCTCAAGCGCCACATCCTGAACATCCTCATTGCCGTGTTTGAGCGTTTCGGTTTCGAACCGTTCGACTCGTCAACCGTGCAGTATCTTTCAACGCTGTTCGGAGCCGAAGAAAAGACGGACATGCAGTTCTTTAAGGTCGAGAACACCTTTCACCCCGAAGAGGGTGAGCGACCTAAACTGGGTCTCAGGTTTGATCTGACGGTTGCACTGGGGCGGTTCGTGGCAGCGTACTACGAAAAGCTGCCCAGACCCTTCATGCGTTACCAGATCGCTCAAGTCTTTCGCGGCGAAACGCCGTCAGCTACACGTTTCTGCGAATTCACGCAGTGCGATGTGGACAGCGTGTTCGCACCTGGAATGATGTCGGATGCGCAGATCATCGCTCTCATGGATGAATGCATGCGTGCTCTCGGCATTAACACACACCTTGTGCTCCTGAACAACCGCAAGATCCTCGATGGATTGCCCGAGTACGTTAAATTCCCGGCGCGTTATCTGCAGGCTGTGCTGACTGTTCTCGACAAGAAGGACAAGCTCAAGCCCGAAGAGACGCTCGAAGGCGAACTGGCAAAGATCGAACGTGAAGACTACGCGATTCTGTTGAATGAAGCGCAGATCGTGAAGCTCGTGGAGTTCTGCAATATCACCGGCAGCAACGTAGAACGTTTCGCGGCAATTCGTACTATCCTCGCGGGTAGTGCGGTTGCTGAACAAGGTTGCTGCGAACTCGAAGAGATCATGCGCTACCTGGATCTGTTCGGTGTCGAGAAGAGTCGCATTCTCATCGAGCCGTCAATGGTTCGCGGACTCGGCTACTACACTGGACCTATCTTCGAAACAATTCTCACGGATAGCCCCGAGACAGGATCGATCTTCTCGGGTGGCCGCTACGACAATCTGACGGACAGGTTCGTCGAGATGCCGGCACCGGCCACGGGCGCATCCTTCGGCATCGATCGGTTCATGGTCTACGCCAAAAAGAAGGGTCTTTTCACTCTGCCGAAGTCGGTGGCACAAGTTCTCGTCGCTTACCGACCGAGTGCTGGTTGCAGAGAGCGAGCCATCGAAGTCGCCCAAGGGTTCCGCTTGACCGCTAGAAACGTGATGCTTTACGACGGAGCAGAGTCAGGACTCCGTGAGCAACTTGGACGCGCCAACATGCTCGGTATTCCGTTCGTGGTCATCATCGGTGAGAGTGAATTGGCGAATGGAACCGTGACCCTCAAAGACATGACTACTGGCAAGCAAGGTCCGATCACCGTCGATTGGAACATCGAGAAGCTTTCACAAGGGAAATAGTAAACAACGAGCCGTATGCACCATTGCTGCGGCTCGATTTTTTTACTCTTGACAAATAATTAAATAGTGTTAACCTGTACTCAGATGGCCGGGTAGCTCAATTGGTAGAGCAACAGACTGTGGATCTGTGTGTCGCGGGTTCGATGCCCGTCCCGGCTACTGCGTGTGGGAAAAGAGTCAACTCTTTTCCCACATTTTTTTCTTCAAATTTTCGTTTGACAACTTTCGGCTGTCTGTTACGATGGAGTAAATAAACAAATTTATGCAAAATTTAGAACTACTAAAAAAATTAATTTCCTTTGATTCCCAAAGTCAAAACTCCAACAAAGAAATTGTTGACTTCATTGCTTCTTTTTTCCCAGCAGATAAAGTGAAGATTACTCCACTGAAAAATAGCGAAAATTTGATTTATAATTTGGAAGTCAAATTTGAAGGTCAGGAACATGACAAGCCACTTATTTTCAGCGGACACACAGATACTGTTCCGACTTCTAGTAAGTGGACTCAAAATCCTTTTGAGCCGATTGTTAAAGATGACAAGTTGTTTGGATTAGGCTCATGCGACATGAAAGCAGGTTTAACCGCTATGATCCAAACTGCATTAAACATCGATAAAAAACCAAAGCAGGATATCTTCTTTCTTTTTGATTGTGATGAGGAAGTGAGTGGATTAGGTGGCAGAAGTTTTCTTGATACTGTTGAAATCAAACCGGGTTCCGCTAATGTTATAGTTGCTGAACCAACAAATTGTGAACTACATGTCGGTCAAAAGGGCGCAATGGAAATCAAGGTTACTTTCTATGGCGTTGCGTCTCATTCGGCCGACACCAATTTAGAAAACAATAAAAAGAATAATGCCATCCATAAAGCTATGATGGCTTATGCGGAACTTTCAAAGATCGAAGAAGAACTAGAAACAAGAACACATGATTTATTTCGAGTACCGACTCAATCAATTTGCACCATCCATGGAGGAACCGCACCAAATGTTATTCCTGACGAATGTACATTTAACATCAATCGTCGTCTTTTACCCACAGAAAATATTCAAGAAGAATTTGAGAGAATCGAAAAAGTTATTCTAGCTATTGATAAAACAGCTAAAGTTGAGTCAGTGTTTTGTGGTGATGCTAATTTGGTCAGCCAAGATACGGAATTATTTTTAAACGCTAAATTTGTTTCCGAAGAAGTCATGGGGCAATCAAAGATTGATGTTATTGAAGGTTGGACTCAAGCCGGGCTTTTTAAGATTTGGGGTAATTGTCTCATCTGGGGACCAGGAGATTTTAGAATGGCACACCAGGCAGATGAATTTGTAAAATTTGATCAGATAGATATAATGATAGAGTGCTATAAAAAGATGATACAAAGTTTATGTTTTTAAATCTTATTTCAAAGAAAGCCAAGAAGAACTGTCTCCACGACAGCTAGCTTTTTGGTGATTAGATATAAAGAGCTGGGTCGTGGTGGCCCGGCTCTTTAGTTTTGCCTAACAGGGGAGGTTCACATGCACGGTCAACTGGTTTATCGAGTCAAAGTCGGGAATTTCTTGAAGCTCTTTGTGGCGTTCTGTCTCTTTGCTAATAAACTCCGTAACGAAGAACATCTTTTGCCAAAGTCTCCCTTTGACTTGATGGTGCAATTCTTTCTAGGCTTGTCGGTCGTGAAGATTGTTGGTTGGAAGATCGTTGGTCATGTAACGCTCTGGGATTTGGAAACCGGTTGGTACGAGCTCGGTACTTTGTGGGTAGATCCAGCCATGCGCAAGCATGGCGTTGGTGAGGAGATCATGTCTAACTTGCTTAGGCAAAGGGATGACCTTCGTATCTTGATGACAACGACTAATCCGATCGTCAAGGCAATGAGTGCGCAACTTGGTCTTCAGAAAATCAGTTTTCACGATCTCGAACCAAAGGTTCAGGCGTCGACTTGCGTTTGTTCATCCGCAAAAATGGGAACAAACGATTTCAGGTGTTGTTGCCAAAAGGACTTTTTATTTAAATTTAGTATAAAAACATGTTTTGTATTCGTTAACAAAAGACTTGCTAAATTATTACTTCTCTGTTATAATAGCGATACTTGCCAGCGTAGCTCAGTTGGTAGAGCAGTAGTTTTGTAAACTATTGGTCACGGGTTCGAATCCTGTCGCTGGCTCCATGAAGTACACGCTACGCGTGACTTCATGGTAAACCATTTCGTACAGATTTTGTTTAACTTCATGGCAAGCCATTCAATTATAAATAACAAAACATATGTCACAAGATAATTTAGTAAAACTTGAGTGTACAGAATGCCGCGGTGTCAATTATCAAACTTTCCGCAACAAAAAGAAAGTTAAAGAGAAGTTACAAATCAAGAAACACTGTGCGAAATGCAAAACTCATAAAATGCATAAAGAAACCAAATAAAAAAGACGCTCCATAAAGGGGCTTCTTTTTTTAATCTTTAAGCGTTAAAACATGAAAACAGCCAGACAAAATTGCTACGATTAAGACAACAGAACTATTAAAATATAAGGAAACAAAACCAGGAAGCAACCATTCGATTATAAACAAAATTAAATATAAAATTATCGAGCACTTAAATAGTTCGTTATTGATTGATTGGAGTGTCGGCATATTAACGTTTTAAATCAAATTCTATTTTATGGATTGTAATTTCCTTGTCTTCAGTTCTTATCTCTGGCGCGCTGATAATGAAATTTATACGGCGCTTATTGACCAAGGCTTGGCTTAAGGGAAAAGAAAATTCTGCGGTTGCTAAAGTTTCGAGTTTATCGATTTTGTCTGGTGTTTTGATCATGTAATTCCAACCTTCTCTAGTTTGCATCCCTAAACGTAAATCAATGTCCACGTCTGAAGAGTAATATATTTTGATCGTTGCAAGATCAAATTTGCGGGCAAGGAGTAGGTCAAAGTATAGCGGATCTCCAAACATTATTTGACTGCAGCTGTCTTTTTCGCAAAAAGGGGCAGTAATTCTAGCACTTGGGTTAATTTCTGAAACAAATATATTTGGCATTAAATTAAAGTCTATATGTTGACTACCGAGAGGTGAGTAATTCTTCCAAAGCAAAAAGATCACTAGCGCCACAGCCAGGAACCAGAAACAATATTTCGTAATTGCAATCAACCTAAGGTTGTTCATATTTAATCTGATATAGTTTCACGCCTTTGTATATTTCTGAGACGAATTGCAACCTTAGTTTATAGTTGTTAAGAATATTCGATAAACTCGCAACATCTCTGTCTGAGTCAGCACTGTAATAATACACTGGCACTAATTGGACTAACTTAGAAATTTCCAGATAAGCATCTCCACCGTAAACCTTTCGATTTCCAAGAGAGTGTATGACTTGATATTCTGGGAAAAAAATTCGATCTGCCCAATCAGGTACTATGATTATGGCTGTGTTTTCGATCAAATTGTTTATTTGTTCGATTTGGGGTTTGAACTCTGATATATCATTTTTAATTTTAATAAAACCTTCTTGTGGATTATAAAAAACAGTTGAGATAGAGAAATAAATCAGTAGAACCAAAAATCCAGTAGTTATTATAATGGGAAGAACTTTTTTTGATTTATACAATCGTGGTAGAACTTCACTTACAAAAATTGCGACAAAGGGAGTTAAAAATATCAATATTGGCAACCAATAACGTAAATGTGGACTCCCAATAAGAATTTCTGGAGTAGCTGGTTGGCCGTATTCACCCCAGGGCCAGTAACTACCATAATAACTGAGTAAATAGATCGAAATTAGCCCGGTTGAATATAGATAAGCCTTTTGGAGATTTGACAAACTTTTTTTGGAAAAGTAGATAAGTCCCCAAAGAGCTGGTAATGTTATAAACCAAATATACTTAATAAAAAATTCCCAAACATGAAAAACGATATTCTTAAACTTAAACCCAAAAGGAAGAACGATTTGTCCTAGTAATGAAGATAATCCCGTTTTTGAACTGTTTTCTAAGGACGAATAACCGGAACGGAAAATATTATTGTAAACGGAATGATTTACAAAGAGCAGTAAGCCGAGCATGCCGCAAAAACCAATGATAAATATAATTAAATCACGTTTCCTCACGTTTTTGCGGTTCACAATATAAAAAATTAACATCAACAAACCCACCCAAACAATTTCTGAAGTTCTAGTCCAAATACTTGCTCCGAAAATTATAGCTGACAAAGCGTAGAGAAAAATATTCTTCCTTCGCAAGGCTAGTAATAACAAGCAAAGTCCCAAAATAATAAAAAAAACAAAAAGGTTGTTATGCAACATGGCCTTTCCGCCTAAATACCAATAGACAGGATTGAACAACAAAAATAATCCAGAAAGGAAAGCTATGTTTTTGTCGAAAACTTCTTTTATGATCAAATAAAATAGAAAAACGCCGATTAGTGAAAGTATAGGAGTTATAAAGGTTACTAAGTCGATTCCAATAATTTTTCCTATTAAACCATAAAAGACAGGCAGACCAAGGAAGCTCATCGGAACGAAATTACCATTTAAAACATTAACACTCCTTGGGAAAATAACATTATTAACCGCTCTATTTAAGGGAATTTCAATATTTAGATTGCTGTGTTCGATGAATTGTTTCGTGAAAACAAAATTGGCAGTTTCGTCTGGTGAATAGAATTTGTGATCGGTGGTAAAACTCAAATAGCAATAGGGGATTATCATTACAACGATAAAAAGAATTAACAATTTTACTTGCCAATTAGTTTTTATAAAATTTAGAGTTTTGTTCATCTGAGTGAATTGCTTTCTTGTTTACCCTGCACTTTAAGGGAACACTTAATATTGCGGGGCTTTTTTGATTAACTCCCAGCATATTAGTCGTCTAGCATTGATATTATTGCGAATTTAACCTAATTTGTCTATACTGATACTAATATGATCAAATTCAACCAAAAGCATATTAATGTTATTTTGTTTATTTGTTTATTTGTTTTTTTGATTATTTTGTATTCCTGGTTTAACTGGTCAGTCTTGCGGCCACTTTCGCACGAATTTAACTATCAATACATTTTTAATTGGCCTGATGCTATGGCCAATAATTACTTTATCGATAGCTTTATCGAAACAAGCAAGTTTGTTCAACCCGAACCGCTGAATGCAATTTTAAATGACATTATTCGACCGCGCAGCGTGAACATTGTTAATCATGACATTGTTCCATCAGGTTTCTTGGGGATTTTGATTCTTTACGGTTGGCTAGGGAAGATTTTTACAAAATACGCGGTCATTTATTTTACGCCAATTATAGCTTCTCTTGGCGTTTTTGTTTTCTACTTTTTTGTTAAGGAACTGATTAATAAACGAGCCGCGATGATCAGTTCTCTTTTGTTGGCGACACTAGCACCATACATCTTCTTCGCAAACCAAACGCTGCTCGCAACCGTGCCGTTCTTGGTTGCAGTGATAAGTGGCTTTTATTGTTTGATGAAATCGGGCGATTATAAAGATAAAAAAACAAATTTATTGCTTGTTCTCGCCGGTTTTTTGCTGGGATTGGCTATCACCATCCGTTATCAGGAAGCGATCTGGATTATTGCTTCACTCTTAATGGTTTTGTTGAGTCAATTAAAACAAATTACGATCAAGAAAACATCTTTCTTTATCCTTGGATTCATTATTCCGATTGCAGCAGTTTTATTCTATAACTGGCAAACCTATGGCGAACTTTTTACTGTGGGATATTTACGTATGAATAATCCCGCGGATTCAATCGGATACCGTTTGCCAGCCGAGATTTCTGTCAGTCATGATAATAATCTACTGGCGTATACAAAATTATTGTTTTTACCATTTGGATTCTCAGCACGGAATATTTATCACAATTTTGTCCAGTATGTCTGGATGCCTTACGCACCGTACTTGGCGTTTTTTATGGTTGGAGTTGTTGTTTGGTCAACTGCAATAATAAAGAAATCTTATAAGCAAAAAGTTTATGCTGCTTGTGCTGGATTGGCTAGTCTTATTCTGATCCTATATTATGGCAGTTGGATTTTTACGGATGCGATGGTTTTACAAAACAATATTATCAGCAGTTCTTATACTCGCTATTGGCTACCAATTTTGATTATGACATTACCCATTACCGGGTATTTGTTAGATCATGTCTTAAAAAAAGCGACAAAATTGTGGTCGACACGATTCTTTTTCGTCGTTATAACTATTATTCTATTATTATTTATTTCGATTACAAAGTCTTTTACAGCCAAGGGAGATGGATTATTAGCACAAGCTGAAGTCACACGTCAATATTATGAAAGGGCACAAGCAGTTACTGCTATCGTTGAACCAGATGCTTTGATTATGGTCGAACGAGAAGATAAATTGTTCTTCCCAACGCACAAAGTAATTACATTTGAACAGGATTATTCAATTTTTAGTGAGTTGAAAAACATCGGCGTTGAAGTTCCCATCTATTATCTAAGTGTGAGTACTGATAACGACATGGATTTTATAAATAAAAACAAATTAAAGGTTTTCAGATTGTCCTGGGAGTTAATTCAAGAGATTGATAAGCCTTTTAGGCTATTTAAGTTGAAAATACATGGGGATTAGTTATTTGCAAAATTAGCAAAAATCTGCTATCTTTATATAATAATTTACATTTAATCGTATGAATGAAAACAAAAATATTTTAGTGATCGGAGGCGCTGGTTTCATTGGTTCCTTACTCTGCGAGCGCTTGGTGGCCAAGAACAACGTCATTTGTCTCGACAATTTTTCTAGTAGCGCTGAAAAAAACATCAATCACTTACTTCAATTGCCAAGATTTGAATTTATCAATCATGATATTTCAACCCCTATAGAACTTGAAAAAGTTTCAGATTTAGCTAAATTTAAAATTAATGTTTTCGGAATTTCCGAAATTTATAATCTAGCTTGCCCAACATCAGTTAAGAATTTTGAGAAGTTACGAATTAAAACAGTCGAAGCTAGTACTCGTGGATTAATCAATGCCCTAGAATTAGCCGTGAAATACAAAGCTAAATTCATGCAGTTTTCTTCATCAGTTGTTTACGGTGAATCTCCACGAGATGAATTTGTCACAGAATCGTACCGCGGAGTTTGCGACATGCTCGATCCACGTGCCTGTTATGATGAGGGTAAACGCTATGGCGAGTCAGTAGTTGATAATTACCGTATTGTAAATGGTCTTGATACGAAAATCGTTAGAATTTTTCGAACCTATGGTCCACGTATGTTATTGAGCGATGGACAAATGATGCCAGATTTTATTTTGAATGCCCTTGATAATAAAGATTTAGTTATTTATGGTAATGAAGATTTTCGAACATCCCTTTGCTATGTTGGCGATATTGTTGAAGGTTGTGTGAAAATTATGGATTCAACTATCACTGATCCTGTTAATCTTGGCAGTACAGAAGTTTTCCGCTTAGCAGACGTCGCACAAAAGATTATTGAGTTGACAGGTTCAACCGCTAAAGTGAAGTTCGAAACAGCAAAATTATTTATGCGAGAGTTAGCCTTACCTGATATTACTTTTGCTAAAGATAATTTTGGTTGGTTTCCAATCGTAACACTAGAAGAAGGCTTACAAAAAACAATTGATTTTACTCGTGCACATAAAGACTTATTATCATTTAGTACGGAAGTTTAGTTCTATATAATACAGCGGGCTCTGACGGGAGGGAGGAGCTAAATTTTTTAACTATGTTAGTCTCTGTAGTTGTTCCAACATACAACGAAGGCCTGCGCCTTCAGTCAACACTTGATCTGCTTGTACCGACCAAGTATGAAGTCATTGTTGTTGATGATGGGTCAGAGGAAGATACAGCTGAAATAGTTAGAGGATATCCGATTCATTTTTTATCTCATCCGGTTAACTGCGGTCAGGGGGCTGCATTAAAAACAGGAACCGAGTATGCGCGTCAACTGGGGAGCGACCTTATTGCACATTTCGATGCTGACGGACAACACCGTGTTGAAGATTTAGAAAAAATGATAGCCCATCTGCAAAATAATGATTTAGATATTGTTCTTGGTTCACGTTTTATGAATCAAGAAACAACTTTTCCACTACAAAAGAGAATCATTCTGCAACTAGCCAAAATATTCAGTGACAAAATTATGGATTTGGATTTCTCTGATCCTCAAAGTGGACTCCGCGTTTTTAAAACAAATATTTTAGATCAATTAGATTGGCAAAAGAATGATTTTTTACATTGTACAGAAATTTTATCACTTATTATTGAAAATAAATTACGATATCAGGAGTTACCGATTATTGTCAATTACCATTTGGATGGAAAAAAAGAAGTTAGGCCACGACTTAGTATGGGGCTGAAAATAGTTTTGCATAAATTATTTCATTAGTATGACAGTTTTTCAAGGATTGATTATAGTGTTTATTCTCTTTGTGCTTTATAAGGCAATTAGACGTTTTATTAACAAAGAAATTTCAATTTGGTTAATGGTTTTTTGGTGCGGGTTTTGGGTGGTCTTGGGCTTAATAGCTATTTTTCCGATTATTATTGAGTCTATTGCCACTTTTGTGGGAGTAGGCCGTGGCGTTGATCTGATAATCTATATTGCTTTATTTGTTTGTTTTTATATTTTATTTAAAATGTCGATCAAACAAAAGAAAAACGAAAAGGATATTGTAGATCTTGTGCGGAAAATCGCTTTAGTCCAAGCCAAAAAGAAAGGGTAGTATGAAAAAAGTTGGTATAATATTGATAAACTACAAGGGGTATGCCGAAAAATTTATAATAGAATGTTGGTCTGGGTTAATGCAGCAAACATATCCCAAAGAACTCACCAGAATTTATATTGTTGATAATGCGGCGACTGAACAAACATTGAAATATTTAGACTCAAATTGTCCTTCAGCCACCGTTATTCCGCGGCCGGACGGAAATTATGCAGCCGGTAACAATGCGGGGATAGGTCAAGCGAGAAAAGATGGCTGCGAATATTTCGTGATTGTGAATATGGATGTTGCTTTCGATAATGATTGGTTAAGCGAGCTCGTTAAGGCTTTGGAATTTGATACTGAAATTGGCATCGCACAATCAAAAGTATTGCTTTACGAAAAAGATAAGCTGGGAAATAATTTAATAAATTCACTTGGTAATAGTTTCCATTATTTAGGCTTTGGTTTTACAGATGGCTATCAGCAAATAGTTGAATCAACGGAACAAAAGGTGACGGAAATTAAAGGCTATGCCAGTGGTTGTTCTTTAATTATTAAGAAGGCGGTACTTGACAAGATAGGTACTTATGATGAAGAATACTACATGTACCATGATGATTTGGAATTATCCTGGAGAGCAAAACTGGCTGGTTATAAAATTGTCTTAGCAAATAAGTCGATAATCTATCATAAATATGAGTTTAAGCGTAGTGTTTTGATGCTTTATTACCTCGAAAGAAATAGGTTTTTAGCTATATTTACATATTATCGAATCAGAACATTATTATTGATATTACCAGCCTTACTTTTTCTAGAAGTAGGAATGTGGTTGTATGCCGGTATGAGAGGTTGGTTGAAAACTAAAATCCGTGTTGCTGGATATTTCTTACGACCAAAGAGTTGGAATCATATTATCCAAAGGAGGAATGCGGTCAATGCATATCGGAAAAAAACAGATAAAGAAATGTTAGCGGATTTTAAAGCACGAGTTGAATTTCAAGAGATTGATAATCCTTTGTTAAAATATATTGGTAATCCGATATTAAATTCATATTTTAATCTAATAAAGAAATTAATAAAGTGGTAAGCATATGTCGAAAAAGTTGACAGGAATCATACTCGTAATTGTTCTATTGGCGATTTTAGGTTATGTAAAATTAATATATCCAAGTTCGCAAATGCAAATCAAGCAGGCCATGAAAGACATGTCATCAGCGCCTATTGAACAATATTTAAACAGCACGGATAAAAAGTGTGGCATTTGGTACGAAAGTCAAAACCCAAGTGCTAAGTTCAAGGCTGGCAAAGATAATGCCGAAGTTACCGCCTGTTTTGCTGATGCTTTCGAAAAATGTCTAAACAGAAGCATTCTTATTGTTAAAGATAACTATTCTGCTGCAGAAAACAATATTACGTATTCAGTTCTACGTGTTATTAAGGCTAATGATCAAAATGATTGCATTATCCAAAATAATTACGAGGAATATACATTTTCTAAACCGCTCGAGGGTCAAATTCCATTAAACTTTGTTAACACCTGTACGATTTTGAATGATAAACCAGAAAAAAGCTGTGAGCCTGCCTACATAAGTGAAATTCGAACGCAGGTTTTAAAGAGTGAAGCAACTTCAAACCTTCAAATAGAAACAAAATAATGTCTAAAAAAATAAAAATTGCACATGTAGTGTGCGTTTTGCCACCCTATGGCGGCGGCCTTGGTGTCGCTGCTCATAATCAAGCAGAGTTAATGACTGAAGCCGGATTTGATGTTACTGTTTTTGCACCCGAAACGCAGGAAATAAAATCAATTGAAAGAAAATACAAAATTGACCGGCTCAGGTCAATTTTAAAATTGGGTCATGGCGCATTTGTGCCGCAATTATTTTTCAAGCTTTTTAATTTTGATATAATCCATTTACATTTTCCCTTTTTTGGTGCGGCGTTTATTGTCACTTTGGCAAAATTGTTCCGAGGCAATAAAACAAAGTTGGTTATAACTTATCATCAAGATTTGATTTTGGCTGGCTGGCGTAATTGGTATTATAAAATATCGATGTTTGTTTTAACGCCGTTGCTTTTACGATTAGCGGATAAAATCGTTGTTTCAACGATTGACTACGTGGAAGACTCGTTTATAAAAAAGTATTATTTTGCACACAAAAATAAATTTGTCGAAATCCCATTTGATGTCAGTGAACGCTTTTTCCCGACAAAGAAAAGCGTAGAATTACTAAATAATTATGGTTTTTCACTAGATGATTTTGTCGTTCTCTTTGTAGGTGGACTAGATTGGGCTCATTATTTTAAAGGTGTTGATTGTTTAATTGATGCTATCAAGACCATTGAGGCTTTAAATATAAAAGCGTTGATCATTGGTGCAGGCAACTTGAAAACACAATATCAAGATAAAGTTAGAGCCTTGGCACTTGAAGATAGAATTAAATTCGCTGGATATGTATCGAATGAAGATCTACCGAAATATTATAATCTTGCCGATGTTGTAATTTTACCATCAATAAATAAAAATGAAGCTTTCGGTATTGTTTTAATTGAAGCGTTGGCCTGTGGCAAACCAATTATGGCCTCGAATTTGCGCGGGGTGCGTTGCGTTGTGGAAAATAATCTCAATGGTTTGCTGCTGGAACCAAATGATCCGCAAGATATTGTTGAAAAGATTATTTCTTTATATCAGAATAAAGAAAAACAAAAACTTTTCTCTGCTAATGCCTTGAAATGCGTTAACGAAAAATATCGTCCTGCGGTCGTCAGTGAAAAGCTAAAGAATTTATATTTAAATTTATTTAAAATAAAATTATGATAAAAATGATAACTGAGTTTTTACGTCGACTACTCTACATAGTTCCGTCAGCGCCAGCTAACGTGCAAATTGCAATTACGAATAAATGCAATTTTAGTTGCAAAATGTGTCAACGTTTTGATCTTAAGGTTCGACTTGGAGATATGAGTCTTGAAGACTTTAAAAAAGTTCTAAGACATATTGGAACAGCAAAAAACGTTGTGCTGACAGGTTGGGGCGAGCCCTTACTCCATCCAGATTTAATTGAGATGATTAGATTATGCAAAGAAAAAGGATGCGATGTGTGCTTTACTTCAAACGGAAACCTTTTGACACCTGAGTTGGGTCAAAAGCTAATTAACAGTGGACTTGATGCTATTACTTTTTCTGTTGATGCGATTAAATCCGATGATGCGGAATTTGGCCATCCAATTCAAGAACAATTGAACAATATCCGTCAGTTTATCAAAACAGTCAGAGAACAAAAATTTAAAACTGAAATTTATTTGCAATCCACCTATCATAAAAATAAAGAACAAGATTTGTACGATGTAGTCGAGTTTGGGAAAGAAATTGGTGTGAATCGTTTACGTTTCTCTAGACTCGACGTCCGCTTTCAGAAATTTGAAAGGCCTTCATTTGAAGATGAGAAAAAACTAATTCGGAATATAGAATCTAGAATAAAAGATACTGGAATCGGAATCGATTTTCTCCCACACGTTGCTTCTGATGGTTTCTCTAAATTCATTTTTAAACTAACAAGCCCATTCCTTCATCGCTTCGGGAAGTATTGCTTACGAACATATAACGATATTTATATTAATGAAGATGGTAAAGCCACTCCCTGTTGTGCCTTGCCGAACCTGATAATGGGGGACGCTCGAGAAGACTCTCTTGAATCGATTTGGAATAATGTTAATTTCCGCCGCTTCCGTTGCAAGCAAAATATTGCGTGCGGTGAGTGTGATGTGTTGAAAATAAAAACATTCAATAAATAATTATCTTTTGTCATCCTGAGGCACTCGAAGGAGACAAAGCAATGCCCATTCAATTGTAATTATGAAGATTGCTGTCATCTCAAATCTCTACAAACCTTATACACGCGGTGGTGCCGAGCGTATTGTTGAATTAACTGTTCAAGGTTTAAAACAAGCTGGACATGATGTTTTTGTTATCTCCACCAAACCGCAAAAGGGGATTGAAGTCTCAGTAGAATCTGATGTACGCGTTTATCGTTTTAGACCGTTAAACATTTTTTATTATCTCGACGACTACAAATATCATTTTCTAACTAGATTCATCTGGAATATAATCGATGTTTTTCATTTTAGTAGCGCGCAAATTATTTCAAATATTCTTAGAGACGAAAAACCTGACCTCGTAATCACTCATAATCTCAAGGGTATTGGAATGTTAATTCCACTTGCAATAAAAAAACTTGAAATTAGACATATACACGTTTTGCATGACATCCAACTTGTAAATCCTTCGGGATTAATGATTTGGCGCCAAGAAAAATCCTTCATGCAAAATGGATTTTTATCAAAAATTTACCAATTCATTCTACGCCGAATATTTTCTAATGTTTCAAAAGCTGTTTTTCCGTCTGAATGGTTAAAAAACTTTTATTGGGAGCATCGGTTTTTTCAAAAATCAGAAAAAGAAGTTTTACGTAATCCTGTTCTTCCACCTCCGACCGTAGCCGATATCAAGAAGGTAAAGCAAAATACATTTTTATATCTTGGTCAACTCGAAGAACATAAGGGCGTATCTTGGTTATTGGATTGTTGGATTAAAAATCAGATTCAGTCAAAATTAATTATCGCTGGAAAAGGTAATTTAAATCTTGATAGATATAAGAATGCTGGGAATATTGAACTTATCGGTTTTATCGAAAGAAATGGAATTGAAGATTTATTTAAACGTTCAGACTTTTTAATCTTTCCTTCGTTATGTTATGAAAATTCACCAACCGTGATTATCGAATCTTTGCAGAATGCAACGCCGGTTATTGTCGCTGATATTGGCGGTTCTGCGGAATTGGTTCAAGAAAGTTTATCCGGATTTGTTTTTAAACCTAAAAATGAAGGCGAATTAATTGCAGCTATTCAAAAAACAACCGCATTAAGCAATTTAGAATATACGGGTATGAGTTTTAATGCTCAAGAATCTGTTAAGGGACTTGATTTGGCCGCGTATATTGAAAAACTTTTAGAATAACTCAGTTGAAATAATCATAATTTCGTGTTATTATCAACTCTGTAATTACGGGGGCGTAGTATAACGGTAGTACAGGGGTCTCCAAAACCTCTAGCGTGGGTTCAACTCCTACCGCCCCTGCCAAATTTAATATTTTCAATAAAGATCCTAATTAGTAGGATTTTTTTGTTTAAATTTACAATGAATTAGTCATCCAATATTGACAAAATATACATTAATGGTAATGTTTAACTGATGGGTAGCTGATCTACCCTGTCGAGCTGCAGTATGTTGCTGTGGCTGGCTGCTTCTGCTGGGAGGTGTTTCATGCCTGACGATCTGAAAACTGGACAAACTGGAGAGCAAAGTTCGGGTGCGGGTGAAAGTGCTGGGAGCGGTTCGGGCGATGCAAGTACCGAATTGCTGCCTCCTGACGAAGTCATCGACGCAGAGTACGAAGTCGGTACTCCTCTCTGCGTCGCGCGTGTGAAATCCGTACACGAGAAGTTCAGCTGGCTATGTGATGCCCATCGTGGAACCGAGACACTCGAAACCAACGGCGATATCTTTTGCCCCACGACCGTATTCGAAGTCGGAGCCCACGTCACGTTCAAGTTCGAAGACCTGAGACCGAATCCGGAAAAACCGGGACGTTTCCGGGCTGACAACGTGACCGAGCTGCGGCAAGAGCTCGCTGTTCCTGGTAGCATGAGCGACAGAGCACTGACCTTGGCGATCTTCCGTGAGACAGTGCAAGAAAGCCCCTACCACAAGCTGGCCAAAAGAATCGCCGAGGCTGACATCAACCAAGCGGCCGAAAACCTGCCGTTCGGAGAGTGGCTGAAATACTACGCTCAAATGATCGGTACGGGTGAAGGCCTGGACTTGGTCAATGAGGCCTCTAGGATTCTCGAGAGCACCTACCCGTCCATGGGCGCCTTTGGCTTTACCTACGACATCGGCCAGGATCACGACGACGCGACAGATGACAAGGCGCTGGTTGAGCATCTCAAAGCCTACAGCGATCTTCCGGAACAGCAAGTATCCATTCGGTCCGAGTACAATCGTTTCAAGGGCTTGCGTTGGGTCTTCTATCTGATGCGCAAACACAAGATCCTGCGTCTCGATATGCTCCTGCCCGATCGCTTTTTTCCCGAATTGTTCACGGCCGCTCCGGTGTTGTTCAGCGCTGGTAACGGTGGTCCGGTGTTGACGGACGAAGCCACAAAGACGCGTCCGCGGAACATCAACGAGCACATCTGTGCCCGCGTACCTAGCAAGGAATTCGCCTGGTTTTACCAGATGTACAACTACCAGCAGCGTCCGCTTACTGCGTTCAACGGGCGTGACATCATTCCTCCCGCACTGAACGAGGTTCTAAAGGTAGCCCTCCAGATCTTCGACTATGTCGCGATCATGACGCCCTACCACGACATCGCGGGCGAAGAGTGGGCCAATGGACGCTGGTTGCGCAATGTTGACCCCTTCCTCGTGGGGTTCATGCGAGACGTCCCGTACGTGTTCATCCTTGGACGTTGGTCTGGCACGAATCTGTTCCCCAGGTTCCTCGACATGTTGGCCGACACCATGAATCATGTGCGTCAGAACAAAGGCCTGCTGGCAAACTTCGGAAAGAATCTCCAGTGGATTCAAGGGCTGGACGTTACGACAATCGGTGATCCCCGTCTGCAATTGCAGCTCGCGAGCTCAGATACCAAGAACACCGTCCTCGAGCCCTTTGCCGACGAACTCCTCGCGGCATTCGACAATGGACGCCTGTTCGAGTTCTTGCGGGGAGAGAAGCCTGTTCTCACGACTGACCCTGCGGCAGACATCGTTCGAGCCTAATTAGATCAACTCGCGTCACGGAATCATTTCTGTGGCGCGTATTTTTTTAAAGAAACTCAATATTTAGGGATTTGCAGCGAGTCAGTTTTTGTGCTAAAATCACATTGAATTTACAATTATATGCTCAACTTCAAAGAACACATTCGAGAGATACCAGATTGGCCACAGAAAGGGGTTAATTTTAAAGACATAACTCCGTTACTTCAAAACGCTGATGTTTTTAAAGCTCTTATCGATGAGCTTGTTAAGCCTTACGAGGCGATGGAAATAGACAAAATCGTGGTTATCGATGCTCGCGGTTTCCTTTTGGGTACAGCTATGGCTTATAAACTCGGTTGTGGTATAAGTCTGGTTCGCAAGAAAGGGAGGTTACCTTACAAAACTATTGAAGAAAGCTATCAAAAAGAATATGGTCCAGATATTTTGACTATGCACGAAGATGCTGTTCTTCCAGGAGAAAAAGTTTTGATAGTCGACGACTTATTGGCAACTGGTGGTACAATGCAGGCTACTGTAAATATGGTTGAAAAATTAGGTGGTGAAATTGTTGGAATTAGTGTCATTGTTGATTTACCATTTCTTGGTGGAAGTAAAAAATTCCCAAAATATACATTTAAATCATTAATTACATATCTATCCGAATAAGTAATTATTATTCGTAGATTCGTAGCAGATTCGTAATTTGTAATATATGAAAATAGGCATCATCGGAGGTTCCGGCATGGATAACCCACAAATCATAAAAAATCATCAAGAACTTGAAATTGATACTCCTTTTGGTAAACCTTCAGACAAATTAGTTACTGGAAATATCGATAATAGAGAAATCATTATTTTAGCTCGACACGGCAAGGATCATTCCATCATGCCAACAAAGGTTCCGTATCGAGCTAATATTTGGGCCCTGAAAGAACTCGGTTGCACACATATCCTAGCGACGACTGCATGCGGTTCATTAAAAGAAAAATACAAACCTGGAGACTTTGTCTTCCTTGATCAATTTGTTGACTTTACCAAACACCGCAACCTTACTTTCTTTGAAGACAGGGTTATTCATACACCGATGGCTGATCCATTTTATGAAGAAAGTGTTACAATCGATTTAATTTTTACACGCATGAAGGATAATGCAGACCGTGTGACTAAACTCTTAATTGAAACCATTAAAGCTTTATGAAAATATTAATTATTGGTACTGGCTATGTTGGCTTAGTCAGTGGAACTTGTTATGCAGAACTTGGGCATGAAGTTGTTTGCGTTGATAATGATTCAACAAAAATTGAGAAATTAAGTCGTGGTGAAGTTCCTTTTTTTGAGCAAGGTCTAGCTGACTTAATTTCAAAAAACAAAACCGCAGGACGACTTCAATTCAAACTTTCACTTAAGGATGATGTTAATTCATCTGATATTATTTTTATCGCAGTTGGAACTCCTTCTAAGGAAAATGGCCAAGCTGATTTGAAATATGTTTTTGAAGTCGCCAAAGAAATTGGACAGAACCTACAAAACTATAATGTCATTGTGACAAAAAGTACTGTGCCGATTGGAACCTCAAAAAAAATTCGACGTATTATTTCTAAATATTATACTGGAGCATTCGACGTGGCATTGAAAAACTTGCTTGTCCAAAGATTGAAACAACTGTTCCTTCATCAGAACTGATTAAGTATGCATCGAATGCCTTTTTAGCAACAAAAATATCTTTCATTAATGAAATAGCCAATGTCTGCGAAAGCGTTGGTGCAGACATCGACATTGTTTCTTATGGCATGGGCTTAGATTCAAGAATTGGACACAAGTTTTTAAAAGCTGGACTAGGTTATGGTGGCAGTTGCTTTCCCAAAGATGTTCGAGCTTTGCAAAGTATTTCTGGTGAAAACGGTTATCAGTTCCAACTACTAAAAGTTGTTATTGATGTCAATAATCACCAACGCTGGAAATTTTTCCACAAGATAAAAAATATTTTAGGCGATCTTAATAACAAAGAAATAACAATTTGGGGCTTAGCTTTTAAGGCTAATACTGATGATATTCGCGAATCAATTGCCATTGATTTAGCATTGAAACTTATCGAAGAAGGTGCTAAGGTGCGCGTCTATGATCCCAAGGCAATGGAGAATGCTTGTAAGGTTTTAGGACAAGAGAATGTTGTTTATTTTTTTAATGCGCTTGATGCTTGTCATGGTGCTGATGCCTTAATCATTGGAACCGAGTGGCCAGAATTTCAAGAAATAGATATAGTTCAGCTTAGAAATGTTATGAAATCACAAATTATTTTTGACGGCCGAAATTTACTCGACAAAAACAAACTGTTAAATCTTGATTTTAAATATTATTCAATCGGACGCTAAATGCTTACTTTAAAACAATTAAAAGAGGAGCCCTTGGTGCGAGGGAGTTTTATAGCGATTATAGGAACTGTTTTAATTGGTTTTTTAAATTACATTTTCCAATTATTAATGAGTCGCTTGTTGTCGCCAGCTGAATTCGGCTCTTTAGCCGCACTATTATCATTGTCGATAATTTTAACTGTCCCCAATCAAGCCATTGGTCTTACAGCGACAAAACATATTTCGGTAATGCAGGCGAATAACAACCTAAAATCACTGCCTCTTTATGCACAAACAACAACAAAAAGGATTTTGCCTTATGGCATTTTCCTTTTTATTATCATCCTCGGTTTTTCTTCTCTGATAAAAAACTTTCTTAATTTATCTGAAATTTGGCCACTTTACATTCTTGCTGCTTGTTTTATATTTTCATTTTTATCACCCTTAGGGATAGGGATATATCGCGGAATTCAAAATTTTTATCAAGCATCATTATCACAATTCTTGTCAACATTAGTACGCTTGATTATGGGGCTTATTTTTGTTGCGATTGGCTGGGGTGTTAGCGGTGCTATATTGTCGTATCTGTTATCTGCAATTTTCCTAATTTTTTACTTTATTGTAAATTTAAAATTGTATAAAAAATCAGGTGAAGAAAAAAAGCAAACAGAAAAAACAACCAGAATCTCGCATCAAGCAAAAGCAACGCTAATTGTGTCTTTTTGTTTAATTTGTTTATATAATTTAGACATAATTCTTGTGAAACACTTTTTGTCAGCAATAGAAGCAGGGAATTACGCCATAATTTCTTTGGCTGGGAAAATAATCATTTTTTTTACAGCTTCAATTAACAATGTTATGTTCCCTTTAGCCTCTAACAATCACGAAATCAAAAAAAGCAATAAACGAATAATCATATTATCTTTGATTTTTATCGTAGGAGCTTCCATTGGAATTATTCTGCTCTATTCGTTATTCCCCGAACTTATTATTAGCATCCTTTTTGGTGCAAAATATCTTGGGATTGCCAGTTTATTATGGCTCGGCGGGATCATTTTTGCTCTTTATTCGATAATAAATTTTCTTTCCCTATACTTTCTCTCTGTACAAAAAACAAAATTTAGTGTAATTTTAGCAATAGGGACTGTCATGGAAGTTGTTTTGATTTATTTCTTTCATTATTCATTATTCTCTATTCTTTATTCCATTCTTTCAGTAATGATCTTTATGTCTCTTGCTTTAGCCATTTATTATTTTATAAGTTCTAAAAACGACCCAATCAAGTATGAAGAAAATCTCGATAGTCATCCCAATTTATAATGAGCAGGAAAGTATCCCTGTTTTTTGGGTTGAGTTAAATTCCACTTTAAAGAAATCTCCAAATTACGAATTCGAGATTCTTTTTATTGATGACGGTTCCACAGATAATAGTTTTGAAGAAATAGAAAAAATCATCAAGTCAAATTCTAATGTAAAATATATTCAATTTTCCCGTAACTTTGGGAAAGAAGCAGCTCTTTCGGCTGGGTTACATAATGCAATTGGCGATTGCGCTATTATGATTGATGTAGACTTGCAACATCCACCAATATTAATTTTAGATTTTATCGCAAAATGGGAGCGTGGGGCAGAAGTTGTTGTGGGTGTGCGACAGTCAAATTGCGAATCCGATGTCATCAAAAAAGCTGGATCTTGGTTGTTCTACAAAATAATGGATAGAATTGGTGAAACAAAAATTGCGCCGCGTGCGACCGATTTTCGTCTTTTGGATCGTATGGTAATTGATGAATTTAAAAAGCTAACTGAAAATAACAGAATTACACGCGGATTGATAGCTTGGTTGGGCTTCAAAAAAGAATTTATTAATTTTGAGGCTCCTCAACGAGCTATTGGGAAAGCTCGTTATACAAAAGCAAAACTATTTCATCTCGCAATAACTTCATTTATTAGCCAAAGCTTATTTCCACTCAAATTGGCAGGGTATTTAGGTGTTATAATTATGTTAATATCTGGCCTTTTTGGAATACATGTTCTTATTGTTCAGTATCTATTAGGGATTCATGGTGGTTTATATTTTTCTGGCATTGCTCAACTCGCAATTTTGATTATATTCTTAGTTGGTTTGATTTTATCCTGTTTAGGTTTGATGGCTTTATATATTGCGAATATACAACAAGAAGTAATGCATAGACCACTTTATATAATCAGGAAAAGTATAAACATAAAGTAATGTTATGAAAATCTTAGTCACAGGCGGAGCTGGTTTTATTGGGGCTTATACAGCAAAAGCCCTAATAAGCCGTGGGGATGAAGTGATAATTATTGATGACTTTAATGACTATTATTCCCAAGAGCTTAAACGGAATCGCATAGCTACCTTGCTGAAAGATAGTCCTATAAAAATTTACGAATCAGATATTTGTGATTTCACAAAACTGGAAAAAATTTTTTCAGAAAATAAAATAGAAAAAATTTGTCATTTAGCCGCACGAGCAGGTGTCAGAGCATCCATAGATGATCCCTTTATCTATCAAAAAACAAATATAGAAGGTACGTTAAACTTACTTGAACTTGCCAGACGGAACAAAATACAAAATTTTGTTTTTGCTTCAAGCTCATCAGTCTATGGTAACAACTCCAAAATTCCATTCTCCGAAGAAGATTTTGTCGACAAACCAATATCCCCCTATGCTGCAACAAAAAAAACTTGTGAATTGCTCGGTTATACATATCATCACCTCTACGGGTTAAATGTAATGGGACTAAGGTTTTTTACTGTCTACGGACCGTGGGGGAGACCTGATATGGCATATTTTAAATTTGCCGAAGCAATTAAAAACAATAAGCCCATCAGTCTTTTTAACTACGGAATAGATTTAAAAAGAGACTTCACCTATATAGCAGATATTGTTGAAGGGATATTGTCTGCATTGGATAAAAATTTGGCGTATGAGATCATCAATCTTGGGAATAACTCGCCTGTAGATTTAGCAAGATTTGTCGAGATTATTGAACAAAATTTCGGCAAGATGGCTGAAAAGCAATATTTACCCATGCAACAAGGGGATGTTATGATCACATACGCAAATATCGACAAGGCTAAAAAATTATTAGGCTATAAACCACAAACATCAATTGAAGATGGGTTGTATATGTTTATAAAATGGTTTAAAGAATATTTTAATTAATTTCATAAATTTGTATATTAATGAAAATTCTCTGGTTCACCTGGAAAGACCTGAAAAACCCTTTTGCTGGTGGGGCAGAAGTTGTTAATGAAGAACTTTGCAAAAGACTCAGTTTAGATGGACACGAAGTTATTTTGCTCACAGCTGGATTCAAAGACTCATTGAGAGAGCAAATAATCGATGGTTACAAAGTCATCCGAGTTGGCAATCGCTGGTCTGTATATTGGCAAGCATACAAATATTACAAAAAACATTTAGTTGGTTGGGCGGATTTAGTTATTGATGAAATGAATACTATTCCTTTTTTCTGTAAGTATTATGTTAAAGAAAAAAATATCATATTTGTCCACCAGCTTTGTCGAGAGGTTTGGTTTTACCAAATGCCTTGGTTTATAGCTTGGATTGGATATTTGGCCGAATCGACATATCTTAGACTCTTAAATGATCGTAAAGTGATAACTGTTTCTAAAAGCACTAAAAGAAATTTAATGCGTTTTGGTTTCAAGGCCGAAAATATCAGCATTATTTCAGAAGGAATTGAAATGGAACCAATCGAGAATCTCGAAAACATCGTCAAGTTTGAGCAAGCGACCATACTTACACATGGATCTATCCGTCCAATGAAAAGAACTCATCACATCATCAAAGCCTTTGAATTAGCAAAAAAAGAAATTCCTGAACTGCAATTAATAGTCAGTGGGGATGCAAGTTGTTCTTACGGTATAAAAGTGTTAAAATTAATTCAAGAATCTGTTTTTTCCGATTCGATAAAATATCTTGGTCGTGTAACGCCGGAACAAAAAATAGAGCTTATGCAAAAAGCTCATTTATTATGTGTTACTTCTGTTAAAGAGGGTTGGGGCTTGGTAGTGACGGAAGCAAATAGTCAGGGGACACTGGCAATTGCTTATGATGTGGATGGGTTGAGGGATAGTGTAATAAATGGTGAAACGGGTGTTATTGTCAATCCTAATACGCCGCAATCCCTAGCAAGACAAATAAAACATGTCTTAGTGAATGAAACACGAAATAAACAAATGAGTATTCGGGCATTAAAATATTCAAAAAAAATAAATTTTAAGAACTGTTATATGATGTTTTTGAAAGCACTAAAATATGAAGACATATAAAGAATTCCTAGAAAAAAACAAAACAGCCCAAAACATAACACTGAGACTAAGAATTTTTGGCAAAATTTATACTAAAATGCGCAACGAAAGTAACAAGAGTCTGCGGGTGCTTGATATTGGCTGTGGACAAAACGCAGTTTTGTTCCAGTACATGAACAAGGCTGATTATTACACGGGTTGTGATTATTATTCGCAAATTGACGTGAAGGTATCGAGATATGTTAAAATCGATTTAAACATAGATAATGTGGGCGAAGTTTTTAAAACAGAAAAATTCGATGTTATTTTTTGTGGCGAAGTTATTGAACACTTATTTTCCCCAGATGCTTTGATACAAGAGATTAAAACTTTGATGCACGAGAACAGTGTTCTTATTTTATCTACTCCAAATCTTGGTTATCTCATAAATAGACTTCTGTTGTTGTTTGGGGTTTCCCCTCTGTTTCTTGAAAACTCGGCTGAAGTTAAACTAGGTCGAAAATTAAAATGTTTCGGACAGGGGAATAAAACAGAGGGGCACATTAGAGTGTTTACGTATTGTGCTCTGAAAGACTTATTTAAAAAAGAAAATCTGAAAATAATTAAAATTTATTCTGCGAGAAGTGCATTTGGCCTATTCATTGATCGCATAATCTGCATATTATCGCATTCTCTGGCTCCAAACAATGTATTTGTGCTAATGCTTTCCAGAAATGATGCCGGCACAACGGTTGCATCTAAATAATTTTATTAATTATGCCTGTGAACAAGTCCTTGGTTACAATTTCAATCCCAACATACAACAGCGAAAAATTTTTAGGTTTGTGTTTGGATGCAATAGCAAAGCAGACATATTCGTCTTATGAGATTAATCTTGTTGATGGTGGGTCAAAAGATAGAACCCTGAAAATAGCTAAAGAAAAGGGAATAACAAATATAACATTTTGTAAGGAATCTCTTCTTAAGTCTCGTTATGAAGGCGTTAAAAGTTCAAATGGTAAATTTATTTTATTGTTAGATAGTGATCAAGTGCTTGAACCAAAAGCCCTTGAACTTTTAGTTAATGAAGTGAGCCAAAACGACATGATTGTTCTCGGGGAAGATGTCTATAAAAAAGAAACTTTTTTAGAAAAACTCTTCAGTTATGATCGTAAATTAGTCCATTTAATAAAGGATTTTAATCCTAAAACATCAGTAATGTTGCCACGTTTTTATAGAAAAGAAATTTTGTTGAAGGCCTTCGAAGCCATCCCAGATGAAGTTCTCAATAGTGTGGGGGGGCAAGATCACGCCATCATTTACTACGAGGCTTATCTGTTGAGTTCAAGGGTAACAATGATACCTAACCTAGTGAGACACATTGAACCATCCAAAATTATTCCTATGTTAAAGAAATTTTACCGTTGGGGTTATACTAGCGTCGGTGCTAGAAACACCAGATATAGTGAATTGTTGGCCAGAAAAGAGCATTTTAGGACTGGGCTGTTTAGAAGGGGGCTGTTGAAGGAAAGTGTTGCTTCAATATTATTGTTGCTAATTAAAGGCCTACCCTATAAACTGGGATATTTGATTGCAAAAGGAAAAAACAAATAAACTATGTCTAATATTTTAAAACAACTTATCCAAAAATTTTTTTTGGTTATGGGATACAAAGTATTGTCAAACTTTGATATAGTTATAGACAAGGACAAAACTTTTCAGCGTATCTACAATCTTTGCAAAGGCTATACAATGACCTCAAAAGAGAAAATGTACGCACTATACCGTGCTACAAAATATGTAGTAGATGCCGATATCCCTGGTGATTTTGTAGAATGCGGTGTTTGGCGTGGCGGAAGCAGCATGTTAATTGCCCATACATTGGTTGAACTCAGAGATACCACGAGAAAGATCTTTTTATATGACACCTATGAAGGCATGGCAGAGCCGCAAGCCAATGATTATAGTATTGCAAATTCAAAAAGAATAGCCAGAAATATTTGGCAGAGTAAAAAAAATACGAATCATAACGATTGGTGTTATGCTTCGTTAGACGAAGTCAAGCGCAATATGTGCACGACAAATTACCCTGAAAATTTAGTCGTGTATGTTAAAGGAAAAGTAGAAAACACAATACCAAGAGAAATGCCGATAAACATTTCCCTATTAAGACTCGATACAGACTGGTATGAATCAACAAAACATGAATTAAATAATTTATACCCGATACTTGTGACTAAGGGGGTCTTAATTTTAGATGACTATGGCACCTGGATGGGTGCTAAAAAGGCTGTAGACGAATATTTCGTTAAAGACACCATCCTCCTAAGCAAAATAGATGAGGCTGGAATGATTGGAGTAAAAGTATAATAAATTTCAATATGAGAACTTCCATATATAACAAGGATTTTTATACAAACCGATCTGGAGCAATGAAATCAGCACAAATAATCGTCCCTTTAATTATTGATTTTTTAAAGCCTAAGAGCGTAGTTGATGTTGGTTGTGGAACTGCAGACTTTTTGAAAGTTTTTATAGAAAATGGAGTAGAGGATATTTTAGGTCTTGATGGTTCCTGGATGGATAATAAGGCAATTGTTATTCCCAAGAGTTCATTCAAAAAAATCGATCTGAAAGAATCAATACAGCTCAATCGAACATTTGATTTAGCAATGTCGCTTGAGGTTGCTGAACATTTACCCAAAGAATATGCTCAGCGTTTTATTGACGATCTCAGTAAGCTGTCGCCTGTCATTCTATTTTCCGCCGCCATCCCATTGCAGGGAGGGACTCATCATATCAACGAACAATGGCAAGATTATTGGAAGAATCTTTTTGCAAAACGGAATTTTGTTGCAATAGACTGGCTTAGACCTCAAATATGGAATAATGAGGAAGTCAGTATCTGGTACGCCCAAAACACACTCCTGTACGTTAGACAAGATTATCTAGATCAAAACAATGACATATTCAAATCCGTTCAACTTACAAAAGAACAATGCATTACTATTGTGCATCCAAAATTGTACCTAAAAAAAGCAAAGTTTCATCAATTGATAACAGGAGCAATCCCTAAATCAATAAAGTGTATCGCCTTAAAAATATTGAGAATTTTTAAAAATGGATAAATCTATCCCACAAATTTCCGTGATAATGCCTTTCAGGAATGCAGAAAAATTTCTGGATCAAAGCATTCAAAGTATACTTAACCAAACGTTTACTGATTTTGAATTTATTATAATCAATGACGCCTCTACTGACGCGTCAGACAGAATCGTTTCTAAGTATTTGGATGATCCTCGCGTCGTTTATCTAAAGAATAATAAACAACTAGGAACCACGAAGAATTTAAACAAAGGGCTTCGCCTCTCAAAGGCATTCATTATCGCAAGAATGGATGGTGATGACATCTCGATTCTAACAAGACTAGAAAAACAGCTAAAAGTATTACAAAATGATAAAAAAATATCTATTGTTGGTTCCTTTGCAGAAACAATTGATGAAGGAGGTACGATAATTGGAGAAATTACTTTTCCTACCTCCCCTCAGATACTTAAAAAGATGTTTTTCTTTCACTATCCGTTTCTGCACCCAACTATTATGTTTCGTAAAAAAGACATTAACGATATAGGTAATTACAGAGAACAATTTCCTATAGCCCAAGACATAGATTTGTTTTTACGTTTATTTATGAGTGGTTATGGTGGTTGCAATATACCAGAAAAACTGCTTCTATACCGTAAATATTCAGAAAGCACTGATTCTCGATTTAAAGAGAAACAAAAAATGATTCACGAAATGAGAAAAGAGTTGCTGGTAAAATTTCGCCCGCCCAAAAAGATAATCATGTATTTGTATACAGAGCTCATGTATTTCATAGATCGAATAGTTAATCCTAATCAAAAGAATTTCTTGTTTTCACTGGTTCAACGAATTACAAAAAAATTACTTCTGCTATTTAGGAAAAAATGAGACCGCCAACAAGTAAAATTCTGTTATTTTAACTCACCCAATAAAATGAGAATTTATTAAAAAAATATGTGGGATGATTAAATTAATTCTGTTGAAACTTAATGTTATTGCATGTAACTGTTGTCCTGACTCTGGTTAAAGAAATTGCTCTTAATCTGAGCG
>LBYP01000010.1 GCA_000996245.1 Parcubacteria group bacterium GW2011_GWA2_40_23 | reverse complement strand
TGATTAAAACTGACTAAATTATATCACAAGCTATATTCGACCTGAAATAAATTGCCAAAATCGAAAAAGATAAAGAAATTCTGGCTATTTCATATAACGTACGCGTGTATGCGATGTCGCCTTAGCGATATGGGTGAAGCGAACACTGCATCAGCAGGGAGCGGAACCGCATACACGCTGTTATATGATGTAACAATATATTTTTTATTCCGACCAAAGGGAGGAATATAGAACCAGAACAATTTTATTTTTTTATCTCTCTGGCAAGTTGATTGTTATTCCAGGTCGAACCCAAACTTTTCCAATAATACCTTCTTTTGTTATAGAACCAAATTTTCTAGAATCGTAACTTTGATCTCTGTTGTCGCCAAGCACAAAGTATTCATCGTCTTTCAATAGAGTGTCTATTTCTCCGGGCGTTTTTTCTCCTGTTGGCAAATAAGCTGATTCTGACAGTATTTCCCCATTGATTAGCAGGTTTCCATCTTTAATGACAATTTTTTCGCCAGGCAGTCCAACAACTCTTTTCAAGAAATATTGTGTTTTTGTATCATTACTAGGGTCTATAAAAACAATGGCATCACCTCTATCAATTTCAATGTTGATTCTTTTGATCAGCATGTAATCACCCGCTTTGAAATTTGGTTCCATGGCAGCGCCAGCTGTATAGAAAGGCATAAAAAGTGTTGCTCTGATTAGAGCTACCCCAAGAGCCATCACAATAAAGGAGGAAATATAATATGCAATGAATAAACCAAATACTTTTTTGGTGCTTATCTGATTGTTTTTTCTAAGAAAATATCGCAGTATAAAAAATATTCCGACCAATGATATTAAGCTGGCGAAAACTACGAGAGGACCCTTTCCGTAGTATAGATTTGGCACAGCAAAAATAGCCGTCCACAGCATCAAAATAGCAGCTATGCGGATTGTGCCTTTAACATTACGATTTTGAATCTTAAAGATCTTCAAGCATGCTTGTAAAATAGCAACATGAAAGATAAATGTTAACGCTAGAAATACGATTAACAGCAAAAGTATGGTTTGCATATGTTTTTGGGTTAGTAAATAAAAAAATAAAATTGTTCTGGTTCTATTCACCCCGAGTTATACGGGGTGAAAAAATATATTGTTATTTCATATAACGCATGGAGTATATCAAGTGCAGAGTTGCGACTGTAAGGAGCAATTTTGTGCAACTGGTTATTATGCGAAAACACTTCGTATAATACCCCTAGATTGGTATGATATGCGAAATGTCGTTCACTTTTAGTCTAGCATTTGCGAGCTGAATTTGCAAAACAAAAATGGCTATTTTTTAGCCACTTTATTTTTTCTTTAGAAAATCATTTTCGTCTAAACCTGATTGAAGCAAAATAGACTGAAATGTTCCATAAGGAATTTCTTTCTTTGAAATTTTGATGGTGACATTTTTGACGGGATGTCCGTTTTTGCGATATCGAGCATGAGAACTTTTTTGACGAATAAACAAAAATCCTTCTGCACGAAGGATTTTTAGTATCAGTTTTAAAGAAACTGGTTTAGGCATAGTTCAAGACGAGGGATACTAAGTTTGGCCGTTCAACCTTAGTGATTTTTGATATAGGAACATCTTCCAAATGCAATTCGAGAGCTTCTTGCAAACAATCAAGAGCTTCTTTCTTTGTTTTGCCAAAACTTGAGACTGAAGTGTTTAAGTTCCAAGCTACAAAGTTTTTGCCTTCTTTCCAAACAACGTTTTGTAGAGCTATTTTACGCATATGAGTATCATTATTTATTAATATAATACTGTCAAAGACAGGAGAATAAGTCAATTCTAGGTGATTCTTTATAATATAAGTATAACAAAAATGGCTATTTCTAGCCACTTTTGAAAAAGATGTTTGATCTGAATTAGTGTTCTTAATGTTTCAATTTTTTTATCGATCTGACAATAAAACTGATAAAACAGATGATCAAATACCAATAAAGTATATCGATCCCCACATGAACAATGAATTGTGGAATCGCGTCCCAGAGTCCATTTGTTTTATAGCCGACAAAAAATCCATTATCGCGCATTAATTGTGTTATTCCAGGGAGGATCACAGAACTCAAATAGGTGAGTGCCTTTTCAATAAAAGACGTCGTGCAGGTGCTACTACCTAGACAAAGAGGACCGCGCATTTGAGATAAACCGTAGACGAATATTACCAGTAAGCTCAAGATTTTCCAGGGTTTAAATGTAAGAGTAACTTTTTGCATATTTTAAGAATTATTAAACTTCAATAACCACTGGCAAAACCATGGGACGACGCTTGGTTTGTTTATAGAGGAACTTACCAATCGTTTCGCGGAGTTTATTCTTGATTTCCATTGGATCAACCGTGTGCTCTGGTCCTTTATCTTTACAAACTGTGCGCACTAAACCGCGTGCTTCCTCAATTAATTCTCGGCTTTCTTTCATATAAACAAAACCACGAGAAATAATATCTGGACTGCCGACGAGTTCGCCGGTATTGCGTTTAACAGTCGCAATAATCACGAACATGCCATCTTCAGCCATGAGTTGACGATCGCGCAACACGATATTACTGACGTCTCCCACGCCTAAACCATCAACCATAATATATTCAGTCGGAACTTTTTCTTTGGTGAGGACCCCGATTGTTTCACTTTGCGGAGTGGCCTTAGAAAATTCCATTACTTGGCCATTATCGGCGATAAAGATGTTGGCTTTAGGAATTCCGATTCCTTCGGCAATGTCAGCATGGATATTTAACATGAAGTGATTAGCTTCGATCGGTACAAAGTATTTTGGTTTAAATAATTTGATAATCAATTTCAAATCTTCAGCCTTAGCATGACCACCAGCATGGATATCCATATTTTGATAATGATAAACTTTTGCGCCTAAGCGGTAAAAAGTATCTTTCAAAGTTTGGATGGTGCGTTCATTGCCGGGAATAACAGAAGAAGAGAAAACAATTGAGTCGCCTGGTTTAATTGAAATGAAACGATGTTCATTATTGGCAATACGCATAAGCACGGCATTTTCTTCGCCTTGTGCGCCAGTACCAATAACCATTAATTTTTCGTCTGGTAATTTTTTAAATTCACCATCTTCAATCAAAGTTCCTGGTTTAATATGCATGTAGCCAAGATTTTGCGCAATCTCGATATTGGCATTCATACTGCGACCTTCAAGTAAAACTTTGCGACCATATTTTTCGCCGAGTTGTATCAATTGTTGTACACGGTTAATCAAAGAAGCAAAAGTTCCAACAATAATGCGGCCCTTGGCTTGTTGAAAAATCTTTTCAAGATCATGTGTAATTTCTGTTTCTGATAATTGATAACCAGAATGTGGTGCGTCGGTACTGTCAGAAAGTAGGGCCAGTACTCCACGACTACCAATCATCGCGACATTGTTCAAATCCATTGGTTTGTCGTTGATAGGGTTAAAGTCGATTTTAAAATCACCAGTATGTACAACTGTTCCCACTGGAGTGTTAAAGACAACACCAAAACTGTCTGGAATGTTGTGGTTTACACGGAAAAATTCAATATTGAAACTGCCCAACGTGATTTTATCTACATCCGGATCAATTTTTTGAATATTCAACATGGGTAATTTATATTCTTCGTGTCGGCGTTTGATAATTTCCGCAGTCAAAGCCGCTGTATAAATAGTCGGACTTCCGAGTGCAGGAATTAAATGAGAAATAGCACCGATATGGTCGTAGTGTCCGTGGGTAATAATCACGCCACGGATTTTTTTGATTTTATCCTTCAAATAAGTGATGTCTGGAATAATGTAATCAATACCAGGCATGTTTTCTTCCGGGAATTGTAGACCCATGTCAACGATAACAATGTCATCGCCATATTCGAGTAGGGTCATGTTGCGACCGACTTCTTCTAAACCACCTAAACACATAATACGCAATTTTTGTGTGGGTTTGTTAGGTGAAAAATGAGCTTCGAAAGTTGCTTTCACAACAGGCGAAGAGAAGTTTTGTTTGCTAGCAGTCGAAAAAGGGCGCGGTTTCTCAAAGGTACGCGGTTTTTCGCTGCTTGCTTTGGGTTGCATGGTTCTTGGTCGCTCCGTAGTTGCCGGATGGCGAGGATGCGCAAAAGAACGACGCGTTGTTGAGCGCCGAGCGCTTGTGTTTGTTGTTCTTGTAATCATAATTTAGTAATTTGTATTATGGGAAAAGGGATAAGGGGTATGGGCTTCGCTTACCCCATAACCCTTAATGCATATCCCAATTTTTGTGAGTTTATTTTTGCCAATCTCTCTGGGTCTTAATGTACCAGGAAGTAATTTGGTTAAAACGATTGGCTGGCAAAATCAAACGTTCAGTATTGAAGCCCTTAATTTTTTTATTTTGAGGGTAGGTATAAGTTGGGTTGAAAAGGAAAATGGCTGGTGCGGATTCAGCTAAAAGCTTTTGGAATTCGCTATATTTAGCGGCGCGTTTGCCTTCGTCGGCAGTTTTGCGGGCATCGTCCAACAAAGTATCAATTGTTGGGTTATTGAGTGAGGTTAAGTTTAAACCAGGATATGATTCTTGATTTGAATGCCAGAATGGGTATGGGTCAGGATCAAAACCCAAAATTTGTCCGTAGAGCAAAATTTCATAGTCACGATTTTTGAGTGTGTCTTGAATTTTGTTTGTATCAACAACAACTAAATTTATTTTAGCGCCAATTTGCTGCCAATCTTTTTGTAGTTCTTTGGCTATCGCCACGTTTTCTGGTTGGTTAACAGTTGTTAAATTAAATTCTAAATAATTATCTTTTTTCTTTCTGACTTGGTAGGGATATTCTTCTGTCGTAGTTGCTTCTGAACCTTCGGCTACCTTTGTGGTTTTTTTATAATCGCTTAAAACCCAGCCAGCTTTTTCTAATTCAGCTTTGGCATATTCTGGATTGAAAGGGAATTTAGTGAAATCTTGTGTAAAGCCAAGCGAACCTTCGAGTACTGGGCTATCAATAATTTTAGCTTCAGCATTTAAAATTTCGTTGACTATTTTTTCCTTGTTGACGCCATGACTCAAAAGCTTTCTGATGGCCACATCTTTCAAAACAGGATTATTGCGGTAATTAAAGAAAGCAGCGGTATATTGTGGCAATTGTAAAAGATTGAAATTAAGATTGCGGTTATTAATAATGCGTCCGCGGATTTCTTTGGGTAAATAGCTAATGCCTTCAACGCTTTTATTGTTTAAAGCTTCAACAGCTTGTTCAAAAGTTTGATTAAATTTGAAGGTGAGTTCATCAATGTATCCAGGTGTTTCGTAATAAGCATCATTTCTGGCTAAATTGAAAGATTTAATGTTGCCATTTTTATTTTTAATAAGGGATTTGAATTTATACGCTCCAGTACCGACCGGTTTTAAATTATATTCGGCCATGGTCATGTTTTCTGGCTGGATATTGTTCCAAATATGTTCTGGTAAAATTCCTACAGTCAAGCTTTCTAAAAATGGCGCAAATGGTTCAGCTAGAATGAAGCGAACAGTGAAATCATCAACCTTCTCAACTGAAACTCCACGGAAAGTAAAGTATAGTGGTGTTTTAGACTTTTGATCGTTAATACGGTTGAAAGTAAAAATAACATCATTAGCTGTAAAGTTTTCGGCATCATGCCACTTAACATTTTGACGTAATTGAAAAGTGTAAATTTTTTGGTCACTACTGATTTGATAATCACTAGCCAAGTCTTTGACTAAACCAGCGTTAGTATATTTTAAAAGTCCTGAATAAATCAAAGCGGAAAGATCTAAATCAACATCACTTGAAGATGAAAATAAAGGATTGATAAAGCGTGGAGCACCGACTAAACCTTCGGTATAAGTGCCACCAGCCTTGGGGAGAACAGCAGAGTGAGTCCAATAAATATTAATTAAAAGACAAGCTACGCTGACGATAACAACGCCAGTTAAAATGCGAACCAAAACGCGTTCTGTTTTATTTAAGTATTCTGAAATATATTTAAATTGTTGCCAACTAGGTATTCTTTTGTTGGCAGAGAGTTTTTGGACTAACTTTTCATCATGCGCCAGAAAATTTTTTCTTTGGCGATCATGCAATTTGTTTCTGATGAAAAATTTAAAAGACTGAATTTGAATTCCGATTTTTCTAAAAAAAGACACAGTAGAAGATTATTTAGGAAGATTATTAGTAGGTGAAGAGAGAGGCTAGAGATAAGGCTAGGAAGAATATAGTGAAGACGATAGTAAGTATAAAAAGCTTTTTTTCCATACCGCGTTTGGTACGAAAAACGTTGCTAGAGTCGCTGCCACCAAAAACACCGGATAGGCCGCCCTCTTTGTTTTGCAGTAAAATTAGCACAATTAAGACTAGTGCGCTAACTATTTGGATGATTGTGATGATTTTGTTCATATTTTTTATAGCTTATTAGGAGCTAGCTTATAGCTTTTAGGTGCTGACATTTGAGTCTCAAATACCTAGAAGCTAACTTGCTAGAAGCTAAAAGCTTTTTCAAGATCATTAGTAGTATAGCAAAAGGCGGGGAGTTTGTCAATCTTAGGCTATCAAATTTGATTTGCGAGGAGCTATGTCTTAGGTATTTCGCGACGAAGCAATCTCTTAATCGAGTCCACAAAGACTGAGGTGGTTAGCAGTTCAGGATAATTATGATATGGGGGATTGCTTCGCGCTGCCCATAGCGCGCTCGCAATGACGCTAACGAGCGATGAATTAGAGATTGCTTCGACATGAATCAATAAGTTGATTATGCATGTCTCGCAAATCGGATGGGGGGACTCGTAAATCGAATGCGATTTTTGGAAAAACAACCATATGTGGTATAATTTAAACGAAATCTATGGAGGAAGTTCAACTTTTAAAGAAAAAACCGTCTTGGTACCGCCGCTGGTGGGGTATTTTGATTTTAGTTATCCTCTTATTCTGTTTTGTTTGTTCTGGATATATTGCTTACAAGGCATATTTTATTTATCAGCAAATGCGTGCCGGCACTTATTTGACCAATAAGAATGAGTTTGACATGAAATTGTTTACAGATAGTTTAAGCCCTTCTTGGGGTAATGATGGAGCACCCATCACTATTGTCGAGTTTGCTGATTTTAATTGCCCCCGTTGTCTGCAGGCCTTTGAACCCATTAACATTATAAAAGCTAAATATTCTGATAAGATAAAATTTTACTGGCGTAACTATCCAGTTGTTAAAGAAAATTCAGTTGAATTTGCCTTGGCTGGGGTCTGCGCCGAAAGACAAGGTAAGTTTTGGGAATATCATGATATTATGTTTGTGCGACAAGGTACAATCAGTATCGGTGATTTGGAAGGGATAATGAAAGAAATAGGTGTGGACGTCGAGAAATACAAAACTTGTATGAATCTTTCTTTGACTATGTCGCAAATTAGAAAAGATTATTTTGCTTCGCAAGATGGTTTAGTTCGAGGGACGCCGACATTCTTTATTAATGGTCACAAATTGGAAGGTGCCATTCCGCTCGCTAATTGGGAAGAAATAATTGCAACCTTGATTAAATAATCACCGCTGTTCTCTCACCCCGCCTCTCGCGAGAAGCGGGGCTAACAGCGGGACAAATATGGGAAAAATTGTTCAAGTTAGATTTCATGGCCGTGGCGGTCAGGGGAGCGTAACAGCTGCTGAATTATTTGCTGTGGCAGCTTTCTATGATGGGAAATATGCGCAAGCCTTTCCCAGTTTTGGGGTTGAACGTCGTGGTGCGCCAGTGCAAGCATTTTTGCGTATCTCTGATTCAGAAATTCGTTTACGCGAGCAAATCACTAAGCCAGATTATTTGATAGTTCAAGATCCAACCTTACTTGGCGAGAATTCAGATGTTCTTGAAGGCACAGAAAAAACTTTAGGGATTTTAATTAACACCGATAAACCAACTTGGCCTAGTATCAAAAATTCCGTTTGTATTCCGGCTACGAAAATTGCTTTAGAAAAAATTGGTAAGCCATTTATAAATACTGCTATCCTAGGTGCTTTTGCGGCCATGACTGGTTTGGCATCTCTTGATTCACTGCGACGTGCTGTTAACGAACGCTTTCCAGAAGCTTTGGCTAAACTGAATATCGCGGCGCTGGAGACAGCGTATAATTTTATAAAGAATAGATAACTATAATCAAAAAAGCAAGAAAACAAGAAAGCAAAATGTTTGGGATTTGTCATGGAACATAGATCATAGATCATGGAGCAGGGATCATGTATCAAATAAACAATTTCAACAAGCGAAGCGATAGAACATTTAGAACACTTTGAACAATTAGAACAAAAATTATGAAAATAGATATTACAACAGATCCTGGTTCCACAAAAAAAGTTAAAACAGGCAACTGGCGCACTTATGTTCCAGTGATTAATCATGAGCGCTGCATTGCTTGTGGTACTTGTGCTCGTGTTTGTCCTGAAGGTTGCGTTTTCCCTGTGGGTGACACTGCCCTGCAAGGTAAGATTTTTTATGAAAAAGATTTAGATTATTGTAAAGGTTGTGGAATTTGCGCAGAGGAGTGCCCGGTTAAATGTATAAAAATGGAATTGGAAGAGAAATAGGATTCTAGCTTCTAGCTTTTAGCTTCTAGCATGCTAAGTATGACTATAAATTCGTATAAAGATTTAATCGTTTGGCAAAAAGCAGTGGGTGTTGTGATAGAGGTTTATAAGCTTACAGAAAAATATCCAAATGAAGAAAAGTATATTTTAACTCGTGAAACAAGAAGAAGTGCGATCTCAATCCCTTCAAATATTGCTGAGGGGCGGCACCGAGGAACAAGTAAAGATTTCACTCGATTTTTGCAGATTGCCTTTGCCTCTGGAGCAGAGTTGGAAACTCAATTAACGATCGCAGAACGATTAAAAGTGGTTAGTGATGTGGAGTTAGCTAATATCCAGAGCAAGTTGACGGAAGTTATGAAAATGTTGAATGTGATGCTTTATAAAATGAAGAAATAAAGCTTTTAGCTTAAATAAGCTTATAGCTTCTAGGTATATAGTAATTGAATCCTAAGCACCTAAAAGCTAGAAGCTAGTTCCTATAAGCTATTAAATGATATGAAAAAATGCATAGAAGGTTCCCATGCAGTCGCAGAGATTGTTAAACTCTGCCGACCAGCAGTTATTGCCGCTTACCCCATTACACCACAAACACATATTGTGGAAGATTTAGCGAAATTTAAAGCTGATGGCGAAGCAACTTATGATTTTGTTAGAACCGAAAGTGAATTTTCGGCTGCTTCTATTGTTTTGGGCGCGAGTGCCTCGGGCGTACGAACATATACAGCTTCAAGTTCGCAAGGGCTTTTATTGATGCTCGAAGTTCTTTTTACGATTTCTGGTATGAGGTTGCCAGTTGTTTTAACTTGTGCGAACCGCGCGATTTCTGCCCCGATTAATATTTGGAATGATCAACAAGATGCGATGACTATCCGCGACAGTGGTTGGATTATGCTTTATGCCGAGAACAATCAAGAAGCGCTTGATATGCATTTGGTGGCTTACAAAGTTGCAGAAAAATTATCAATTCCTGTCATGGTGAATATGGATGGCTTTGTTTTAACCCATACTTTTGAAACTATTGAGATGCCAGAGCTGACTCAAGTAAAAAAATATTTGCCAGATTATAAACCACTCAAAGGCCAATTTCTCGACGTGAATAATCCACGCAGTTTGGGTGCTTTTGCTACACCAGAAGATTATATGCCGATACGTGAAGATTTATTTAAAGATCTAATTGCTTCGAAAGCTGTTTTGCGCCAGGAGTTTGGTCAATTTAAAACTATGTTTGGTCGCGGTACGCGTGATTTAGTTGAATATTATGGAGACAAAAAAGCTAACGTTGTTTTTGTGGCCATGGGATCAGTTGTTGGCACAATCAAAGATACTGTGGATGAATTAAATAAGGCCGGGAAGAAAGTTGCTGTCGTCAAGCTAAAAACATTCCGTCCATTTCCAACAGAAGAAGTTATTAAAAAGTTGAGTGGAGCAAAATTTGTGGCCGTGATCGATAAATCAATTTCCTTAGGGCAGGAAGGCATCATCGCCATCGAGATAAAGGCGGTGTCACATAAAAATATTAAAGCAAAAGTTCAATCATTCATTTTGGGTTTAGGTGGTCGTGATATTACCAAGGACATGATTGCCGGTATTTATAAAAAAGTTCAATCAAGCGGAAATAAAGTTACGTTTATAAAATAAGCGAGACAAGCGAGTTAGCAAGATAAGCTGGTTAGCACGTTTCTACCAGATTATCAGCTGGCTGATCTCGCTTATAACTTATCTCGTTTATCCTGCACCCAAAGGCAGTTTGTGGTGCAGGGCTAACTAGCTAACTATAGAATATGAGCAAATCAGTCAAAATATTTATTATAATGGTGTGTTTTATTATTTCAGCACAATTTGTTAGTTTAAGTTTTTTGATTTTTGTTCCAGTTGCAAATGCTACAACTCGATCAGCTAAAGACGTGGGTGCTATCGATATTCGTGATCAAATAGTTGTACCATTGGGTGATTATAATGATATTGGCGAAGCAACTATGGCGCCTTGTTTCATAGATAAAGATGGAAATCCTTCTGAGGAACAATGTTGGCATATTCCATGGCTCGCCAAATATATTGGTAATATGTATCGCTATGGCGTAGTCATTGGTTCAATTTTGGCTGTGTTGATGATTATGATTGGTGGAGTGATGTATTTAATCGGTGGGTTGAATCCAAACATGATAAAGCATGGGAAAGAACTTATTACCGGAGCTGTCACCGGTTTAGTTTTACTTTTGGGTTCATATGTTTTACTTAATACCATTAATCCAAATTTAGTTAATTTGCAGCCGATAAAAGTGGAAGTTGTGAAAGAAGCAATTATCACTGATGTTAAATTTTGTAATGAATTGCCTGCTGACAAATATATTGTTGAAGGAGATAGTGCTTGTGGCAAAAAAATGACTTATAAGGCCAGAGACACAAGTGTTTCTGATAGGGGGGAGTGTTTTGGTTGGGTTTGTCCGGGTACTAAGACCTGTGTACCAGCCAGCCCAACTGATAGCGAGAACTTTGCTTGTCGAAACGTTTTAATTTGGGGTTCTATTAGTGATCCTAATGATAGGTATTTAGATAAAATTTGGCTCTATCCAATTCAAGGGAGTAAATTAGGGGCAATGGCTTTTTATAACCCAGTTGATGGAAAGGGCCAACAAACATATTACATTTATCAACAAAATCTGACTGATTTACAATTGAAATCACTTGGAAAAATTCAGTATGCAGTTTTAAAAATTGAATTGAATGATGATAGCGGGACAGTTTCCATGGATGATGAATATTATGTAGGCCGAGATCCAAAAGTGCCAGAGAGTAGTAATGTTTATAAGGGGGTTTGGATTAATCCAACTTGTTCAGTTTGCGGCGCGGCACACCCTGCAGAAGCTGGCGCCGAGGGCGATAAGTGGGTCTATGATACAGCTTGTGGTTATTTTAATGTAAATAGAATGTTAGCTAGTGGGATGAGAATTGATATTGATAATAAAGTTTTCAGAGAAGATGAACCATTACGTTGTGAAATTATCGATAATTTAAATCCTAGCGGAGCAAAACTTCCTATTGGAGAGCCTTGCGGTAAAGATGCTGAATGTGCATCGGATCATTGTGAAACACAAGATGTTCCAAATCCTCCTGGACCAGATGTAGAATTGGCTAAGTGTACTTGTTCTGTTGATGCGGATTGTGGTACTGGTGAGATGTGCCAAACCGCTTGGGGAACTTTTAATCAATGTCGAACATGTAAGGGTATAGAACAAGCAGCTGCAACTGATGCTGAGTGTTGTAGTAATTTCCGCGATAGCAGTGGAATATGTAAGTGTAAGTTATCTACTGATTGTCCAGCAAATACAGTTTGTATTAACACTGGTGCTACGGGTTATTGTAAAAATGCTATTCCAGACGGAGATCTTTGTACCGCGGATGAGGATTGTCTGAGCGGTGATTGTCATGAAAGTTCTTGGTATGGACTTGGTACAAAAGAAAAAAGATGCCAATGTGATCCTTCGAGCGAAGGAACAGTGGAACAATCTTGTGGAAAGGGGAAATGGTGTATGGAAGTGCAAAGCAATTGCGGTTGGAATTATTGCACAGCACCACAACATTTTGTATCACCTGTGCCGAGTGCTTATAACCCACTTAATGATCCTGAACACACAGACGAATTTGGTTTATGTGATGCTAGCAAGCCTGAAAGATGTGTTACCTCCAAGTGTATTCAACAGAAGGTAGGTGATGAATTTGATCAATGTCGTACATGTAGTCATTAAAAATATATTTATGCCATATAAAATGCCGTTTAAATATTTACTTAATCCTGGTCACTCAGCTTGTGCTGGTTGTGGCGAACTTTTAGCCATGCGCCATGTGTTGCAAGCAGCTGGCGAAAAAACAATTATCGCTAATGCCACTGGTTGTAGCGAGGTGACAACTTCGCGTTATCCTTTTTCATCTTTTAAAGTGCCTTGGATCCACGCCAACTTTGAAAATGCAATTTGTTTGGCGGCCGGTGCTTATTATGCGCTTAAACAACAAGGCAAGGAAAAAGAAGTTAACATCATTGCTTGGGGTGGGGACGGCGCTACGATTGATATTGGTATGGGGCAAATTTCTGGATCATGGGAAAGACAAGAAAATATTTTGTATGTTTGTTTTGATAATGAAGCCTACATGAATACTGGTGTGCAGGCGAGCGGTTCAACTCCACTTGATGCAAATACTACAACCTCACCACCAGGCTCAGCTTCGAATGGAAATTATTTGAAGAAGAAAGATATGATTGGTATTGCGCTCGCTCATGGATGCGTATATGCGGCGACTGCGACTGTGGGAAATGTTATGGATATAGAAAATAAAGTTAAAAAAGCTTTGAGTTTAACTGGACCAAAATATTTACAGATTCTCGTCACCTGCGTTCCGGGGTGGTACACCGAATCAAAGGATACTATTAAAGTTGCGCGTTTAGCTCAGCAAACTGGAATCTACCCGGTCGTTGAATATGTTAATGGCCAGCTCGTCAGCGCAGCTAAAACACCTAATCCACGTCCAAAAGTTCAAGAATATCTATCATTGCAGGGTAGGTATAAGCATCTATTTAAGCCAGAGGAGAATAAAGAGGAGATAGCAAGGATTCAGGCGCTGGCTGATGCTAATGTATTTGGGAGAGAAAATTTTGCTTTCCTTAATTTATTATAAAGTGCAAAATTTTTGAACCGGATATGCCTTGTTATGTGATGTAAAATTCTTTCTTTTTTTAAATTTGTTTTTTATTCTAAATGATAAATAAGTTTTTTTGTTTTGATTTTGGGTAGAAGGATTAGAGGGAAATGCCCAAAATTTAAAATTCCTTATTTTACTATTTTTTTCCAATTATCAAAGATTTCATTAAAAATATCACCGTAAACATATTCAGGAGGATACAAAGGTAACAATATATCCTTTAATCTATCGCCTTTAGGCTTTCTGCCATAAGAAAACTTATATCTATTACTTGAAACACAAAGTGCATAATAAATTTTTTCTTGTACGGACATTTTTCTCTTTGGCATTAAGACAGAAATATTGCTATTTGGGATAAACTCAAAAGATGAGACATAAGAATAAGTGTGACTTCCTTGTCCATCCGTAGAAACATACAGTGTATTGTCAGGATAAATGTATTTATCGTCTATGAAGGTTTTATCTACATATCCAGCTATACTTCCTTCATAAGTTTGAGATGGTCTAATATATCTAATATCAGTAGGATTTTCAGGAGACTCTAATACTTCTACATTTGAAGACGCCAATCCATTCGTTACATCAAAAATCTCATGTAATGGAATTAATTTGTTAACATATTTAAGTTTATTTGGTTTATCAATTTTGAAATCAAGCAAATCATGGAGTAATCGAAATGCTAAATATTTTTGTATTTTATCTTTAAGTTTATACGCAGTAATTTCATTGTAATCATATGTTAAATATGCCTCTATGCACCACTCATCTTGTGGTTTTAATTCTCTCGTTAGACTTATATCTTTTTTTGTTTCTCTATTGAAATATAATGTAAGCCACTCTTTTTTTGTTTCTTCCCATGTCCCCAATAGGTCTATACGTCCTTTGTCTTTAGTCTTCACAAAATTATCATTTCTAAAATAGCCTAACCATGTTTTTTTACCTGCGGGATGTGGTTTGTGGGCGGTAAAGACAACAACGACAGAAACAGGTGAAACCTTTGAATTATGGAAAAGATCCTCTGGCATTGACAAGATGGCTTCTAATGTATGATTTTGCAGCAATTGTTCTTTCAACTGAAGCTTAATGCCATTTTTCGCTATGACAGAACTTAGTGGAATTATAGCCACACATATCCCACCATCAACTAAACATTCTAAATTATTTAACACAAATTTTAACTCTTCAGTATCTCCTTTTTTGTCTTTGTAAGGCGGATTTAAAAAGCCAACAGTTGGTTTCTTCGTTTTTACTTCTTCAATAACTTCTTCATCAAAACAACTGCCATTTATGATATTTGTCTTTCCGTCTTGGTGGATATACATATTTGAAACTGCTAAAGCAAAAATATGCGATTGGTATTCAGTTCCGATAAGTTGTTTTGATTTTATTTCTTTGATTTTTGTTTCATCGCCTTTTGCGTCTGCAATCATTTTCTTCATCGCACTAATCAAAAATCCGCCCGTTCCAGTACAGTTATCATAAGCAATAGAATTTTTATTTACTTGTGCCAAGTCTGCAAAAAGCTCTGTAATGTGTGGGGGCGTTAAAACAATCCCTAAACCTTTATCGCTGTTTGCGTATCTCAAAAATTCAATATAAAGCTGACCTAAAACATCAAAATATCTGTGAGTTTTGATAAAGGCATTTATATTTTCGTCAATTTCGTCAATAATTTCTTTCAAAACATTTTCTTTTTTTGACAAAGAAGTATCGGTTTTAATAAAACTAAATTGAGTATTTAGATTCTCTAATTTTTCCCCTGTGATATTTGCACTTTCTAATTCATCGGAAACTGTTTGAATCAGAGAAACTGCGAGATTTTCAGCTTTCTTGTGCGAAGCATAAGATCTTTTGAAAGCAGTGTTTTCTAAAGCAATTAGAATTGAGCTAATGAGTAAGCTTCTTTGACTTTCAAGAATTTTGTAAGTATGCAATTTTTCGTTAAGTTGTTTTGTAAAATCTAAAAGTGAATTATAATCTTGTCTAAATTTTTCAGGACTTTTTAAATATCCGTTCAAATAATCATCAACGGATAAGAATTTATCTCCAAAAATTTGAGTAGCTTTTTTCTCGTCTTTCAAATGTAAAAAGTGAGAAACTTTTAATGCCTGTTTTGTTTCTCCGCTAACTGCGACTGCTAAAACATCAAAACCTTTAGATAAATAAGAAGCGTAAAGCAATGCACCATCAACCGAAAAATCCGCATATTTATCACGATCTTTGCTTTCGTGTTTAATTACATCGGCTTTGCATTCAATAACAATCAATAAATCAGGATTAGTTTTGTAACTAATAATAAATTCAGGGTAACCTTTCCCACCACCTTTTTTTGAGGCAGATTTTAACAACTTATCAATTTTTGGATTATCCGAGCGTTGCTCTTCAATATAAACAGTATCCAAAAATTTAGAAAAGTGATCTCTCGTGATTATTTCAGTTTTTCTTTCGTTCATATGTGGTATTTTATAATTATATTATAGCTAAAAAACGCCAAAAAAGAAAATTTATGATCAATTAACAATCGGTTTTTTAATTATATATTTGACTACCCCATTTATTAAAAATTTATCTGTTTCATGAATAAAAATAATTGGATGATTTTCTGTTGATTCTGACATTAAAGAAATAACTTTATTTTTAGAATCCAATAATAGCTTTTTTATATTTGCACAATTATCAATAATTGCTAAAACATAATCATTCGGCTGAGGTTGTTTTTTTGAATTAACAATAACATAATCTCCGTCTTCAATATTTTGACCATTAACATCGGCTTTATTCATTGAATTACCAGAGGCTTTAATTGCAAGCAAACCCTCGCCAGCCTTAATAATATTTTTTGACACCTTGATATAGCCCTCTAAATTTTCTTCGGCAAATATGTTTGCATCTCCGCAGTTTGCAGATCCAAGAACGGGAATCGCCAAAAATAAACCTTTTTGTGGTCCATCGTTTTTTATTTTTTTTATTTCGCCAGTTTTTTTATCAATTTTAATAAAACCTTTTTCTTCAAGTTTTTTTAAGTGATAAGAAACTGTAAAAGGGTGTGGTTCACCAACCAATCTGCCAATCTGTCTAAGTCCGTCTCGTTTTAGATTTAGTTTATCGGCAAAATTTAATATTTTTTGTTGAATTTGGTGCATATTTTTGCGTTTCATTATATATCCAGTATAACTTTTAAAATTTCTTTTGTCAAATATTTTTAAAAGCGTCAAAATGTTGACAGGTATTTGTTGTTTTGCTAAAATGAAGCTATAAACTCCAAAAATAAAACGGGGTCTCGTAAACCCCGCTTGTAAATATGTAGTCGATTATCCACACAAATCACTTTAATAATTAAAGGATAGCACATTTTCAAGTTTTGGGGAAATTTTAGCATTAAATTTAGAAACTTATGTACACAAAAGAACGATGGTCGAATCAAACGATTTTAGCCGTTTGGGAAAAAGTGCAACCTGTAAGCGGATATGATTCTAATAAATACAGAAGGGACGCATGTGGAGCATGGATGGAGTTTGACAAACATGGGGATAGGGATGCGGTTCGTGGCTGGGAAATAGATCACAGAAAACCAGAAGCACATGGCGGAGGCGATGAGTTATCCAATCTGCAGCCACTACATTGGAAAAACAATGTCGAAAAGGGAGATTCATCTCAGTTAAGATGTGCCTTCAGAAGTTAACACTTTGCAATAAACAAGATAAAACTGCCAAATTATGGTGGTTTTATTTTTTAAATAAATCGTTTTCGTAGCAGAGAGGAGAAAACAATCTCAATCAGCCCACTTGACAGTAGTTAATAAATATTGTACACTTCATTCTTGACTATATTCCTGCCATAACAGAGCAAGAAAGCGAGATAAGCTAGTTAGCGAGATAAAGTGATAAGCAAGTTAAGTTCTAAGTATAACAGAGTATGCTTTGACTTGACTCGTTTATCTCGCTAACTAGCTAATAAGCTTGCTAAAATATGAATATCGATCTAACAATTTTAATGAATCTGATGAAACTTGGTCTTGGCCGACTAGGGGTCTGGGTTTTTGTTGGAAAAGTTCCGGCATTTAACTCACATCTTGGGGCTGGGTCACTTGTTAATCTTGGGGTTTATAATAAATTGTTTGATAACAAATTACGTTATTTAACTAATTAACTTCATAAGATTGCCAAGCACCCGGTCCTAAGCCGGGTGTTTTTGGTCTTTAACAACAACAATGGAGGCGGTTATGGCAAACTGGGAAGATGGATTCCGTTACGAAGACAAAGGTCTGAGTTTTTTCTTGACTGGCATCAAGAACTTTTGGAAATTGGTTGGTCCTGAGCAACGAGCGATGAAGCTGGGCTTCTATTGGTTAATAGTTACGCAACTGCTGGCGCTCGCATTTCCGTATTTCTTGAAACTGATCTTTGACGACCTGCCCGAAGTTCTTAAGTCCGGGACAATTTCTACTCGACTGATCTGCTTTATCATCATCATGTTCGCAGTCAAAATTAGTGCAATCCTCGTAACGCTCTTTGTCAAAGAGACAATCTTCATCAAAGGGGTGATCAGACTGGAAGCGTGGTGGCCGGTGTTGGCGCAATCGAAGTTGCTGGCACTTTCTCTCGGTTATCATGAACGAGAAAACACCGGGAAAAAGATTTCGAAAATCGAGAAGGGAATTGAGCGGATGGTCGAAATCTGCGTTAAACTTTCTTGGGACATTTTACCTCAGTTCATCTATCTCGTGGCGAACCTCACTTGCATGATGATCTTAGATTGGAGACTCGGTTTGTTGTTTTTCCTGCCATTCGCTCCAGCGTATTGGATCAATAAACGCTATTACGAACGTATGTCCGGTGATTGGGAAAAGTGGGAAAAGAAAAAGGAAGAATCAAGCGGTTACTTTACTCAATCTTTGCTGAACATCAGAACAGTTCAGGACTTTGTCCAAGAGCGACGCGAAAAAGAACGATTGCAAACAGTACGTGAATGTATGCGTGATTTGGATACTGATATTAACATGACTGAGCGATACTACATTATGGGGATTCGCATTGTTTTAAATGTGTTTTTCCTTGCGACGATTGCACTCGGAGTGTATTTCGTTTTGATGGGGCAGACAAAAGTCGGCACAGTGGTATTTATCATCACAACAGGGAATGTGACGATTGAGGGGTTGGGCGAGATCTTTAATAATTATTCTAAGATCTTGCGGAACTTGGTCTCGGTTAATCGTTTGACTGAGATTATGAATGATGACACAGAGATCACGAACTCTTCAACTGCTTTTGTTCCGACGACGACAATTGGCGATATCCGCTTCGACAAAATTTCTTTCAATTATCCTGGGAAGGATCAGGCGGTTCTGGAATTTTTTGATCTGCAAATTGCGCCACGGCAAATGATCGCTCTGGTCGGTCGAAGCGGCGAAGGGAAAACTACGGTCGCAAAGTTGTTGTGTCGAGTCTATGACGTTAATCATGGACGAATCACGCTGGACGGTATTGATATTCGTCAGCTCGATCGTGATTGGTACCGTCGTCTCTTTGCTATCGTGCAACAAGACGTAGATGTTTTTGATGCAACTTTGCTCGAAAATATCACTTATGCCTGTCGCGATGCAACTCCAGCGCAAGTTGATGAAGCAATTCGTGCTGCTCACATTCATACGATGATGGAGAAGCAAGATCGTTTCCCCGACGGCCTCGCAACTCAAGTCGGCGAACGTGGCATCAGACTTTCTGGCGGTGAACGTCAGCGCGTCGGCATTGCACGAGCGTACATTGCGCTGTTGAATGGTGCAAAATTCCTAGTTCTGGACGAGGCAACCTCTAGCCTTGATTCAGAAACAGAGCTGGCAATCCAATCCATGCTCAATTCCATCCGGAAGAAGCTGGATGTTTCCATCGTGGCCATTGCTCACCGACTGTCCACTATCCGCAAAGCAGATATGATCTATGTTATTGATGGTGGTCAGGTTGCGGAGTCTGGCAGCCACGAAAAGCTCTTGGCTCAGAATGGTCTCTATAGCCGTCTCGTAGAGCTACAAAAGCTGGGCGACCTCCGTAAGTAATTCTAACGGGCTCTGATTCACATATCAGGGCTCGTTTTTTGTTACGAATAGCGTCATAAAGTTGATGTTACGAATTACTGTTAAGTTTCAATTGCTAAGTAATAATTCGTAATATCCTAATAAAAATGCCCTATTCGCAACTTAACTCTTTACAAGATTAAATAATATTGTTATAATCGCAGACAGCATGTTTCTTTAATTACTAATTACGAATTTGCTACTAATTTACAAATCGTAACTAATAATTAGTAATCATTAGTAAATTAGTAATAGTATTAGTAATTAGTAAATATTATGTCGAACTACATTTCGATCAAGGGCGCCAAAGTTAATAATTTAAAAAATATTGATGTGGATATTCCACGCAATAAATTAGTTGTTATTACTGGACTTTCTGGTTCAGGAAAATCTTCTCTCGCTTTTGATACGATTTACGCCGAAGGTCAACGACGCTACGTGGAAAGTCTTTCTTCATATGCTCGACAATTTTTGGAAGTTAAAGAAAAACCAGATGTCGACAAAATCACTGGCCTTTCACCCGCCATTGCGATTGATCAACGTTATTCAGCTCAAAATCCGCGTTCCACGGTTGGGACTATTACAGAAATCTATGATCTTTTGCGTTTACTTTTTAGTCGTATCGGTCGTCCGCACTGTCCTAGTTGCGGTTTAGAAGTTTCACGTCAAACAGTTGATGAAATTGTTGATAAAATTTGGAAGATAGAACATAAAGTCAACGTCACAATTTTAGCTCCGGTTATCCGTGATTTAAAAGGTACACATAAAAAAGTCATCGAAGAAGTACGCAAAGCCAATTATTACCAAGTACGTTTTGATGGCATTACTTATAATATTGAAGAATTAGATCGTCTTTTAATTGATAAACAAAAAAAGCATACGCTCGAAGTTATTGTCGACCGCATTTTACTCGATGGCGACAAAGAAACCAAAGAGCAATTGCGTGATGCAGTGAAATTAGCTTCAGACTTAGGTAATGGTTTGGTCGTGGCGCTACGTTCAGATAAAAACGAAGATATTTTATTTAGCCAATATTATACTTGTCCCAAATGCGATATTGATTTACCAGAAATTGAATTACGCAGTTTTTCTTTTAACTCTCCTTACGGTGCTTGCCCAGATTGCAGTGGTTTGGGAAACAGACAGGAAGTTGAACCAGAACTTGTCATCAGTAACGAGCGTTTAACTTTAGCTCAAGGCGCCATTAAACCTTGGACCAAGATTTTTTCCAATCAGGTGGCGATTTGGCAGCTTTTAGCCGCAGTCGCCAAGAAACATCGCTTCTCTATTGATGTGCCAGTGGAAAAATTAAGCAAGAAAGCTTTGAAAACAGTTCTTTTTGGCACGGGGGACGAAGTCTATACAGTTGGCAGCAAGTCATTGACGTATGAAGGTGTCATTCCTGGACTAGAAAAGAAATATAAAGAAACTGATTCTGAATATATCCATAAAGAGATTGAAAAATACATGCGCATGCGTTTGTGTTTGTCTTGTAATGGACAGAGACTGAAAAAAGAAAGTTTAGCTGTAACAGTGGCCGGTCTTTCGATCATTAAATACACCGAAGCGCCGGTTTCTCGCTTGAAAGAAATAGTCGCTGAATTAGTCAAAGCAGTCAAACCAGAGAAAAAATTATCTTCAAAAGAATTTGTATATTTAAAAGAATCAATTAGTGAAATAGATTTTAAAATTGCTTCAGCTATTATCAAAGAAGTTCAAAATAGGGTTGGATTTTTAGAGGATGTTGGACTCGGCTATCTTTCACTGGACAGAACTGTAACAACACTTTCTGGTGGCGAAGCGCAACGTATTCGTTTGGCCACTCAACTTGGTTCAGCTTTGTCAGAAGTGATTTATGTATTGGATGAACCATCAATCGGTTTGCATCCATCAGACAATGCTTGCTTAATTAAAACTTTGCAAGAACTGCGCGATAAGGGCAACTCAGTTATTGTTGTTGAACATGACGAAGCTATGATGAAAGCGGCTGATTATATTATTGATATTGGCCCTGGTGCTGGTATTTACGGGGGAGAAGTTGTGGCCGCCGGACCGATTGCTTCAATCATGAAAAATCCACATTCTTTAACCGGTAAATATCTTTCAGGTAAAGAAAAAATTGATGTTATTAGACGCACTTCTCGGGGTAATGGAAAGTTTATTGAAATTTTAGGTGCTAAAGCTTTTAACCTAAAAAATATTGATGTTAAAATTCCGCTTAATAAGTTAGTTGCGATCACGGGAGTTTCTGGCTCCGGTAAATCGTCATTAATTACAGATATTTTGTCAAAATCATTAGCGCGTTATTTCTATCGTTCCAAAGATTTACCAGCAGAACATAAAGCGATTAAGGGTCTTGAAAATTTAGATAAGGTTATTACGATTGATCAAACTCCGATTGGTAGAACGCCACGTTCTAACCCCGCGACTTATACTGGCATCTTCACTTATATCCGTGATTTGTTCACTCAAGTTCCAGAAGCCAAAATAAAAGGTTATGATGCTGGCCGTTTCAGTTTCAATGTTAAAGGTGGTCGTTGCGAAGCTTGCGGCGGTGATGGTTTAATAAAAATAGAAATGCAATTTTTGCCAGATGTGTATGTCGAATGTTCTGAATGTAAGGGCCGTCGTTATAATAAGCAAACCTTAGAAATTCATTATCGAGGTAAAAATATCGCTGATGTTCTTAGCTTAACAGCTTCAGAGGCCAAAGATTTTTTCCATGACACACCGATTTTGAAAGAAAAGTTAATGGTTTTGGAAGAAGTGGGTTTAGGCTATTTAACCTTGGGACAATCAGCAACAACTTTATCTGGTGGCGAAGCTCAACGCATTAAACTCGCCACGGAACTCGCACGTTATGCGACTGGTAAAACACTTTATATTTTGGATGAACCGACAGCTGGTTTGCATTTTGATGACATTAAAAGATTATTACTAATTCTTAATAAATTAGTTGATAAAGGCAATTCCATTATTATTATCGAACATAATCTTGATGTCATAAAAAATTGTGACTGGATTATTGATTTGGGTCCAGCTGGTGGTGAGAAGGGCGGGAATCTCGTGGCTGAGGGGACGCCTGCCACGGTCGCCAAAGTTAAGGAATCGTTAACAGGTCAATATATTAAAAAAATTCTGAAATAAAAAATGTGTGGCTCAACGCATTCGCGTTGGTAGGGAACAAAAATTTTTGTTCCCTACGGTCCATTTGGACCGGTCCACACATTTTTTTATTTGACCTCTTGCATTTTTTTATGTCTGCCACGGATATAACCAATCTTGGCACGTCGGACACGGAATTTTTTCACGACTTCAATTTTCTTGATAGTTTTTAAACGTAGTGGAAGAATCTTTTCGACACCAAAGCCATCAGATTCTTTACGTACAGTGATGGTTGCGTCAGCTTTATTACCATGCTTTCGTTGAAGAACCACGCCTTCAAAAATTTGAATACGCTTTTTTTCTTCACCTTTAGGGGTAATATCAGTAATTTCTTGGTGTACTTTTACGGTTACACCCGGTACTACATCTGGGAAATTGCGGTCGACTGGAGCTTCAACCTTTGTTTCCTTGACTTCTGGAGCTTGTTTTTTTGCTTCTGCCATATTATTACTAATTTTATTACTAATTTGCGAATAGTTACTAGTGTATGTTAGTGACCTGTACCCAGAGACCAGTGACCAGAAAAATAGTATTGGTTACAGGTTACTGGTGACTGGTAACTTTTATTTAACACTAAATATCAAAGCTTAGTATATATCAAAAAGCGGACTTAGTCAAGGCCTTTATCCAAGGGACTGTTTTATCAATTGGTAGCAGTTTTTGATGGTTTCTCCCAGTCGCTGGTATTTGTTAACAAGAATGTGCTCGTACTCAGTTTGATCTTTTAGCTCTTCTTCGGCGTTTTTAAGTCTTTTGGCTAAATCTTCAAGGGGCATTTTGGGATTACGGGCCAATAATTGCTTGCGGATTTGATCTAAGCTTTCCGGTACGATGAAAATGCTGAGCGTTTCTCCTGGATAGTTTTCTTTAATGGCTTTGGCGCCGACTAGGTCGTAATTAAAGATTAATATTTTATTTTCTTTTATTTTTTGATCTATTTGATGCTTGGGGGTGCCATAATAATCGTCGCGGTTTTTTATATAGGAATATTCTAAAAAATAATTTTCAGCAATTTTCTTTTTAAAGTCGTCTTGTGAAATAAAATTGTAATCAACGCCATTTTTCTCTGATCCTCGTGGTGTACGTGATGTTGTCGTAATAAATCTTTCTGAATTTTTGAGCCGTTCAAGTATTCCGCGCGTGACTGAGCTTTCGCCACAGCCAGTTGGACCGGCGATAACAATTAGGTGCTTCATAATTGGAGTGAATTTAATATTTTTTCTGCCAACTCGGCTGAATTATGCCCAGAAATTTCTTTGGCAAAATTTTTAAGATGTACAGCATGTTCACGCAAAAACTTCTCAGCGTCACCGGCACGATTAATCTTGCCCTGATTTTTTAACTCATCGATCAAATCAAGAATACAGGCCACAAAAGGACCTGCATCTATTTCGAGTAGCTCAATTACTTTCGCACCATCAATTATTTTTTTTGGTTGATGTGATCTAGTCTCTTTAATTTCTTCAATTCTTTGTAGAGTGTTATCAAAAAGTTCTTTGTCGGTTGTGCCATCAGCTTTCAAAGCGCCCATAATATCAAGATAAAGTAGCGCAAGTAAATCTAAGCTATGTTGATTATCAATAAAACATTCGGCTAGTTTATGAGCACGGAATTTGTTGATGGCAGTCGAACTCATAACTAGCATGTGGTGTTTTATCATGAACGAAATTTTTTCTTGAGAATCGTGACTTAATTTTAAGCGAGCGCAAATTTTTTTGGCAATACTAACCCCTTCTTCTGCGTGTCCACTGAAACTTATTTTTGCCGGAGAGATAGAATCATCAACTGTACGCATGGCTGGTTTGCCTATGTCATGCAAGAGACAAGCTAATACAAAAACACCGGTTATTTTGAAGTCAGGAAAGTGTTCCGCAAATTCCGGTTCTGAAATTTGTTTGAGCGTCATGAGTGTATGTGTCCAAACATCACCTTCAGAATGGAATTTAGCTGATTGAGTGCAACCCTTCAAATCATGAATCTCTGGCATCAATAATTCCAAGGCACCGCAGTCATCATAAAGTTTCACAGCACCTAGCGGGTTGACTGTTAGCGCTTTAAATAATTCGCGCGTCAAAGTTTCTGATGGCACAATATCTTCCTCGACTAAAGCAATCTTTTCTTCCGGAGTTAAGGAATTTAATTGGGTCAGATATTTTTCTCGATTTTCTTCGATAATTTCTTGAGCCAGTCGACGTTGTATATGTTCTTGCTGAGTTATTTGGCGTTTCTCTACTATATGGGGGACGAGTTTTTTGAGTGCTGTCCAAGTTTTGGATTCAATTTTTAAATTAAATTGGCAGGCAAAACGCAAAGCGCGTAAAATCCTAGAATAATCTTCTTGAAAACGTTTTTCTGGACTGCCAACAGATCTAATAAGTTTGGCTTCAATATCTTCTTGGCCTTTAAAGGGGTCAATTAAAGTTCGATTTTTAATATCCCAGGCCATGGCATTGATGGTGAGGTCGCGACGCGCCAAATCTTTTTCGAGCGACAACTTTTTGTCGACTTGAAGAGTGAAATCACGATAGCCGCCAGTCATTTTGCCTTGTTCGGTGCGGGGGAGTGCAATGTCAATAAATTGATTGCTTTCGGCTGGTTTAAATTTTATGACGCCAAAGTCGCGACCAGTTAAATCGCACCAACCAAGTTTGTTGAGTTCAGTTGTTAAGTCCTTAACATCAACGTTGCGAGCCACAAAATCAAAATCTTTAGAATTTGTTACATTTAAAATAATATCTCGTACCATGCCGCCGACTAGATAAAGTTCGAGGTCAGGAAAGGTATCAAAAAGTGTTTTAATAAAACTAAGACAAGGCTCGTTTTTGAGCTTGTAGGTGAGTCGTTTGTTGAGGTTGTTTTGAGGCATAGTAGTTTTGCGTCTAATCAAGAAAGCAACCCAGTACTATAAAGTATTCACTTTAAGTGCCGGGCAGGAAAAACAAGAAAGCAAAATGATTAGGATTTGTCATGGGACATAGACCATGGATCAAGTGAACATTTTGAACAAACGTAGTGATTGAACAACTTGAACAATTATAAGCAGTTACTTAAGTTGCTTCTCCACATCATCAAATTCCTTCGGTAGGTCGGAAGTAAATAGTTGAGGTTTATTGTTTTGATCCACAAATTCCAATCTGTTCGCGTGCAAAAGAATGCGCGGGATGTAAACTTTTGAGGTGAAGCTTTTAAGATTATAAAGTTCATCGCCAGCAACAGGATTTTTTAAAGCCATAAAATGCACGCGGATCTGATTGGTTCGGCCAGTATGTAAATTAATTTCCACTAACGAGAATTTACTAAATTGTTGGACAACATTATATTCTGTTTGCGCATATTTGCCTTTACCAGAACCTTTGGGGTGCGAGGCCATTTTGCCGCCAGTTGATTTACGGCTGATTTCAAATTCAATTAAACCGTGCGGTTGTGGCAACTGACCAAAGACAAGGGCAGTGTATTGTTTTTTAATTAATTTTTGTTTGAATTGTTCTTTGTAATATTCGAAAGCATCTTGATTGAGCGGAATAATCATTAAACCAGAAACATCTTTGTCGAGGCGATGCACAATACCGGGACGATAAATTTTATCGCGTTTTTTTAATGATTCAGGGTCAGCGATTTTTTTAATTTGCGGATATTTTTTAACCAACCAAGTCACCAAGGTACTCGGTTCATCTTTTGAGGTGGCATGAACCAAAAGACCAGATGGTTTTTCGATAATTAAATAATCCTTTGTTTTTTTAACAACTTTTGGAACCGGCACCTTTAATGCCCGAGCAGCGCGAGCCACAAGTTTAAGGGCTTTTTTGCCAGCTTCTGTATCTGGGCGCAATGGTTCTTTGGGCTCTTGCTTTTGTCGATTCGGGTCCGCGTCCAAAACAGTCACTTTATCTTTAAAACATAAAAATTGATGAACTTTGGCCGGTTTATCATTAACTAAAACAGATTCACTTAAAATGTTTTTTTGAATTTGGCTTCTGGTTTTACCAGTTTTGGCAACCAAAAATTTATCCAAACGGACTTTCTGATTTTTTTCGTCTATGATGAAATGTTTCATATGCTACTAATTGTTCAAGTTGTTTACCCAGCATTTTAAGGGAACACTTAATAGTGCTGGGTTGTATCGCTTCGCTTGTTGTAGGTGTGCAAGTTGACTGTTTCTCTTTTCTTTTTTGCTTTCTTATTTTTTTGATTGAGTGCTTAACAGTTTATATTAGGATTATATCTAAATTGAGCCTAAAAAGCAAAAATGAAACCCCCGCACCACAGATGACTGTGTGCGGGGTAAGCCCACTGCGATCTAGTCGCAGACGTGGGGAGTTGCTCAGTTTCCGTTAAGGGAAATGATGTCGTGCAGGTACAGCGCGTGGCCTTCGGCGGTGAAGTAGTCGGCTGGATCTACGACGTAGTACTCGCGGTCGTAGTGGACCGAGGCGACGACGTTCAGCGCCGTGTGGGGCTTGTAGCGTACGGTGTGCCAGATACCGGAGCGGATGAACAGCGCCCAGAACTTCTGGCCGTCGGTCGCGGGGCGGAGGGTGACTTCTTCGTGCTTGCCACTCTCGTCCCAGAGGTGCACCGTCGCTTCGCCGGCGACCACGAGCATGATCTCGTCTTCGGTGCCAGCGCGGTGTGCGTGCGAACCGCTCAGCTTTTTGCCGACGATGGAGTAGACGCGGGGCGAGAACTCGGTAACGTTCAGTTCGGGCGGGAAGCTGGTGCCCTCGACCACGACTGTGTGGGCATCGACGGGCAGTTCGACCAAGTACGCGCGACCGCCAAAGAGCGTTTCGACGATACGGATCGCAGGTGTTTTTACGAACACTTGGGGCGTGGACATGGGAACCTCCAGTTGTTTGCGATGCCAGAGGCATCAAAAGAGCTTACTGTTTTTGGGTGGTTTTGTCAATCGGTCATCGTTGTCGATTTTTAAACGTCTTTTTGGTAGGGGTTCAAAATTTTGAACCCCTACTTAGAAATTCTAATTCGTAACCATCAATTTTATGAAGCTATTCGTAACTATTAGTAGATTCGTAGCCGATTCGTAATTCGTAGTATAGAAAACTGCTACCCCCTGTGAAGAAGGTAGCAGCTGTGTAGCATGGGTCAGCGACTATTTCGCGAGATCCCGGTAGAGCAGGCGATTGCTCGTTGCCTCCATGACCCCCGTCTCTACTTCGTTGTAGTACTTTTCCCCGAAGTAGGTCAGAAGGTTGGTCATGAGCGTGGTGGTGGGCGGGACGAGGCCGCGACGGTAGTACAGCTCACGGAGAGCCATGCTCTCGACGATCATGGCTTTGCGCTGCGTGTCGGAGGTCTCCTCCCAGACGGCCGTGAGCCGTTCCAGGTTGAGCAGTCGCTCGTGCAGGGTTTTGCCCATGAGCTGTGCGGTCACGTCCACCCAGTTGTCACCTTCGCGGCAGAAGACCATGGGGACGATGGGGCAGTCGGACATGGGTACGTCACCGATCGCGCAGTAGTCGCGCGTGATCGGCAGTTCGATGCAGCGCCCGTTGTTCTTCACTCGGACGGTGTAGTCGTTGTTGTAGAACGCGACCACCATCTCGTGCGAGCCGTTGTTGCGGACGATCCGTAGGGTGTAGCTGTAGCTGCTCATGCCGTAGCTCGGATCCCAGCTGACTAAGAACTTCTTGTTCAGCTGGTCGCGGACAGCATAGGCTCCGCCCGTCTCTTCCGCACGTTCGCTGCTGGGCGGGTTGGGGAAGGTCTGGCGGGTGCATTTGGAGGGGAGGAGGGTCAGGCACAGGATCACGGCCAGGCCCGCGAAAACACCGCTCCAGAACACGATTTCTTTCTGGGTCTCGGACTTCATGGTGTTCCCCAGTAGGCAGGTTTGTTACTCACATGATAGCACAAATAAAATGTTTTGTCAATCGTTGTCAGCACTTTTTGTTTAAAATTACATTAATTAACTCGAAATTGGTCTCGTACGTGCAGGTCGTGACCTGCACGTACGGAATTGTTCTAAGCCCCTTCTAAATATTAATTCGCCTGCCTCACTTCGCGGTCGAAGCGAGCCCGACATCAAATCGAGTTGTTAATCATATTAAAATAAACAAGCAAACAAACATTTTTTATTTCCCAAACTAATCATAGTAATCACCTCGTAATCAGGGTAATCATAGTAGTAATCATGGTAAAAAAATACCCCCACAACCGATGTCGATTGTGGGGGCGAGAGTTAGGCTTGCCAGCGCTTGCTCTGACTGGAAGCTAAGATGAGGAGCAGCAGCAGGATGATGATGACCACGCCGCCAGCCTGGGAAACCTGGGGGACGGAGCTGACGATGAACATGGTGGCCTCCTGTCTGTCGGTTGCTAGTCTCAGGGCTGGTTGCACTGTTCGCAGTGCCACTCCTTGAAGTTTTTCCCTTGGGGCGGAAGCTGCTTCATGAGTGCTTCTCCAGTCGTTACGACTTGGTGGAGTTCTCGAGTAGCGTCCCAGGAATTTTCGAGCAACTTCGCGAGCCGTTCATTGGTCACGTAGGTCTTGACCAGCGCCAGGCGGTCGCTGCTCTCTTGACACTGCTTGCGCAGCAGAAGGACACCATCGAAGTCCTTCTGGATCGAGTGGTTCACACCTGGCGGATTGGCTTCGAGGTCGAGGTGCAAGTCCATGTAGACCAGAGCGGTCTCGCAGGCTTCTGCGGAGAGGGGAGTGTCGGTCGACTCCTTTTCCCGGCTAATAGAGTGAAGGCCGACAAGGATGGACAGCATTAGCGAGACGAGGAATAAGCTAATGGCGATCTCTTTCCACGAAGGAAACATGTAAACCTCCGGTTCGGTGTTGGTGAACGGTACTTGTTCCAGAAGTTGATCACGACCCGAGCCCTCGATAGGTCAGGCGTTCCTCTAAGAGCTGACGCATGATGGTGTCGAGATCTTCGGAGAACATTTTATCGAGGAGACCGAGGATTGGCATGGCTGGGGGCGTTAGGTTCTCGCGAATGAACATGTGCTGGATGGCCTTCAACTCCACGATCTTGGCGAAGGTGGCATTTGACCGCCACGGCTCGTCGCAGTAGCTGCCCATGATGTCATCGAGCGCGAGTGTAGACTCGATGTCCGCCACTCGGAGCCGGAGCTCTTTCTCGAGGCGCGAAGCGGTGCGGTCGGCGTAGATCCTACCTTCCACACACACGACTTGCGGGATCCAGCGACCGAACTCGTGTTCGGCGTCGCCGATGCCCATGAAGTCGTTCGTCGAATTGATGCGGATGCACTTGTCGTCCAGCACTTCCACGAACGGGCTGTCGTTCTGCAAGGTCATGATCGTGTCGTTGTTCTTCTGCGTGATGCTGATGACGTACACGCAGTTGGAGTTGACGCATGAAGGCGAGGCCTTCACGATGTAACCGTTGCTGGTGTAGGATACGCGAATCGTCACGGTCTGGGCGTTGGCGTCACGTGGAGTGAACGAGAAGATCACACAGGCGAGAGCGATGGAGAACAGGATGACTGCCAGCCAGAAGGATTTGTCGAAGGGACGAGCGATCGGCATGATCTTCCCCTTAGGGAAATGAATTGATTAAAACTTAGCACTAACATATTGTTTTGTCAATGGTTATGATGTTTTTTTGTTTAATCTTAGATAAAATTTCTTATTTATGAAGCTATTCGTAGCTATTAGTAGATTTGTAGACGATTAGTAATTCGTAGTATAGAAAAACTGCTACCCCCCGGGAAGAAGGTAGCAGCTGTGTAGCACGCGGGGCGCGACTAGTTCGCGAGACCCCGGTAAAGCATGCGCTGGTTGCAGCGCTTGATGATTTCGAGCTCGATTCTCTTGTAGGTCTTGCTGTCGAGCTTGGCGATGTCGGCGTCCATCTTTGGCATCTTGGGAGGCTGAAGTCCTTCGCGGTAGAACAGCTCCTTGATGGCCATAGCTTTGATGATGAGCGACTTCAGCACCCTGGGGTTGTCGACCAACGTGTCGTGCCAGGCTTCCAGTCCGGAGATTTGATCACGCAAGAAATTGCCCATGAACGAGGCGGTCTTCTCGACGAAGTTTTTTCCTTCCTTGCAGAGAACTATCCCGATCGACGGTCCGTAGAGCTCGGGCAACATGTCGATGCCGTTGAAGTCCTTGGTGCTCTGGATGAGCACACAGGTTTCGTTCAGGACAGTGATCCCTGACAGCAGGTTGAGGAACCGGAACAGGACTTCGTGTTTTCCATCGAGTCGCGAGACTTCGATGGCGTAGGTGCAACCGGAGCCTCCGCAGAGGGGTGTTGCTTTGACCTGGAACCTGTTGCTGGTGTAGGTCTGGATGCCCTCTTCGGATTCGGCGGCGCGGGTCGCGTTGTAGGGCGACGACTCGTCGCAGGGCGGGCAGTCGGCGATGGCGCAGGGGCAGGTGTTGGTCTGGCACTTGGCCGGGGTGGCCATGACCAGGATCGCGGCGATGGCGCACAGGGCGAGGACGGTGGCTTCGATGATCTTCCGCATGGTGTGCCCTCAGGCAGGTTTGTTACTCACATGATAGCACAAATAAAATGTTTTGTCAATCGTTGTCAGTACTTTTTGTCTAAAATTACATTAATTAACTCGAAATTGGTCTCGTACGTGCAGGTCGCGACCTGCACGTACGGAATTGTTCTAAGCCACTACTAAATATTAATTCGCCTGCCTCACTTCGCGGTCTAAGCGAGCCCGACATCAAATCGAACTGTTAATCATTCCTCATATTAAAATAAACAAATCCCGCTGCTCGCGAGCGGCGGGAAAAGAAACAAGCAAACAAACATTTTTTTATTTCCCAAACTAATCATAGTAATCACCTCGTAATCAGGGTAATCATAGTAAATAAATACCCCCAACAACCGATGTCGATTGTGGGGGCGAGGGTCTAGCCAGCGATGAGCTGGCAAAAGCACTTGAACAGCCATGCACAGAAGATGAGCAAGCCGATGAACTTCAGGATGCTCCAGCCGGTGATCGGAGCGTTGTTGTCGTCCATGGTTTTCTCCTTCATCGAGAGGTCGAAGGCAGGTGACCTTGGAAACGGATGTTGATGATGCGCTCGACGTCATGCGTCAAACGGTTTATCTCACCTTGGTTCAAGCCACCATGCCAACCTTCGGGCAAGGCAATTTTCCAACCAGCTTTCCACAAGATCATCTGGATGATGTGCAGCTCGACGATGAGCGCTTTCATCTTCACATCGTTCACGCAGGTTCTTGCATCTCGGCAGTCGCGCGTGGCACAGAGGATCTTGTCGAGGCGTTCTTTGAGGAACGGTGCAAGTTCTTTATCCGTGCCGTCGTAGTAAAGACCCTCGCGTTTGCAGATGACGAGCGGCATGAACGGTCCGGCGTCATTTGGCAAGCCCGCGAGACCTATGAACTCGTCCGTCTGTTGCAACTTCCAACAACCAGGAGAAATTGCTTCGATGAGCGTGTAGTTGTTCTCGAACATGGCTGTGATGATCCCGCTTTTAGCATACACGATGATCGTGTACCAGCAGGTCTTGTCGTTGCAGCTTCCTGGCTGTGCGATAACCGAGTACTCGCCGGTGTTGTAGCTGACTTGGTGGGAGGAGATTGAAGGTTCTTTGGATTGGTTCACTCCACCACTCTGGCAGACGTTGCCGATCCAGCTGTCGCCGGTGCAGGTGGCAGTCTGAGCCTGTGCCTCTTTCGGCAAGATCAGAGCGAGGATTGCACAGATAAGAACCAGGGCTAAGCCAAGAGTGCCGACTTGTTCCTTGTGTTCGGTTACTCCGACGATGAACAACACAACTCCGACTAATGCTAGCAAAAAGAGGATGAAGAACATGTTTTGCCTCAACGTGGTTTTTACTTTCTCCGCTCATGACAAAACCTTATTATTTTTCGCGTTTTTTGTCAACGTCTTCGCTAAATTTACGAATAGCTACATGAAGTTGAACTTACGAATTACTATCTGGATTTGATTGTTAAATAGAAATTTAGGTTATTGGTAAGCAGTAATTCGTAACATCCAAATAATTTGTACTATTCGTAAATTTAGGCTAAAATATATACAGTTTAAACATTTTTTATGGAACAAACATACATCAAAGATCTCAAAGCAAATTTAGACAAAGAAGTGGTTCTCAAAGGCTGGGTTTATAATTTCCGTTCATCTGGCAAAATAGGGTTTATACAGTTACGCGATGGTTCTGGCTTTGCGCAGTGTATCGTCAGTCAAACTAGTGTTGATGAGCAAACGTGGAAAGTCATGGAAGAAATGACCATCGAAAGTTCTGTTGAAATTATTGGTACTGTTTCTAAACATCCAAAATTAGATGAGTACGAAGTCCAAGTCAAAACATTAAAATTTTTCCAACGCGCCGAAGAATATCCAATCGGGAAAAAAGAACATGGTCCCGATTTTTTATTAGAAAATCGTCACTTATGGTTGCGCGCACCAAAACAATGGGCCATACAACGAGTGCGCAACACCGTCATTAATGCGATTTATGAATTCTTAAATAATGATGGCTTTATTAAAATTGATTCTCCGATTTTAACTCCAGCTGCTTGCGAAGGCACCACTGAATTGTTCGAAATGAAATATTTTGATGAAGGTAAAGCTTATCTTTCTCAAAGTGGTCAACTCTATATCGAAGCTGCTATTTCTTCCTTCGGGAAAGTTTTTGACTTTGGCCCAGTTTTCCGCGCCGAAAAATCAAAAACCAAAAGACATTTAACTGAATTTTGGATGATGGATGCAGAAATGGCATTTTATGATCATGTTAAAAGTTTAGAACTTCAAGAAAACTTGATTGCGCATGTTGCCAAAAAAGTTTTAGAGATTAATCAAAAAGAATTAGATATTTTAGAACGAGATAAAACTGTGCTCGAAAAAATTAAAGCACCATTCAACCGTTTAACTTATGCTGAAGCCATTAAAATGTTGCAAGAACTTGGTTCTGACATTAAAGATGGCGAAGATTTAGGTAATGATGATGAAACATTAATCATGCAAAAATTTGATAAGCCTTTATTTATTGAAAAATGGCCAGCAGAAATAAAAGCTTTTTATATGAAGCGCGATGGTGACCTCGCTTTGTGCGATGACATGATTGCGCCCGAAGGCCATGGCGAAGTTATTGGTGGTTCGCAACGTGAAGATAGTTTTGAGATCATGCACAAACGTATCGTCGATGATAAGCTGCCCGAAGAGGCGTTTACGTGGTACCTAGAACTACGCAAATTCGGGTCAGTGCCTCATTCGGGCTTCGGTGTCGGCTTAGAACGTTTAGTCGGTTGGATGTGTGGAGTTCAACATGTCCGCGAAACGATTCCTTTTCCAAGAATGATCAATCGCATTTATCCTTAACTCTTAATAAACTGGTGACTGGTTACAGGTTACTGGTTACAAAAATAGTATGGAAAGAATATTAAATAGTGAAACGACAAAAAAAATAGGGCAGGAAGTTACAATTAAAGGTTGGATTAACGCCAGGCGCAATATGGGCAAGATTGTTTTTCTTGATATGCGCGATCGCAGCGGCATTGTTCAAGTTGTTTTAGTTCCTTTAGAATTAGATGAAGCTTCACAAGCAATTGTCGGAGAATTACGTCCAGAATATGTCCTCGAGATCCGCGGTATCGTCAACGAACGTGGCGAAAAACAGAAGAACCTTGAGCAAATAACTGGCACGGTCGAAGTTTTAGCCAAAGAAGTTAAGATATTAGCAGCGGCGGAAACTCTTCCTTATGATTTGGATGCTGAATTGAATATGGACGCTTATCTCGACAACATGCCTTTTAATTTACGCGCTAATAAACAGCGTGCCATCTTTAAAATTCAAACAGCTTTGATACAAGGCTTTAGAAAACATTTAGAAGCGAATGATTTTACTGAATTTCAATGTCCAAAAATCGTTGCCGGTGCCACTGAAGGTGGAGCGAATGTTTTTACTGTTGATTATTTTGGTAAAAAAGCTTTTTTAGCTCAAAGCCCTCAGTTCTATAAGCAAACCATGGTTGGTATATACGAACGTGTTTTTACCACTGGCAATGTTTATCGCGCAGAAGAGCATGATACTAATCGTCACATTAATGAATACACAAGTTTAGATTTTGAAATGGGTTACATCAATGATTATAAAGATGTAATGGATATGGTTTATGCCACTTTGCAGACAATGGTTGCTAATGTTAAAGAGACTTGCCCTGAAGAAATAAAGCTTTTAGATGTTAAGCTTCCAGAGTTCATCAATCCAGTTCCACAAATGAAATTAAAAGAAGCACAAAAAATTCTCGAAGATGAATATAATGAAAAAGGATGTATCAACGAACCAGATTTAGAACCACATCAAGAGCGACAAATTTGCGAGTATGCCAAGAAAAAATGGGATTCAGATTTTCTAGTGGTTACGCACTATCCAGTTTCAAAACGCCCTATGTACACTTACGAAGATCCAGCTGATCCAGGATTCACTGGAAGTTTTGACGTTTTATTCCGTGGTACAGAAATTATTACTGGGGGCCAACGTATTCATGAATATGACAAGCTGGTTAATAACATGATCAAGTTTGGTTTAAAGCCCGAAGGTTATGCTTATTATCTCCAAGCGTTTAAATACGGCATGCCACCAGAGGGTGGAATTGCTATCGGTCTCGAGAGAATGACTTGGCAATTACTTGGACTTGATAATATTAAGAAAGCAACACTTTTCCCACGCGACCGTACTAGAATTGATGAAACTTTGAATAAGGCCTAAAAATAGCCGTTCATAATTCGATCAGATTTATGAGGCTCTCCAATTTGCAAAAATACATCCTGCGGGCCTGTTTTAATGCCAAAGGATATCGACTGAACAGAGAGGTGCTTTTGGGTTTTTATGATTTAACGGCCAAATCAAAAAAAGAATTACGCGCTAAAATAATTACTCAAAGTATCGAGAGCCTCATAGATCGCGAACTTCTTGTCGGTTACGGATTACGTACACCGCATAAATGGTTTATTACAGAAATTAAATTGACTGAAGTCGGTTTGAAAAAAACAAAAAAATTATTAGGGGAACAACTAGTGCTCCCACTCAAAAAATAAAATGGCATACAAAGTAACATCAGAAAAATTTAATGGACCGTTAGATCTGTTGCTCCAACTTATCGAAAAAGAAGATCTGAATATTACTGAGATTTCTTTGGCGCAGGTGACAGAACAGTACATCGAATACTTGGAAAAGTTAGTTGAAATAGAACCGGAGGAATTAGCTGACTTTTTGGTCATCGCGGGACGATTGTTATTGCTCAAGTCGCGAGCATTACTGCCATATCTAGAGACAGAAGTTGAGGAAGAAAGTTTGGAAACGCAGTTGAAACTTTATAAAGAGTTTATTGAAGCCTCAAAAAAGATTGACGAGATGATTAAACAGGGAAGATTCTCTTTTTCTCGCACACGACCGCCAGCTAAAACAGAAATTGAATTTTCGCCACCACCAAATATTAATGTTGAATCACTCAAAGATTGTTTTTTGGTTGTTTTAAAGCGCTTAGATCCACTTGTTAAGTTGCCACGACAAATGGTGGAGAAAACAATTAGTCTTCAACAAAAAATATTGGAGCTTAAAGAAATTTTTTCAAATCAAAAAAATATAAAGTTCCATAACTTGATCGGTAACGCTCAGAATCGAACAGAAATCATCATAAATTTTTTAGCTATTTTGGAACTTTTGAAACAACGACACCTGACAGTCAAGCAACATGGATCTTTCAACGATATATTAATCGAAAAAATATAGATATGCTTAAAACAAAAATAGAAAGTTTGCTTTTTGTCTCGCCTAAGCCCATGACTATTGGGAGTCTGGTTAATTTTTTAAAAAAACAAAGTGAAAAAACAACGCTCGAAGAAGTTACTGCAGTTATCGAAGAATTAAAATCAAAATATAATAATCCTGAAAGCGGTTTGCAGTTAATCCAAGCTGGTGACTCTGTTCAATTCGTTAGTAATGCCGAGGCGAGTGGACTTGTTAAGCAATTTTTAAAGGAAGATATGACAGGGGAATTAACTCCAGCTTCACTTGAAGCGTTGACGGTTATTGCTTATCGCGGTCCAATTACAAAAGCTGAACTGGAACAAATTCGTGGTGTTAATTGCAGTTTAATTATCAGAAATCTTTTAATACGTGGTTTAATAAATGTCATTGAAGAAAAGGATAAGATGCGTACAGTCTACGAAGCCACGACAGATTTCTTGAAGTATTTAGGGATTACGAGCGTCAAAGAACTGCCAGACTATGAACGTTTGCATCAAGCTGTAAATTTAGAAACATATTTGGCTCAAAATTAGAAATGTTAACAAATTTATTATTAGTTTTATTATTTTTAAATCCGTTCAGTAGCGCCTATCCTACTGATCGTGATTTTTTTAATGTCGCTCAAGTTTCGAGCGTATCAGCTCCAAGTAGGATCAACCCTGAGAACGTGGGGCTCGAAGCCACTGCTGAAAAATATGTGGCTATTGATGTTATTAGTGGTAAAATTTTAATTCAGAAAAATGTAGATTCTGTTCAACCTATTGCTAGTATCACAAAACTCATGACTGCGTTAGTTGTTTTAGATAATGTAAAAGATTGGGACAAGACAGTAGAGATGAACCGGGTTGATGAAACTTATGGAGCCTTTGCTCATATTTATCGTGGCGAAGAGGTTAGCTTCGAGGATTTGTGGAATGCAGCTTTAATCAGCTCAGATAATAATTCCATTATGGCCATGATTCGAGCGTTAGGATTTTCTCAAGAAGAATTTGTGACTAAAATGAATATTAAAGCCAAAGAGTTGCAAATGTATAACACCAGTTTTTCTGATCCAACAGGTTTGTCAGTCGAAAATCAATCAACTGCACTCGACATTTCTCGTCTTTTGTATACAGCCTTGAATCAAGCTAAAATTCAATCAACAGTTACGAAAAATAAATATACTTTTAAAGTTCTCAACAACTCAAAGACTCGTACTGTCACTAGTACTGATATTCTTTTAGATAGTTTTTTGAATCGCAAACAATATGGTTATCAGCTTGTCGGTGGTAAAACCGGTTATATACCAGAGGCTGGATATTGCTTGACGGTCGAAATCGAGAAGGAAAAACATTCGGTGATAATTACAGTATTGAATAGCAACAACATCGAAAATCGCTTTCAAGATGTGAAAGTAATTGCCGATTGGGTCTTCAATAATTATTCTTGGGAATAAACATATGCGTATCGGCATTGATTGTCGAAATTTTTACGATGTTCATGCCAACCGCGGCGCTGGAGTAGAACGTTACGTTTATCATTTTGTAAAAAATCTTCTAGCTATGGACGAGCATAATGACTTTGTCCTTTTTTTTCATAGTGATATTAGCCCGGAAACGATTCATAAGGTCCGCGGCAGCAATGATCGTGTTCGTATCGTTAAATTATTTCGTCATGAATCAAAAATTCCACTTTACGATAATCATTTCCGATTTTCTCGTTCCCTAAAAAAAGAAAAGCTAGACTTAACAATATTTCCAGCCAATATAATTCCTTTGTTCTATCGCAAAAAGTCTATTCTGATTGTTCATGATCTTGCCATCTACTTACATCCGGAATGGTTTCCAGACCGTCAGTGGTTTTCGACTAAAATTTTAGTGCCGCTAAGTTTACGCAAAGCCAAAATAATCGTGACTGTTTCACAAAGTACACGTGACGACATTCTTAGTCTATTTAAAGTAAATTCAGATAAAATTAGAGTGATTTATCCTGGAGTTATTATTAAGGATAACTATATTGTGGAGGAAAATAAAAAAGTCTTAGAAAAATTTGATATTCACAATGATTATGTTCTTTACTTGGGAACAATAGAACCGCGCAAAAATATTCTTAACTTAATTAAAGCTTTTACAAATTTTCTATTTGAGAATGAAGAAAGTAATATCAATTTAATTTTGGCCGGGAACCGTGGCTGGAAATTCCAACCTATTTTTCAATATTTAACTAACATTAACCATCGTTTTCCAAAAGCTCAAGTTAAATATATAGGCAAAGTTAGTAATCGAGAAAGAAATATATTGCTTAAAAATGCTCAAGCCTTTGTTTTCCCTTCGCGTTACGAGGGGTTTGGCTTCCCGATGCTAGAGGCGATGGCGCTAAAGGTTCCTGTTATCGCAGGAAATAATTCATCGCTTAAAGAAATCGCTAGCGATGGTGAAGCCTTGCTTGTTGATTCTGAAGATATAAATGATATTCGTCATGCCATAAAAACTGTTTTAGAAGATAAGCTTGTTCGTCAGAGACTGATTTTGCGGGGCGAACAGCGGGCACGTCAATTTACTTGGGAAATAACAATTAAAAAATTCCAGACGTTGATCAAATAAAAAAATGTACGTTGCAACGCGTCCGCGTTGTAGGGAACAAAAATTTTTGTTCCCTACGGGCCATTCGGTCCGTCCGTACATTTTTTTATAAATCCAAATTAATAATCGAAAGTTCCGGCGGATTAAAGAAGCGTGCGCGTACGCCAGATTCACCAAGGCCAGCCGAGATATACAGATAATTATTATCAAACTTGAATAACCCATGATCATATTTCCGCCCCAGGGCAGTTGGAACACCGAGTAGAGATCCAATGTATGGCAATCGTATTTGTCCCGCGTGGGTATGGCCGGAGACAATCAAATCAAATTGAGCATGTAGTGGATCTAAAATAATGTCTGGATTGTGGGATAGTAGTATGTTTGGTCTATTGGGAGTCACATAGTCAATTAATTCTTTTAAATCGGCTCGTCCGGTCCATAGATCTTCAACACCATATAGATCGATTTCCTGGTTTTGAATAGTTAAGGGGATCATTTGATTATCCAAAATCTGTATTTCCCAATCAGCAAAAAGCTGTCTTAGTAATTTTGTTCTGTCGACTAGGTTTTTATCTCCATACTTACCGGTGTTAAATTCGTGATTGCCAGTTACAGCAAAAACAGGGAAGTTCTCTGCTAATTTTTGCAGAGGAGCTAAATATTGTGCTTCTTGTTCTTTGTTAGAAAGGAAATCGCCTCCCAGTAAAATTAAATCAGGTTTTTCGGTGATTGTTTTTTTAACAATTTTTTCTAGGTAAGCGTCTTGTTTGTATGGACCAACGTGGAGATCAGTTATAAAAATTATTTTAATGTTTTCAGTTTCTGGCGTTTTGTTTAGATTGATTGAAGTTGTTTTTATGTGAATTAGTTGTGGTTCAATAAAACTACCAAAAAACACAGAAGCAAAGATTATTATCAGGACTATCAGAATAAGAACGCGCCACAATTTTGTTTTAACTTTTTTATTTTTTTTATTTAAAAAAGAACGTATAATAACATACATCCAATAAGCGCACAGAAGAAGAATTAAAATTATAATGAAGTCGAAAATGAATCTCATAGTAAATTGTGGTTTACCACAATCAATGAATGGCTTGCCATAAAGTCACGCATAGCGTGTACTTTAAACTAGATTATGTGGTTTACCATAAAGTCACGCGTAGCGTGTACTTTATGGTACCAGGGGGCGGGATCGAACCGCCGGCCTAGGGGTTATGATTCCCTCGCTCTAACCGACTGAGCTACCCTGGTATAGTAAGAATTAAGAAGAGAGAATTTAGAATTGGGGAAAATAGAATATATAAGAACTTGATTTTGGTAGCGGGAGCAGGACTCGAACCTGCGGCCTCCAGGTTATGGGCCTGGCGAGCTGCCAACTGCTCTATCCCGCGACAATGACTATAATTAAGTTGTGACCACATTATAGGGTAAATTTAGTGTTTCTGCAAGCCCCTCGTTTGACAAGGAGCTAAATTTAAATTAATCTAGCTAGTTCGAGTGCGTTCCACTGTAGAGTTATGGAGGTTACTCATGGGACAAGGCAAGAAAACCGTGATCGGAACGCTGCAAGAAGGTCTGGCGGTACTGGACAAGAAGCTCGAGCAGCTGAAGAAGCTCGAAGCCCAAGCGCGTGGTTCTTGGACAACGTGGCACCGGCGGTACAAGAAGGCAGTGCATGATCTGCGTCACCTTACTCGGCACGGTACCAAGCGAGAGAAAGAGCTTCATGCTGTCATCGACACCTTCGATGAGAAGGATCCGGAGCTGACGCGTCGTCGTGATGAACTGCGTGAACAGCTGGCCGAGGAACAGCGGAATCGCGATGCCCTGAAGAGCGAGCTCGATCGTGTCATGGACGCCGAGAAGGCGCGCTGTGCTTTGAACGACGAGATCGTGAACCAGGTTTTCGCGTTGAATGCAGCGTTGGTGCAAGCCAGTGGTGCGCGTGAAAATTACGTTACGGCGCACGTTTTCCCGCATTTGTTCGATGCCAAGGGTCGTTTGCGTACGCAGGTGACTTTCACCAGTACCGATGGACGGCGTCGAGTGATGGCGCGCGTGAACACGATCACGATCGTAGATCACGAACTGGCGATGCACGCCCTCGAGCAGATCGACATCTTCAAGGCGCGTGTGCGTCCTGATCCCGCGAACACGGATCCCGCAGTTCAGATGCTCTTCGAGCTGACGGAGAAGCTTTTGGTCCAGAGGACCTCCTTCAAGGTCGGACCGGATCTCTACCGCTTCTTGCGGCTTGATTTGGATCATATGATCTTCCCGGAGCTGGTCGTGGCACAGAACTTGCTCAAGCAGTCCATCCGGTCCGAGAAGACCGAAAAGTACATCCGTCTCTGGGCGCGTGCGAGCATCCTCGACAACTTCAAGCCCGTACGTCAGTCCTAAGCCCTCTTGCGACCAAAGGAACATTCCTGCGGTCGCTATTTTTTATTTACGAATAAAACAAAAAAAGAGTTTTAACTCTTTTAAATCGTTTGCCAATGGATGGTGCACCATACAACCACGAGAATCGTGCACTACTACTAATGGATGGTTCACCATACAGTCACGCCAGGCGTGTACTGTATGGTGGGCGGGGAGAGAATCGAACTCTCATGAGTTACCCCACACGATTTTGAGTCGTGCGCGTCTACCAATTTCGCCACCCGCCCAGAAGTACAGACTCCGTCTGACTTCTGGGCAAGCCCAGTGTCGAACGAAGTTGAAGTACAAGCTACGCTTGAGTTCTGGCTTGCCCTGTGGCGCAATGCCACGGGGGTAAGCCCAGACTCAACAAAAGATTAGAGTAGATTGTCTTTTATAATAAAATTACAAGCTATGCCCAATTATAATGCAATAATTTTGAGTTGTCAAAGCTCTAGAATTATAGTATAATTTACTAAGTATTTATAATTTATGGCGAAAGTCATTACAGTTGTTAATCAGAAGGGTGGAGTAGGCAAAACAACGACCGCAGTTAACCTGGCGGCCTACTTAGCGCATCTAGGCAAATATGTTTTATTGGTTGATTTAGACCCTCAAGCCAATGCCAGTTCTGGTTTGGGTATTGATTATCAAAATTTACCCAAAGGCATTTATGAGGCTATCTGTGGATCGTGCTTGGTTCGAGAAGTTTTACAACCCACTGGTCATGTTGGCTTTAGAATTGCTCCAGCCACGCCTAGTTTAGCCGGCGCTTCTGTTGAACTTGTTGGAGTTGATCGTCGTGAGTTCCGTTTAGCAGACGCCTTATTAGAAGTCCGTGGTGATTATGATGTTATTTTAATTGATTGTCCACCTTCACTTGGGCTTTTAACTGTTAATGGGCTTGTAGCTGGTGACATGGTTTTAATTCCTGTCCAAGCTGAGTATTATGCTTTAGAAGGTTTAGGTCAACTTATGAATACCATTTCTTTGATTCGCGAAAACATCAAACCAGAATTGGCGATATTGGGCGCACTTATTACTATGCACGATAAACGTTTGCGACTTTCGGATCAAGTTATGCAAGAATTGTATAAACATTTTCCAGATAAAATTTTTAGAACAGTTATTCCGCGTAATGTTCGTTTAACAGAAGCTCCAAGTCATGGGAAATCCATCTTACATTATGACCCGGCTTCTAAGGGAGCCAAGGCTTACGAAAAATTAGCGCGTGAATTACTCGAAATATTATAAAAACAAAATATTATGGCGAAGATTACTGGTTTAGGCAGAGGTTTAGATTCTCTCATCCCCAGAAAAGTTATTAAAGATGCAATTGCCGAACCGCATAGAGATTTTTTATTAAACGATAACATCAATCAAATTCTAAATGTTCCGGTAGATGAGATTACAGCCAATCCCTATCAACCTCGGACTGTTTTTGACCATGAGGATTTAGAATCGTTGATTGAATCAATTCGTCTGCATGGTATTATCCAACCATTGGTTGTTACAAAATCAAAAGAGGGATACGAACTTATTGCTGGTGAAAGACGTTTACGCGCATCAAAAATTCTTGGGTTAGCTACAGTCCCAGTTATTGTGCGTGAAGCTGGTGAACAAGAAAAATTAGAATTAGCTTTAATAGAAAATATTCAACGACGTAATCTTAACCCAATTGAAAAAGCAGTCGCTTATCAAAAGCTGGTTGATGAATACAATCTTTCACAAGAAGAAGCGGCCGATAAGTTGGGTGTTAGTCGATCATCATTGGCTAATACATTGCGGTTTCTCGATTTACCAGCAGAAATTCAACGCTCCTTAGCGCGAGAAGAAATCACTGAAGGTCATGCCAAGGTTATTGCTGGTTTATCTGGAGAGAAAGAACAACTAGACTTTTTGAAAAAAATACTGCAATATAATTTCACTGTGCGTGATGCGGAACGTGCTCGTCAAAGTACTCAGACATCTCGTCCACGAGCTCAAGCTAAGCGTGACCCAGAAGTAGAAGACAAAGAAAATATTTTAAGAGAAAAATTAAATACTAAGGTCGATATTAAGAAAAAAGGAGGACAAGGAGAAATTGTGATAGAGTTTTATTCAGAGGAGGAATTAGCTTCGATTATTAATCAAATTGTAAATTAGTATGAAAAGATTTTTAATTGTTTTACTCGTTATTGTGTGTGGTTTTTCTTTTTCTGGCTGTGCTAAAAAAGTTGATTCAGGTTTAAAAATGGATTCAAGTGAGGTTGCTAAAAAAGTATATGATTGGAAATTATATACTAATCCGGCTTATCGCTATGAATTACGTTTTCCTAAAGATTGGACTGTTTTTGATTCTGGTGAAGATGGTAAACAAGCTGCTTTTTATCAAGTAGCTCATGGTGAGGAACTTAAGAACCAGAACAAAACCTATTATGGTTCAATTGTTATTTTAGCCCATTCAAATTGGCAGACCAAATATACGCTCGAGGATTTTTACCGAGCACAAACAGAAAATTTATTTTTAGGGAATTATCAACAAGAAAAAATTACTATTGGCGGGACAGAAGGAGTTTGGTTTAAAGATGTGCGCAATAGAAATATCGAAAAGCCAGAACTTTTGGTTGATATTGTGGCCATTGATCTTGGTGATCGCATTCTCGAAATCGAAATTCAAGAGAAAGAATATTGGGATGATATAAAAATAATTCTTAATTCAATAATTTTTTACCCAAACGCTTCTCCAGCCGAAATGAAATAGTTACTGATTATTTGTAGATTCGTAGCAGATACGCCTGCCTGCCGGCAGGCAGGAAATTCGTAATTTTAAAAAGTACCGCCCCGTCGCATGTGCAACGGGGCGGTTTGTCATTCTCGCGCGATCATGACGGTGTTCCTGCCGGCCGTAGAGACGACCAGTAGGTTGCCATCGTAGTTCACGCGAATTTTTATCGGGTTGTCGATCGGGGCGAACCCTGTCACGACAGGGTTTTCGATCTTGTACCTGATCGGCGCCGAGAGCTGGGTGACGTTGAAGATGTCCCCCCGCTTCAGCTTGAAGACCTGGTAGGTCTTGCCGGCAGACAAGATCTTGTTGAACGGCGGAATGATGTCCTGCTCCTGGCGCGGAGCATCGTGTCGCGGGAAGCCGTTCTCCACGATATGTGTGTCCGGGGTAGCAACTGCTTCCCTGACCAAGTCGCGAATGGGGACGCTGACCCAGAACACAGCACCGTAGAGGACCAGACCTCCGAGGAGGATGGTCAGGATCCAGATCCAGGCTTTGTCTAGCCCTGGGTAGGTGATGGCTGCGGCGGGGGTCGTAGTAGTGCCGGGGGTGGTGGGAGCGGAACCTCGTCCGATGAAGTAGAACGGCACGAGTGCCAGCGCTACCGCAACTGCAATCTTCCACCCCATACTCCAGTCGAGCAGGTTGTCCGCGAGGACGAGACCCACTCCGAAGAGCATCAGCGAGAGAATGAGTGCAGTGCTTCGCTTCATGGTTTGACTCCAGTGAGGTGTGACAGTGCGCCACCGATGCTTGAGAGCAGTTCGGTCGGCACAAGGATCATTTTGCTGCTCGGGCTGGCGGCCATCACTTTGTATACCTCGAGACTTTCGAGGCTTAGGTAATTAGCCATCCGTTCAGCTGGGGGCATGACAGTGAGCCCGTAGGCGTCCATGATCGCGGCCACTCGGACCTTGACCTTGGCACCTTCGGCTTCTCCTTCGAGTCGAGTTGTCTCAACTTTGATGCCTGCAACTTCCCTGTCGGTGGTGGCTTTGATGACCGCCAGGCGGCGGGCATTCTCAGCCTTGGCCACTTCGGCTGGCAGCAATGCCAGCGACTCAGCCCGAGAAGCGATGGCTCTCCCAAGTGTGTCGAGGGCTTCGAATGGGGCATTCCGTTGCAGAACGATCACCTTCACCGGCAGACCATCTTCCCAGAACTCCCTCTGGAGGGCGTCTTTGATCTCCGTGAGCGAGGCTTTGGGGAAGTTGATGGCTGCCTCCAGTTCCAAGCTCTTGCTGTGCTGTGTGAAAGCTCCTTGGAGGGAGTCTTTGAGGGTCTCCTCCATGCTGGCAATGTCGATCTTCGCCTCGTGGAACCCCACGAACTCGAAGAACTTTTGTAGCTGGAGCGCCATGCCGAATCCCGGGGGGAGGACGACCGTGGCGTCCTTGTCGCGGATCTCGGCCTGCGTCCAGAAGTAGAACTGGTAGGCCAGCGATACTTCCTTGGTCGAGAGTTTGCCGATGCCTTGACCGCCACTCGGGTCCGTCATCTTGCAGGAGAGGGTGCAGTTGGTCATGTTGTACCGTTGCACTTCAGTGGTGATCACGCCCATAACCTGTGTGATCGGGTAGCAAATGAGGTTCAAGGGTGGGGTCAGGCTTTTCGTGGGGCTCTTTCCCAAGAGACCGACGACTGTGTAGGTCGCGGCCTCGGTGACGACCAAGCACTTGCTGAGGTACCACCCCAGCAAGACGAGCACAACGATTCCGATTCCAATGAACGTCAACATGGGGTCCTCCTATGACGGTTGTTTTGTCGCGTAATTTACGACCTTACATTATAGCACAAACTATAAAAAAGTCAACCCCACGTACAGTGGAGTTGACCTAAATTTAGCTAAAAATTGATTCTATTATTGTCCAAATATGGCGAAAATCTGTCCTACAATGATATATGAGCCGAAAACAATGGCTAAACCAACCGCTGCCCAGATCATGTAATTTTTTCCTTTAGTGACATAATCCATACGTCCAGCAGAGATGAGCCAGAGAGCTCCACCATACATAAAGGTGACTAATGCGATAGTTCCGACAAAACCAATAATATATTTTATGATACGGCCGATTACAAGGTTCGGATCATCTACGCCAAGAAAATTTGGTATGGGATATCCTGATGGTGCTACTGGTGTGCCACCGCCTTCAACTCCAGCACCGGCTGGGGCTGTGCCGCCTTTACATTTACTAGCTTCGCATACGCCAGAGATACACGCGTTTCCGTCAGTGCAGTCGCCACCATCGGCCAGTTTTGCCATACAAAATTCACCTGCTGCGAAACAAAAATTTCCTTCAGGGCAGTCTGTTCCAGTACAATGTTTTCTACAAAGAAATTTGCCTTCATATGTAATGCACAGGCCTTCTTTACAATTATCTGGTGAGCCTGTACATGATTGTCCGTAACCAGGTTTTGCAGAGCAAGCGTTACTGACCCATTCGCATTGAAGAGGTTGGGTAGCGCAATCTTCTGCTTTTGTATAAGAAGGGCAGCTGATCGCAGTTGCTACGGATGCGCAGAGACTGTCGTTACATGCGCCACCTGTACATTGACTAGGATCTGAACAAGCCTGGCCGTCGGCTTTTTTGTCATTACAGGTTGTACCAACACAGTATTTGTCCGCAGCGCAAGCAGGACTACATGCCGGAGCTGTTGCAGCAGAAGCACATTTTAAATTAACACAGAAACCGGCGGTGCACTCGACTGCAGTTGCGCAGACTAGGCCATCGGCTTTTTTAGGGACACAACCATTTGGAGTAGAAGTGGCATTACAATATTGTGTGGCATTACATATTCCGGGGTTGCATTTTGTTCTACATTTGTTGTCAGTGCAGGCACCACCAGTACATTGGTTGGCTGCTGTGCAAGGCTGAGTCTCACTTTTTTTTGTATTACATGTTTTTGGACTGGCAGTGAAATTGCAGAATTGTGTAGCAATGTTGCAATTTGCATCTTCTGTGCAAGCAGTCATACAAGCACCGATATGGCACAAGTTGGTGACACATTCAATGCTATTAGAGCAAACTTGACCTTCGAGTTGTTTAGGTTTGCAGGTTGTGCCGACACAATATTGTGTCGCACTGCAAGCGGGGGAACAGTTTGCTGGTGTTGGAGCACACTTAGTGCCACTGCAGTAGCCACTGTCACATTGATTAGACACGGCGCAGGTTGCCCCATTTCCGAGTTTTACTTTGCAGCTTTCCATACCAGAGGAAGTATCGCAGTAGTAGTGTAATGGATCGCAGGCAGGACTACACACAACTGCGGGAGAAGATGCGCATTTCCCACTATTACAAAATTTTCCTGAACATTGATTTGCTGCAGTGCAATCTGCATTGTTTGCTTGTTTGACTGTACAAGTGGCTGGACTTACGGAAGTTTTACAATATTGATTACTGAGACAGTTGTTGTCGAACATACAGGAAGAAGCACACTTGCCGCTAGTACAAACATTCCCAGTGCATTGGGTTGGGCGAGTGCAGGCTGCGCCATCAGTTTGTTTGGTTGAGCAAGTATCTGGATCAAGTGAAGTATTACAATATCCATTAGTGCAATCATCGTCAAAAGAACAGGAACTGGTTGCGCAAGTTTGGGTTAATGTTGGTGCAGGTGGATTTCCTGTGCAACCTGCTGGTGACGATGTTGCTACTGATCTTGTTTGGTTACTTTGATAGCATACGCTCCATGCGCTGTATGTCCAAGAAGTACAGACAGGTGTGATGCAGATTGGTCCTGATTTCACAAAACAACCGGCTTGCGCATAACAAAAGGGGTCTATTTTTGCTAAAACGCTAGTGTTAAGGTCCGCCTTAATAGCTGCGTAATTTGGATAGCCAAATATTTTTGCTTTTGCATCTTTACAGAGTGTTGCGTCAAAAAAATCAGTAACGCAGCAAGTCGGAACTTTATTATCATCAAATTCAAAAAAAGCTTTTGCAGTTTCGATTTTGATGTTAAAGATTAATAAGAGGCTGACTACTCCCAATAAAATAAATAAATTGGGAAAGTTTCTTTTTTGCATAAATTTTATTTTGAAAATATAGGTAAGAATTTTTTCCAACTTTTGTTTTTGTAGGCTTCAATATGTTGAATGGCAGTTCTTGTTTTTACAAAGGCTAGCCAATCTGGATTCGGCCCTTTACGGTTTTTGTCAGTAATAATTTGTACCACGTCGCCATTACGAATCCTATAATCAAGTGAAACAATTTCATTGTTGATACGAGCTCCAGAACATTTGTCACCAATATCAGTGTGAATGTGATAGGCAAAATCAACTGGCGTCGCTCCGTCTGGTAAGTCGATAACATCGCCTTGCGGAGTAAAAACGAAAATTCTATTTTGGAAAACATCAATCTTGGCGCCTTCTAAAAACTTATCATTATCATTAATGTTTTTGAGCCAATTAGCCAAATCTTGTACCCAGGCTAATTCGCGTGCGTTTTTATTACCTTCTTTATAATTCCAATGTGCTGCAATACCATACTCAGCCTGTTCATTCATAGCTTTGGTGCGAATTTGAATCTCTACAATTTCTTGTTCATCGCCAAACACTGCGGTGTGTAGCGATTGATAACCATTTGGTTTTGGTTGCGCAATATAATCTTTAATGCGGCCGCGAATAGGACGCCAAATACTGTGCACTGCGCCCATAACAGTATAACAGTCAGCGATGTTTTCAACAATAATTCGCACAGCGACTAAATCGTAAATCTGCTTGGGGTCGCAGTTGTATTTTAAATATTTTCGATAATAACTGTAATAATGTTTGGCGCGTCCGTAAACATCTAAAAACTTAATATTATCTTTTTCGAGTCGCATTTTTATTTTGCGAATCATGTTAACTAAAGTTTTTTTCTTTAAGGGGAAATTCTTTTTTACTACTTGTTCAATGTTGATAAATTCTTCGGGGTACGCGTATTTAAAAGCAGCATCTTCGAGTTGTGCTTGGAGTTCTCCGATACCGAGTCGGTTCGCAATCGGTGAATATATCTCTAAAGTCTCCAAAGCAATCCTTTTTTGTTTCGCTTCTGGTAAAGCATAAAGAGTTTTTAGGTTGTGGAGTCGGTCAGCAAATTTAATTAAAATAACACGAATGTCTTGCGCCATAGCCACGAACATTTTGCGCAAGTTTTCGATGTAGCGATCCATGCCGCGATATTTAATCTTGCCCAATTTGGTAATACCTTCAACCATCTTGGCAATATCAGTACCAAATATTTTTCTGATTTCATCTAATGTTTTGGTGGTATCTTCTGGTACATCATGAAGTAACCCAGCAATAATAATTGGAATCGGTAAGCGAAGTTCGGCTAAAGTCTTAGCTGTTAATAAACAATGTTGAATATAATCTTCGCCGCTGGCTCGTTTTTGACCAGCATGAGCTTCATTTGCAAAATTATAAGCAGTCTCCACTAGCGTTGTGTCGGCTTGTGGATCGTTTTTTTGAATTTCATCAATTAGTTGTCGTAGGCTAATCATAAGTGTTTTGGGCTTGCCCCGCACCCAAAGGCAGTTTGTGGTGCAGGAGTACTGGTTTACCCAGAACCCGAGAGAAGCGAGTGGTGCTGGGTGACTCTATTATATCAGAGTCTGAAGGAACGTTCTACTGGGAACTGATTTAAATATTCTTGAATGTGTTTTTTTGCATTATTAGTTTCCACAAAATTTAACCATTCTGCTTTGGGGCCGGCCTGATCGCGGTTCAAAGTTATTTCTACTACATCATTTGTTGAGAGGATTGTATCGAGTGGCACGGGCGTGTCGTTAACTGATGCGGCTGAACATTTATGACCGATTTCGCTGTGAATAGCATAGGCAAAATCTACTGGGGTGGACTTTGAAGGCAAGGCAATAACGTCGCCCTTGGGTGTATAAACATAAATTCTATCTTGCAAAAGAGTTGAAGAAAAAGCATCCAAAAATTCTTCATCATTTTTATATTGTTGTTGTTGCACGAGTAGATCCTGCATCCAGTTGGGAGTTTTTGTTTTTGGATTTTTATAAAACCAGTGAGCGGCAATCCCATAGTTAGCAATATCATCCATTTCTTTGGTGCGGATTTGAAATTCGGTAGGTCTTCCATTAAATCCAAAAACAGTGGTGTGTAAACTGCGGTAGTTGTTGCTTTTCGGTGCTGCGATATAATCTTTCATGCGGCGCTTTTTGGGTCGCCAGAGTTGGTGTACAATCCCGAGCATGCGGTAACAAGAGTCGATGTCTGGCACAATTACGCGCAAAGCAAAAACATCACAGATTTCATTGAAGCCTTTCTTTTTGTTGCGCATTTTTTGATAGATGCTATAGAAATGTTTGAAGCGCCCTTCAATCTGACATTTGATGTTGGCGTTTTTGGCTTCTTTCTCAATGATTGTAATCATCTTTTGAATGTATTTGGTGCGGTTTTTTTGTTCATCCTCATTGAATCGTTGATTGATCTTTTTATATTCTTCTGGCTGTAAAACTTTGAAAGCCAAATCTTCTAAACGCCAGCGTAATTCCCAGATACCAAGCACATTTGCGAGCGGGGCTAAAATTTCCATGGACTCGGTGGCCACTTCGTGGAGTTTAGCGGCTGAATAGGATACTCCGTATTGTTCCAGCCTATCAATATTGGAACACATTTTAATAATAATCACGCGCAAATCTTTAGCCATAGCCACGACCATCTCGCGGAGGTGATTGATGTATTGGCTGCTATTTGCGGTTCTAATGATACGGATATTCAAAAATTTGCCGACGAGTGTGCCAATTTCTTCATCAAAAAGTCTAGTTATTTCCTCAACTGAAGTTTCGGAGTGAACTGGTAATTCATGCAGCATAGCAGCACAAATGGCAGGGAAGTTGATTTTGATGGTGGCAAGTCGTAATGCTGTGCGGTAACTATGTTCAAGCTGCGAAACCTCAGTGAGGCGTTGTTTAGCCAACACATAGCAATGAGTAAAATTAGCGACATTGTCGCTAACAGCGGAAAGAATTTTGAGGATGAAAGCAGCATCTTTTTCAGCTAAGTCAAAGAGCATCACAGCACAGACAAACTCGGTTCTGGCGCCTTGCTTGGCCGCTTCGTAGCCTCTATTAATCGCAGCATTATAAACACGGTTGCGATCAATAAAGGACAGCTGGTGAGTGCCGTCCTTTAATAAGTCGTATGTTTTTTCTAAAAAATTAAAAGTGGATTGTGGTTGTTTTTCTTTGATTATTTCGCTAATTTTCGCATACGTCATATGATTCTATTTAACCATATTTGTCACAAAAAGCAAGTAATTTTACAAATAACACATTTATATTGATGTTACGAATTATTGCTTTTCATTGATAAACAGTAATTCGCAACATTATTTTTATGTAGCTATTCGTAACTTGCTACGCAATAGCTCATAATAAACGGTTACCGAAAAGTCATGCTCTGAGTGTACCGGATTGTCGTTGGATATCATATACTTTTTTAAGTCTTTTTTCCATT
>LBYP01000009.1 GCA_000996245.1 Parcubacteria group bacterium GW2011_GWA2_40_23 | reverse complement strand
CCATTCATTCAAACAAACTGGTGTATAGCCAGAAGTCGAGCCGTCTTTTTTCTCCCAGCGTACGGCAAAAACATCCTCACGTCCGCGAAAGAGGGATTTAAATAAATAAACTTTTTCTTGAGGAGTTAAAATTGACACAAGTTATTTTACTAATTTATACCTCGTCGCCCGCCCCCTTCCGATTCGTTCTATTTTTTTCATTTCCAATAATTTATTTAATATTTGTACGACCGTTGGGCCGGCAATTTTAAGTTTACCTCGCAATTCTTTAGGGGTGCTGATTTCGTGTCCACTCATATAGTGCCATACGGCTAATTGCTTTTCTGATAACAAATTTTCAATTGATTCTTTAGATAATAACCCAATAGCTATGTGTGTTTGTTTTAATAAAATGCTTAAAAAAAACAATAGCCACGGACTAATATCTTCCTTATTTGTTTTCCAAGTTTTTTGCGACTTATTTAGGGCAATGTAGTATTCATTTTTATTATCCTCAATCAATTTTTCATGCGAAACATACGGCACATATTCATAACCGTTTTTGAGGAGTAGCAAATTAGTAAGTACACGAGAGGTACGACCATTACCGTCTTGGAATGGGTGGATGGACAAAAATTCAAAAATAAAATTACCAATGATGATCAGCGGATGGATTTCTTTTCTATCCAAAAGATCCTGTGCGGCTTCTAACAGCTCATTCATTTCTTTACCAACCAAATGTGGCGGAGTGGGGTCAAATAAAACGCCAATCAGATTGCCCCCCTCATCTTTGGCTTCCACGCGGTTACTTCCAAGTTTGTACTCACCGCGATGACGAGTGTCTTTTTCTGAATATTTTAAAAGCTCACTATGAAAATGTTTAACAGTACTTTCAGATAATACCAATTTATTATATGAATCAAAAACATTAGTTAGCAGTTCAGCATAGCCGGCCACTTCTTGTTCGTCGCGAGTGATTAATTTTTTAATTTTCAATCCTTTCAATAGTTTTGCAACTTGTTCATCAGTCAACCGTGCACCCTCAATACGGGTAGATGCACCTGAAGAAGTAACAATTACTGACCTTTTCAGCATACCCAAAGTTTGAGGTGACAAATTAGTCCCCATTTTCCATTGGCCTTTTAATTCGTCAATTTGTGAAATTAGCCCATAGATTCTGTGGGTAATTTTCGGCGAAAATGACAATCTTTTACTAAATTTAGACATATTTTTATCTTATATATTAACTATATGCGATTATATATGATTATATTGGTTTTGTCAATGGTGTTCACCTTCTTTTGTTGTTATAATGCAAGATGAAGTATAATTAGATAATTATTAAGTAATTGTCTTTTTTTTATGGCTACAGCGCTACAAATCCTAAAGGATAAGTTTGGTTACGAGGCTTTTCGTTTTAATCAAGAACAGATTATCGAGACAGTTTTAAATAAGCAAGATGCTTTTGTTTTGATGCCAACCGGAGGGGGAAAATCACTTTGCTACCAAATTCCAGCGTTAATTCTTTCGGGTTTGACAGTCGTTATTTCTCCGCTTATTGCTTTAATGAAAGATCAAGTTGATGCGCTTAAAATAAATGGTATTAAAGCTGAATTTTTAAATTCATCACTCAGTGCGTCCGAATCCTCGTCAGTTTACGATGAGCTCCGGCAGGGTAATTTAAAACTTTTATATATCGCACCTGAAAGGTTATTTAATGGAGGTGATCAATTTTTGAATTTTTTAAAAACTTTAGACATTTCTCTATTTGCTATTGATGAAGCTCATTGTATCTCTCATTGGGGGCATGATTTCCGTCCTGAGTATAGATTGCTCTCGGCATTAAAAAAAGAATTTTCAGCAGTTCCAATTATCGCCTTGACTGCCACGGCCGATAAACTTACTCGTGATGACATCCTTGATAAATTGCAACTCAAGAATGCACAAACCTTCATTTCCAGTTTTAACCGACCGAATATTCATTACACAATTCTTCCTAAGCGCGGGATGTATGATCAACTTGTAGATTATTTAAGCGAACATCGTGATGACTCGGGAATAATCTATGCTTTGTCGCGTAATTCCACTGAATCTTTGGTCGAGAAGCTCAGACTAGATGGTTTTTCGGCTGTGTCATACCACGCTGGGATGACGACCGAAGCACGTAAAACGAATCAAGATCTTTTCTCCAGAGACGAGGTCAAGATTGTAGTGGCTACAATCGCTTTTGGCATGGGGATTAATAAATCAAATGTGCGTTTTGTGATTCACACTGATTTGCCAAAAAACATTGAAAGTTATTATCAAGAAACCGGTCGTGCCGGCCGTGATGGTTTAAAAAGTGATGCCATATTATATTATAGTGGTGGCGATGTAATCAAGCTTAAAAATTTTGCTATGGTAGAGGGGAATCCGGAACAAACACGCATCATGCTCCAAAAATTGGCTCAGATGTCGGCTTTATGTGAAGCGAATAATTGCCGTCGTAAAAGCATCTTGAATTATTTTGGTGAGGAAACTTCTGAGAGTTGCGATAGTTGTGATATTTGTCTCAATACTCAAGAAAAATTTGATGGTACTACTATTGCTCAAAAAGCACTTTCTGCAGTTGCGCGACTCGAGAATAGATATGGCTTAAATTATGTCATTAATGTTTTGCGTGGTTCAAAATCAATTAAAATAAAATCAGCACACAAATCTCTAAGTGTCTACGGCATTGGCAAGGATATATCCCAAGATGAATGGTATAAATATTTTCAAGATTTGATTTCGTTTGGATTTCTTAAACAAATTGGTAGCGAATATCCAGTTCTATCTGTGACTGAAAAAGGTTTGGCAGTGCTTGGAGGTAAAGAACGGGTTCTCTTGGTTAAAAATAGTTTTAAAAGAGAAAAATCATTTTCAGAAAAGCCTTTTGAAAAAGAACTGTTTGACGAACTTAAAATTGTTCGCAATAATATCGCACAACAAGAAAATGTTCCGGCTTATATTATTTTCTCTGACGCGACGTTATTGGAATTGGCAACATATTTACCTCAAAGTAAAGCGGAGATTAGTCAAATCGTTGGTTTCGGAGAGGTTAAGTTAAATAAATATGGCCAGTCATTTCTAGCTGCTGTAATTGCATATTGCGCAAAGAAGCAATTAGCGTCCAAAATCGCTGATAAAATTGCAAAGCACGTTCGTCCTGTAAAAGTGAATCAAGAAGTTGAGAATGAAACTAAAGCTCTTTCATATAATTTATTTAAAGAAGGCAAAACAATTGCCGAGATTGCCGAGATTCGTGGGTTTGCTCCTTCGACGATAGAAGGTCATTTGGCATTTTATGTGCAAAGCGGTCAATTAAAAGTAACGGATCTTGTTCGAGCTGAAAAGATCCCTCAAATTATCGAGGTTATTAAGAAATATGGTGATTATCCTTTGGGAACTTTGAAAGACGCGTTAGGAGAGAACGTTAACTATGGAGAAATCAAAGCTGTAATTAATCACTTAAAACATGCTAATTTATCAGTGGAAGAATCTTTGAAGGACTCTTAATTTCCGAACTGGACAAATCTCATAAAAAACACTATAATTACTGCAATTGCTGATCAATTCTCTTTGAGGAAGACTACCTCACAAAAATAAACAAAAAATATGAAAACTTTTTTAAAGGCACTTGTATCGCCACAGATACCAGAGAACATTGGATCAGTTTTAATAGAATGGACTTTCCCCGAGTATATTCAACGCAAACGTGGAAAGACTTGGTATCTTGTAGTTGGTGTTTTGGTGGGGTTAGCGCTTCTCTATGCGATTTGGACCATGAATATATTGTTTGCTGTGATTTTGGTCCTGGGTGTGTTTATCATTGTTTTCCAGACATACCAGCCAGCCAGACAAGTTCCAGTTGTGATTGGTGAAGATGGTGTTATTCTTGATAAAACCTATTATCCCTATAAAGTGCTAAAGAGTTTTTGGATCATTTATGAACCACCAGATGTTAAATATTTATATCTGAATTTCAAAACCTCAGTACGCAATAATATGCCGATCCCGTTGAATGACGTTAATCCTATCAAAGTTCGTGAAATGTTATTGAATTATATAACAGAAAATTATGAAAAAGATGTCGAAGATTTTAATGAAACTTTTTCAAGAATGATCAACATCCATTAAAGGATTAGTTGAGGTTTAATCAAAAAAGCCCCGCACTATTAAGTGTTCCCTTAAAGTGCAGGGTAAACAAGAAAGCAAAAAAGTAAGGATATGTTTCACTCTGGGCTTGCCCCGAAGTGAAGCGTAGCTTCTACTTCGGGGTCCTCGTAGTTCAACGGATAGAACGCAAGGTTGCGGACCTTGTGATCCAAGTTCGATTCTTGGCGGGGGCACCATAAAGTACACGCTACGCGTGACTTTATGGCAAGCCATTCAATCTAGTCCAAAGTACACGCTACGCGTGACTTTATGGCAAGCCATTCAGCTACGCGTGACTTTATGGCAAGCCATTCAATCTAGTCCAAAGTACACGCTACGCGTGACTTTATGGCAAGCCATTCAATCTAGTCCAAAGTACACGCTTCGCATGACTTTATGGCAAGCCATTCAATCTAGTCCAAAGTACATGCTTCGCATGACTTTATGGCAAGCCATTCAATAGACAATTGAGTGCATATAATAAGTTTATGAAGGAATTACAGAACGAACTGACATCTGAAGAACAAAAGTTAAAAGCAGAAAAGGCAGAATATGAAGCCTATTGGTTGAGTGTTTATTCTGAAACAACAATTGCTCCAGAAAATTTACGTGAATGTGGTCCAGAAATTGCAGAATTCGAAGCTATGATTGCGTCGTTTGAGTCGGAACATTCTTTACTAGAGTTATTATCTATTATTGATTTAACGTTGGCAGAAGCTCAAAGTCATCCAATACGAGAACCTGCGAGATTGGCGTTAAAACTGATTATCGCAAAGCGAAATAGTTTAAAAGATGAAACAAATATTTCTGCTGCGGAATATGAAAGATTGAATGCAGAATATAAACGGCTTTCGAGAGCTGTTGGAGTGTTAAATGATAATAAAGTAGATCATAATAGATAATTTGTTTTTAATAGTGAGCTATGTAACAGAGGAGTCTAAAAGGACTTCTTTTTTTGTATTCCGGGTTGACAAAAAAAGGAAAGATGATAACCTTAAATTAAGGTGCAGTGCTAACGGAGGACTTGAGAATGCAGTATGATCCATTACCCGGGGAAGCGGCGGATAGACGGGCGGAAAGAGCACGAGCTATATTTGCCGGTGCAGCAGCGCCAGAAAAACCAAGGGAAAGGCAAACCGAGGGCCGTTATGTGCGAATTCCGTCTCATGACTCTAACGTCGTCGACGACGTCCCGTCAGCGCAACGTTGCGCTCGGAAGGGGCGTCCTGGCATCCCTCAGATCAAGCTGTACATCTACAACGACCAGGGTATCCCGATCGGCATCTGCGCCTGATGACATCAGTCCCTCTGTTCTAGGCGGACACACAAGTCCGCCAAAAGCCCCTTGCAGTCTACTGCTCGGGGTTTTTTAATTGCGTCATGGTTCGAGGCTTCACTTTTATGAAATCCGGAAGCGCACCTCACCATGACAAGTGGTAATTCGTAACTTTATGCTAAAATAAAGTATATGCAACTCGACACACCCATCAGCGAATTATCGCGCGTCGGCAAGACAACGGCGGCGCGCTTAAAATTATTGGACATTAACACTGTCGCTGATCTTATTTTTTATTTTCCATTTAGATACGAAGATTATAGTTCAGTAAAAAATATTGTTGATTTGCAACCGAATGAAGCTGTCTCGATACACGGTAAAATTCAGTTGATTGCCAATCGACGCTCTTTTCGTAAAAGAACAAATGTGACAGAGGCTTTGATAGGTGATGATTCTGGGGTTCTAAAAGTTGTTTGGTTCAACCAACCATTTTTAATTAAAGCCTTAAAAACTGGAGATGAGATTTATCTTTCCGGCAAAGTCGACGAGACTGGCACCCAAATGGTCAGTCCTGATTATGAAAAAATTACTTTTGCCAGAAAACCAGGAGAAACTATTCACACAGCTCGACTTGTTCCAGTCTATCATGCGACGAATGGTGTGACTCAAAAACAAATTCGTTTCTTATTAAGTTTGACAGTACCGATATTTGATAGCCTCGAAGAATATCTGCCGTCAGAAATTATTAAGAAGTATGCTTTCCCAACTCTCAGTGTTGCTTTAAAGAATATTCATTTTCCTGATAATGATAAGTTGGCAAAAAAGTCGCGTGAGCGTTTTCAATTTGAGGAACTTTTTTTAGTCCAACTCGCAATCCTTTTGTCGAAGAAAGAAATGGACAACAGCGCTGGTTTGCCTGTTGCTTTCATCGAAAAACTGACTAAGGATTTTGTCGCCGAGTTGCCATTCAAATTGACGGACGATCAAAAAAAATGTTCTTGGGAAATTATCCAGGATCTCGAGAAACCGAAATTAATGAATCGCTTGCTTGAAGGTGATGTCGGTTCAGGAAAAACCATTGTCGTCGCCTTAGCTTTGCTCAATGTTTTAGCAAATGGGTACAAAGCAATTCTTATGGCACCGACAGAGATACTCGCCGAGCAACATTATAAGACAATGCGAAAGTTATTCTTAAAACAGAAATTTAGAATCGTACTTCTCACTGGTAATAAACGAGAAATCGATGGAGAGAAACTGAGTAAAGTCGAAATATTAAGCAAAATTAATTTCGGCGAAGCAGATTTAATCATCGGAACGCACGCAGTGATTCAAGATTCCGTTCAAGTAAAAGATCTGGCTCTCGTTGTTGTCGACGAACAGCATCGCTTTGGTGTCCACCAACGTAAATCGTTAATGCTTCGTGATAACAAAGGATTGACTCCGCACTTCCTTTCTATGACTGCAACGCCCATTCCGCGGTCGCTCGTCCTCGCGCTTTACGGAGATTTGGACTTATCGATCATTAAACATCTACCGCCGAATCGTAAAACAATAGTGACGAAGTTAGTTGGCGAAGCACAAAGACAAGATGCTTATAATTTTATTGAAGAGCAAGTTAAAAGTGGACGTCAGGTTTTCGTCATCTGTCCGTTAATTGATCCGTCCGATAAATTTGGCTACAAATCAGTTAAACAGGAATTCGAGAAATTGGATCAACGTATTTTCCCAGAGATAAAAATCGGTTTAATGCATGGACGACTAAAATCAAAAGAAAAAGAAGAAGTCATGCAAAAATTTTTAAATAAAGAATTTAGCATTTTAGTTTCTACTTCTGTTATCGAAGTCGGTATCGACGTGCCGAACGCTACCATTATGATGATAGAAGGTGCTGACCGTTTTGGTCTCGCACAACTGCATCAATTCCGCGGTAGAGTTGGACGTGGTGAGCATCAATCATATTGCTTTTTGTTTTCTGATAATTGGTCTGAGTTGACTCAGAAAAGACTGAAATATCTCGAGAGTTGCTCAGATGGTTTTAAACTAGCGGAAAAAGATCTTGAACTTCGTGGCCCAGGTGAAGTCTGTGGTGTGCGTCAATCTGGTTTGCCAGATTTGAAAATTGCTAGCCTCACTGATGTTGAATTATTAAAAAAAGTTCAGCTTGAGGCTAAAACTTTAATTGAAAAAAAGGAGATAAGTCAGTCTTTACTAAATAAGATAAAACAACTAAAACTGGCCATGCATTTCGAATAAAAGTTTGTTTTTAAAAAAGTCGTTCGAATCATGAGCGGTTTTTTTATATCTTTTCTATCTCACTAATATTTTTTATTATTTGACAATTTAACCTCGTTTTTGTCTCATTCTTCTGATTTGGAATAAGGACTGATTCGAAGCCCAGTTTCTCTGCTGCTTTTAGACGTTTATCAAGTTGTGGAACTGGACGAATTTCGCCGCCGAGGCCCAACTCTCCAAAAACAACTTGGGTTGATTTGATTGGTTTGTTTTTAAAAGCCGAATAAATGGCGAGGGCGACGGCTAAATCAATGGCAGGCTCAGTTATTTTGACACCGCCAACTATATTTAGGTGAATATCTTGATTTTGTAAATTCAACTTGGCTCGTTTAAACAAAACCGCTGTAATCATTTGTAAACGATTGCTGTCGTAGCCAGAAGTTTTGCGCTGAGGGAATCCAAAGATCGTTGGCGTCACCAGCGCTTGGACTTCAACGAGGAATGCGCGAGTGCCTTCCATAAAGCAACTGATGACAGTACCGGCGGTATTGCTTTCCATTTGTTGCAAAAATATCGTCGTTGGATTTTTAACTTCTTCCAAGCCTTTTTGTGTCATCTCCAGCACAGCAACTTCATTAGTCGATCCAAATCTGTTTTTGGAACAACGAAGGAGGCGATATTCATGATATTTATCACCTTCTAAATACATTACTACGTCCACTAGATGTTCCAAGGTTTTTGGTCCAGCCATGGTTCCATCCTTTGTCACATGCCCAGTAATAATAATCGGCACATGCGTTGACTTAGCCACTTCCACAAGTTTGACCGTACAGGCACGGATTTGATTGATGTTGCCACTTTCACTCTCAACATCAGATGAATAAAGAGTTTGAATAGAATCAATAATGGTTATTTGAGGTTTGAGGTCAGCAATTGCGGAAATGATGGTCTCGACATTAGTTTCGGAAAGGAATTTTAAATTTTGAGGTTTGTATCCAAGTCGGTCAATTCTTAATTTGATCTGTTCTGCAGATTCTTCACCCGAAACATAAAGTAATGGAGCATTCTTTGTTTCAAGTTCGCGTAATATCTGCAATGATAAAGTTGATTTACCAATTCCTGGTTCGCCACCAATCAAGGTCAAGCTGCCTTTGACTATGCCCCCACCAAAGATTTGATTTATTTCGTTCGACGCTAAAGTCAATCTTTCAAAATGACGCGAATCTATCTGATTAAAATCAATCAGCTTATCCTGGTTAAACTTGGGTAGAGGCGAGCTCTTGTGGCTGTTTTTAGGCGTTGGAGCGCCTTCTACAACTGTACCCCAAGCTCCGCACTCTGAACATCGTCCAGACCACTTGGGGAATTGCGCATCGCATTTGGAGCAGGTGAAAATTGTTTTATTTTTGTCCATGTTTTGTATTAAGGGTTTTGAGCGTGGCAGGCGTCAAGAAGCTTTTTAACACTTACTGGATAATGGTGTGTAGTTAAGCTTTCTTTTTTCATATTTCCACCACCAGCATTATATCCTAGGAAAGCGCCTAAGATTTGATCTTCGCCAGTCATGCCCTTTTTCCCAGCTTGAACATAGAGGGATTTAAGTAGAGCGGCACCGTAATCAAGGCTGTTTTGTGCTTGGAGTAGTTGGGCCGGAGTGTAACAAACTCCAGTAAAGGGATTTTTTTTACCAACTCCGCCATTACATTTTTCGGTTGGGAAAATTGTAATTTGTGTTAAGCCCAAGCCGTGCGAAAAGCGCCAATCTAAATGTTCTATATCTTTTGTGGGGTCATCATTTTTAATGATTTTTTGGTCAGCACTTTTAGTGTCGATGTTGGCTATAGCCGGAAAAGTAGCCCCTGAATATTTTACCCCACTTTTCAGAAAAGCTCGACGAGACGGAATATTCCAGTGGACATTTTCGTCATGACCAATAGCGTCTGGTCTACCACCGGATTCTTGTTTTAAGAGACTAACCATTATGCAATCGTCAGTAAAACCAACTACACGACCAGCTGCCACGGCCATTATTTGATATTCCCCGGTGGGAAGCAGTGTGGTTCCAGTAATGGCTTCATATGCCTCTGGGCCAAGATATTGGATATCTTTTTTTACTGTTTCAACAGAGATCGGCGCAAGATTTACTAAGTTGGGGTTGATAACTTTAAGCATTAAATATGAACAGAGTAAGACAGTTATACCAGTGATGGAGCCAAAGATCAATTGTTTGGCTAGCGCTACTTTGCCAGGATCTGCACTCGAGATGATATACATGGCGCCACCGATCATAATCATCACGACCGCTAAAATAGAAGCTAAGGTTAAACCATATTTGTAAATCGCAATAACATATTCTGCTATGTACGGCACATTAACTGTTTCTCCTGGCGAGACTTCTAGCTCAGCAAAACTAGGCAGTCCAGGTATAGGTATTGATATGAGTGGTGCTGTCAGTTTTATTTTTTCTTCAGAAGAGCCTGCAGCTGCTGGTGCTGTTTCTGGCGCTGGAGCGGAAGTAGCTGGTATAGGATCTTTTGTTCCTCTAGTAGTGCTGAGACAATAATGTAAGCCTTTCGTTTTATCTTCTCCAGGTTTGCAGGTCCAGGTTTCTTGCGTAGTACTCTTGGTAAATTGAGTTTCGCATTGACTATCACTTGCACAAACACAAAATTTATTTTGAGGTACAGTGAGGGTGCTTTGTTCACAAACACCGTTGGTGCAGTAGTCACCTGTTGCGCAGGGTTGGCCAAAAGGTATAACTGCCGCAAAAGTAACGAGAGGGAAAAATAAGAAACAGAAAAGTATTGTAAGAAGAAGTGAATTTGTTTTTACTTTTGAAATCATTTTAGTACTATTAAATTATTTTGCACATGGTCCTAACCATTCAAAATGCATGGCATCGCAAACGGATTTGTAGTCTCCACCCCAACGGAAACCATTCTTTTTCAGGATATCGATTATTTCTTTTGGAATATCGCTATTACATGCTGGGCAGGGTTGATTGGGCTTGCATGCTTCAGGGCGTTTGTAATTTGGGTTTTTTGAAGGGTTTATATCAAAAGCAATACCAAATGAATGTAAGCTTAGTTGAGTTGGATTATTAACATTTTGACGCCAGTTAAACGCACCTGACCCCCCATCATTTTTTACAAGATACGGAGAATTCAACGCAGTTATTTCTTGTGCTGCTGCCTGCATAGCGGGAGCCATTTTTTTGTGCACACTATATTTGTGACCAAGGATAGTGACCTGGGTTATTTGTGAGCTTACGGCTGCTTTATCTTGTCCAAATTCGCTAAAATAACAATTCATACCTTGTGATTGCTGACTTGGTGGCAATTTTTGTATTGATTCATAAACTATTTCTGAAGTCTCATTTCCTGGTTCAATGTTTAATCCTTTTATTGTGTCCAGTGAAATTGCCTGTGGATTAACAAGGTTGGGATTTATGGTCATGAGTAAGAGGTAAGATCCAAGTAAAAGTACAAGTCCACTTATTGCCCCATAGATGAGAGTTTTGCCAGTTCCAATAAGTCCTTGTGCTCCTGCGGCTGTCAAGTAAATAATTCCGCCTATCATTATCATCACAACAGCCAATAGTGCACCAATAACTAAACCATATTTATAAATAGCCACGATGTATTGAGCAATATAAGGGACATCAACCTTTTCTCCTTGTGTATATTCAATCTCTGAAAAAGCGGCTAGACCTGGTATAGGAACAGAAACCACTGGTGGTGTCAGTTTTTCTTTTTTTTCGGTTGTGCCAGTAGCTTCTGGGGGTGTGGCAGTCGGAGCGGCACCAGCTGGGATTGGCTCTTGCGTGCCTCGAGTCGTACTAACGCAGTAGTGTAAGTTTTTAGTTTTATCTTCTCCAGGTTTGCAGGTCCAAGTTTCTTGCGGAGAACTTTTGGTAAATTGAGTCTCGCATTGGCTATCGCTGGCACAAACACAAAATTTATTTTGAGGTATCGAGAGGGTACTTTGTTCGCAAAAACCATTGGTGCAGTAATCACCAGTGGCGCAGGGTTGTCCGAAGGGGATAACTGCTGCAAAGCTGGCTGGCGGGAAAAATAAAAACAGAGTTAATAATAAAAATATTTTGTTTTTTGAAGCCATGAATATTTTATTTTAATTTAATGGTGTGAATGTTGCCAGATAATTTGTCAGTGAAGAATAGGTTTGTTCCATCTTCAGAAATTTGCATGAAATCAATTGTATAATCAAGTTCTGGTTCAGCTACAAAACTTTTGGATCCGGTTTTTAAATTAATTTTATAAATATAGTCGGGTATGGTATCAGCAACTTCTGGGGCGAAATCGGCGCCGTAAGGAAGTTCTTTTGGCACAGCGCAATAAACAGTATCAGTGTCCGCAAAGGTGCATTTCTCTGGCCAAGTGTTTAAGTTGATATCTTGGTGATCGTAGCCAATAGTGTCACCCGAAGCGTTAACAATGTGTAAGAGAGGTTTGTGATCAGTGCTAATAGCATGGGCGCTGTACAAAACGCGTGTACCGTCAGGGGTCCATTTTGTTTCTACGCCATAGCCGCGCATATCAATGTCGCGGAAATTTTCGCCATTTAAACCTACAAATAAAAGTCGACTGGTGGCGGCAGAACCACCCGGATTGTACTGAGCTACTTTATCTCCGGCCGGTGACCAATCCACTTCAAATTGTTTGGCCTTGGTGCCGAGTGGTTCCAAATATTTTTGCCCCGAACCATCCGGGTTAGCCATAGCGACCCATTGTAAATCGGGGTTGGGATTCATATCCTTAAAGCCAATTTTATCTCCAGTTCCATTAAAATCAAATTCAGTCCAATCTTTGGGCAAGGAAATTTGTTTGTCACTTTTAATATCAAAAAGAATGTTGCTGCCGTCTGGAAATTCTAAAATTGCTTTATCCGCGCCTGGTGCCCAGGCAACCTCTTCAACATCTTTATAAACACGCTCAGATAATTTTTCTCTAGTACCATCAGGATTTATTTTATAAAAAAGACCAGTTTCTTTTTGATAGCTCACAATATTGTTACCAGTCGCGTCAAGCGTGAAAGAAGAGTTTTTTTCATAATCAAGATCATAAACTTTTGTAATGCCACCTTGGGCGGTTGCATCTGGGGCAGATGTTTTTACAGCTTCAATTTTAGTAATTTTTTCTGTAGGTAATTTGGCTCCACCTTCTTCCCCTGGAGTCACAACGCCAGGTTGAAGACCTTTTTCAGCGCCGGGTAATTGTCCAATTTCTCCCGCCTTTCCTTTTTCTTCTGTAATTGGTGTGGGTCCTTTAAAAAAGAGTGTATACATTAAATAACCAACGACAAGCACAATGACAATAAAAATTACTACAAGTGCGAGTTTTTTCCAATTAACATTTTGGAGATTAAGCATATTTATTTTTAATATTTAATTTTTTGAATTCAATGTCGGTTATTATGCTGCAGCTGCAATGGCAAGAATGGCAATAATTAAAGGGAGAAAGGGAAAAAGGCAGGCACAGCAACAACTTGAGCAAAGACAACAAGTATATAGTTTATTGGTGTTTTCTTCCTTAAGCATTTTGTCTAACATACTCACAAAAGTGCCCATGCCTTGAGCAGTTAAATAGACTCTTACTAAACCACCTACTAATTGGGGTACAGAAACACTTTTAAAAAGTTTTTTAAGCTTTTTAATGGGGTTCATGTCATCCATGAAGTCGCTGATAGCTTCTTTTGCTTCGGCTAACTTTCGTCCAGGAGCGCCAAGTTTATCTTTGACGTTTTGGGCTGCCTTTTTAACTGCAGCAACTTCTGCTTTTACAGCATCAGCGGCTTGACGTCCTTTGTCCATGGCTCCTTGGGCCATGCCACCAGGTTTTTTTTCGGCACTACCGTCGCCTTCAGCTTCCGGTGCAGTTGGTTTTCCTGGTTCTCCTTCTGGTGGTGGAACTTGTCCTCCCCCTGGTTGGAAATCCTTGCCCTGACCTGGTTTACCACCTCCCATTGCATTGGGTTTGGGGGTGTTTCCGCCGCCGGACATGTCATTAGCTAAATCGCTAGGGTTCAGAACTCCAGGTGATTTATACTTATTATCATCCGGCTTATTTCCTGGCTTTAATTCATTGAGATGCGCTTTTTCTAGTTGTTTGGTTTCTTCATCACGCAGATCTGGTTTTTCGGCTAACTTATCCTCATTATGGGCATCTATAACTGATTTATCGCCCATATCTCCAGCGTCACCACCTGGTGGATTTTCTCCAGTAGCAGTGGCTCCGCGACCTTGTTTGGTCGCGTCTAGTGGATTGTCCCCGGCATCTTCTTCTCCTTCAACAACTTCTCCGTCGCCACCTTCTACGTTTCCGTCTTGAGGAAAGTCGTATATTGGAGGAGCGTCACTATCGACGGTGGGGAAATCTCCTTCACTATCTTGTGGTTCATCAACAGACGGTGTTTCTTGCTTTCCAGTCCCGCCCTGAGGATGGTCGTATATAGGTGGTGCGTCGCTATCGATAGTAGGGATGTTTTCATCGTCTTCAGTTGGTTCGGTTTTTTTACTTTCTGTTGCTTGTGGTGCAGATTTGTCGGCTTGAGGTTGGGGGCCTGAATCTGATTCTTTTGTTGCATCCTTATGGTCTTCTTTATCTTCACCAGTTTTAGGATTAGCTTTAGATGTTGGGGTTACAGTATCAACCTCAAAATCAATATTAGCACTTTTAAGCCTTTGTCCTTGTTGTGCTTTTTGTTTTTTGTCTTGAAGAATTCTTTTTATATCAGAACCGAGACTCTTTTCAACATCATCAGTAAGTTTGTCCATGTTTTCAAGCTTTGGGTCTTCTTGTTTTTCTGGTTCCTCTGCGTCTTGATCTTGATTTGGATCTTGTGTAGCCATATATAAGCTAAATAGCGAAAAACATTTCGTTTTTTGACGAAATTTTCGTTAATTTTCTCTAATTATTGTATAATATATCTGCTCTAACGTCAAAGAAGTTGCGCAATTTTACTGGTAGTATAAACTTTAAGCACTCATTTCTTTTACTTTCATTCATTTCTATACAATCAACAATTTGAACATCTACAACATTTTGAACAATTAAATAGTAAATTTTATGCCTCAAGTAAACAAATTTATGTTCCGTGGTTATGATCTGCGCGGAATTGTGAATGAAGATTTAACTCCGGAAATTGTAGAGCATTTGGGTCGCGCCCATGGGACCATGATGAAACGAGCTGGAATTGCAAAAGCATTAATCGGACGCGATTCACGTGCTACTAGTCAAGAGTATTCTGAAGCTTTAGCACGTGGATATAATCAGGTCGGCGTTGATGTGATTGATATGGGACTATGTTTGGTTGGTGTTTTCTATTGGGCCCAATATTATTTGAAGGTTCCGGGTGGTGCTTTTGTCACAGCCTCTCATAACCCGGCTCAGTATAATGGTTTTAAGTTTGCCATTAATTATTCAGAGACTTTGGTTAGTGAGGGAATTCAAAAACTTCGCGAAATGGTTGAAGCTGAAGATTATGATTTATCTTCCGAACCTGGAAAGATTGAGACGCAGGACATTTTAGCCGCGTATTATTCAGATATTGTGGCTCGGTTGCCATTGAATAAAAAATTTAAGGTTGTTATCGATCCAAGTTGCTCCACTGCCGGTGTAATCGCACCAGCTTTTTTCCGTCAAGCTGGTTGCGAAGTAATCGAAAGTAATTGTAAGATTGATCCAACTTTTCCTCTTGGTACGCCTGATCCAACCGAAAGTATTGTGGCCAACCGCTTGCGAGAAGAGGTTTTGAAGGTGGGGGCTGATGTCGGCTTTTCTTATGATGCTGATGGCGATCGCATTGGTATTGTCGATAACAAAGGCACGATTATTTGGAATGATGTTTTGGTGGCGTTGTTTGCGGTTTCGGTGTTGAAAGAACATCCAGGTTCCAAAATAATGTTTAATACTCTTTGTTCAAAAGTTGTTCCAGAAACAATTTTGTTAAATGGTGGCGTGCCCTTTATGTGGCGTACAGGTCATTCATTTCTTAAAAAGAAAAATCAGGAAGTTGGTGCTGCTTTTATTGGTGAACTCTCCGGACATTTCTTTTTCTCAAAAGATTTTTATAATCATGATGATGGTTTGTATGCAGCGTTGCGTCTTCTCAAATATCTTTCAGATTCGAATCAAACCCTAAATGAAGCTTTGCAAAAATTACCGCAATATATTTCTAGTCCAGAGATAAAAGTTTTTTGTGCGGATGATAAAAAGGTTGCACTGATGGACGTGATTAGCGAAGTTTTGCGTGTGGATTTTCCGCAAGCAGAAGTCATATCCGACGAACGTGCCGGCGATGGGGTTCGTCTCGATATGCCCGATAGCATGTTCGTCATTCGTTATTCTCAAAATGGTCCATATCTAACAATAAAATACGAAGCCAAAACGCAGGAGCAATATCAAACCCTCAGAAAATATTTGGATGAGCTCTTGCATCGTTATCCAGAGGTTGATTGGGATTCAGCCAATAATGTGAATGTGGAGGCTTTGAGTTAAGTTGTTACCTAGATTAGACAGTCTTTCTTTTTATTCAGTACAATGGATGTATATGAAAAACAAACAAAACAGTAGTACGGAAATGGTCAAAGTCGTTTTATTTAAGGGAAAGGAAATACGAAAAATCTTTTTTCGTGATGAATGGTGGTTTTCTATCGTGGATGTAATTGAGGTTTTGACTAGGACCAAGAGGGCTAGAAAATATTGGAGTGACTTAAAGAAGAAATTGACGAATGAAGGGTATCTTGAGTTGTCCGAAAAAATCGGACAACTGGAATTAATGGCTATTGATGGCAAGTATTATATGACTGACTGTGCTGATACTGAAACTTTATTTCGAATTATTCAATCAATACCATCTCCCAATGTCGAGCCATTAAAACGTTGGTTGGCGAAGACAGGCTATGAACGCATCCAAGAAATAGAAAACCCAGAATTAGCAACAAAAAGAACACGAGTATTGTATAAATTAAAAGGTTATCCAGAGTCTTGGATCGAAAAACGAATGCGTGGTATTGCTATTCGCGAAGAACTAACGGGTGAATGGGATAAAAGAGGTGCGCAAGAGAAAAAGGATTACGAAATTTTAACCGCAGAAATTTCTAAGGCTTCTTTTGGCGTCACTCCCAATGAATATAAAAAGTTAAAAGGACTGAAACGAGAGAATTTACGTGACCACATGGATGATTTTGAATTAATTTTTACTATGCTTGGAGAGCGTTCCACCACCGAGATCCATCGCACCGAGGATTCGCAAGGAATTCCCAAATTGAAGGCTGACGCCAAAGCTGGCGGAGATATTGCCGGAGGGGCCAGAAAACAATTAGAAAAACGTTTAAAGCGATCAATTATCTCTAAAAGTAAATATCTTCCATCAAAATAAAAAGGCGAAAATTATGATATGGTAAAAAAGAAAACTTTGTAACGCCATTGCCAACTTTGGCAATGGCTAAAAATGTAATCAAGTAACTATGATCGGCATCTTTGATTCAGGTCTCGGCGGATTAACTGTCCTAAAAGAAATCAAGAAACAACTTCCTGATGAAAGTTATATTTATCTGGGCGACACTTTGCATGTGCCTTATGGCAATCGTTCGGACGAAGCTGTTTACGATTTGACGCGGAAAGCTTGTGATTTTTTATTCAAGCGAGGTTGTCGACTGATTATCCTTGCCTGTAATACTGCCACGGCCAAAGCATTACGTCGTTTGCAACAAGAATATTTGCCAACAATATCCACAGTCGAGAATAATCTGAATATTCTAGGTGTGATACGTCCAGTCGCTGAATTTATGGCGCAAAAAAGTTCTGGTCGTATTGGGGTTATTGGTACTCGAGGTACTGTTAATTCAGGTGCTTATGTGGTAGAATTAAATAACCAAAAAGAGTCCCCGCACTATAAAGTGTCCCCTTTAAATGCGGGGCAAGCCTTTAAAATTGAAGTGTTCCAACAAGAGACTCCGTTATTAGTTCCCCTAATTGAGGAGGGCTGGGCAGATTCAGCCGAAATGGATTCAATTTTAGATAAATATTTGCAAGCACTCAAAGAAAAGGCAATCGACACTTTGATCCTTGGTTGTACACATTATCCTCTGCTGATTGATAAGTTTCGCCTCAAAATGTCGGCTAAATGTTTTGTGCCGAATCCAGGTGAGATTGTCGCAGATTCTTTGAAGGCGTATCTGGTTCGACATCCGGAATATTCAAGCTCTGAGAGTGAATCGAAAGTCGAATATTTTGTCACTGATTTGTCAGAAAATTTCCAGACTCTGGCAGAACAATTTTTAAAAGAAAAAATTAAAATTAACAAAATAGAAATTTAGATTTTATGTTATTAACTCTTGTTATCTTTCTTCTCATACTTGGTTTAATGGTTTTTGTGCACGAATGTGGACATTTTTTTACTGCTCGTAAATTGGGAGTCAAATGCAATGAATTTGGTTTTGGTTTTCCACCACGCATTTGTGGTATTCAAAAGTTAACTGGAAAGAAACTTAGAAAAATTGGTGAATCAGACAAAGTAACAGTTAAAATAGATGATTTGCAAATTGGCGACAATACAGAAATAATCAAAGAAACCATCACAGAAAAAATAATCGAGATTGATGAATACGTAACATATACTAAGTGGCGCTTTTTTTGGGGATCTACAGAACCAGAACTAAAAGAAGACGAACTCGACATGAAGCAGGATACTATTTATTCATTGAATTGGATTCCGCTCGGTGGTTTTGTACAAATCAAAGGAGAAAATGGAGAAGGCAAAGAAGAAACCGATAGTTTTGCATATCAAAAAATTTGGAAGCGTGCGCTTATCCTCAGCGCTGGGGTAACGATGAATGTTGTTTTATGTGCAGTTCTATTAATGTTTGCCTATGGTTTTGGTGCGCCGCAAGCAATTGATGAAAATGGTCCAGCCGTCGCAGCCCGTGATGTAAAAATACAAATTGTGTCTATTTTAGATAAAACACCAGCAGCTGACGCTGGCTTTATGATGGGTGATGTTCTTATTGCAATTGATAATCAGCAATTAATGCAAGTCAAAGATGTCCAAACATATATTGCAGGCAAGGCGGGGCAGGATATAACAGTCCAATATGAACGATTGGGAGTAAAAAAGGAATTCACGTTGAAACCGACGATCCTCAAAGAAACAGGACTTACCGGTATTGGAGTTGCACTTTCAAAGACAGGCATTGTTTCCTATCCTTGGTACGAAGCTGTTTGGTTGGGTTTAAAGGGAACCTATTTGATGTTTATCCAAATTATTGTTGGCTTGGCTATGGTTATTAAGAATGCTGTCATTCATCAACCCTTGGGCGTGGATGTTGCTGGACCAGTTGGTATTGCTGTTATGACTGGGCGTATTGCTCGTATGGGTTTTGTATACATCCTTCAATTCACTGCTATGCTTTCATTAAATTTAGCAATTATCAATTTTTTACCCATACCTGCTTTAGATGGTGGTCGAGTACTCTTCCTAATCATAGAAAAGCTTCGTGGACGTGCCATTAACCAAAAAGTTGAACAAGTTATTCATACAGTTGGTTTTTCTCTTTTGATGCTCTTGGTGGTTGTTGTTACTGGGAGTGACATTTGGGGTTATAAAGATTGGTTTGTAAATATATGGGACAGGATAATCGGATAGAACAACAATCTCAAGTTGGATCAAATACGGCTCCTTTAGAAGAAAAAAGAAGCGCATCTATTGAAGTTAGTCGCGAAGAAATTGAACAATTGGCTGATCAAATAAATGAACTTCTAAACGAGTATTCAATCATGCCAGATTCTTTTTTGATGCCAGCAGATTATGCTTCAGCAGAATTAGAACAAAAAGCGAAAAATAAATTGCGTACAACCTGGTTTTCTCTTTCTTTTGCACGTTTGGAGACGAGTCAAGACATTTTGGGTACTGACCCCGCGGTTTTAGCGAATCTTAAGAAAGATTTTCAAGCATTACTTCTAGCAGAGGCTCAGCAAACCAAGTTAGTTTTAGCTAAGGAAAAGCTAGATTTTTCAGATTCAGTTGCTTTGATCCAAAGGTTAAAAGAAATTAAGCACGATTTAGCACCGCAGTTTGTTGAAGCAAAAACAAAATTGGTTCAAGCTGTGGAATTTGTTCTAAAAAGAAGTTTGGCTGATTTACAAAAAAAATATGCGTCGTAGTACCAAAACAATTCTGAAAGGAACCTTTATCTTGGTTTTGAGTATTCTCGTCATTGTTTTTTTTATTGTTATTGTCTATATTTATCAAGATTTGAAGAACGTTGAGAATAATGTTTTCAATCTTTACAATCAGGTCAAAACCCAAAATGTTAAAATGGACAAAATTAGTCTTTCCGACGAGAAACTTGTTCAGCAATCAATAAAATTTACTGAAGCCACCAAGAATTGGCAACCATATCAAGACAATGATTTTGGTTTTCAACTCAAGAGCCCAGTTAGCTGGGGAACAGTAGCTGCAAATTTCAGAAGCGTGGAGTCATTAGATAAAAAAGCAACAATTTTAGAAGGTAAGTTTAGTAATTTATTAAATACTGACTATCTTGATTTTGTCGTGTTACCTTATGACGAAGCGCTACAGCAAGTTGCTGTTAATGCTAAGTTTGCTAGTAGCGATCTTGGCGCTGAAGCAAACAAAAATAAGCTTGGTGAGTGTCAGAATTCTCTTTTTGAGATCTTAAAAACATATAATTTAGGGGAAATTCGCAGCTGCCAGGTACGCGAAAATATTTTAAAACAAAGATTTGTTCTTTATCGTTACGTAAAAACAGTCGATAAAGTAATTACCAATCGCTTAGTGGCGATTTATCCGGAAAACGATTTTTTTATAAAAGTTAATTTACCTGATGATGTTGTGGACGAAGTGGATTACTTTATTCAGAGTATTATTTTCATGAAATAGAAGTTTTGTGTTATAATAAAAACAAATAAGTAAACTATAATCAAAAAAGCAAGAAAACAAGAAAACAAAAAAGAAAAAGTATGGCAGTCGCAAAAACAAAAAAGAAAAAAGAAACACCCATTCAAGAATTAGAAACTCTTGTCAAAAAAGATGATGCACATATTCAATCGGAATTGCATTACTTTAAAGGGCTTTCTATTATGATCACGGTTTTAATTGTGGTCGTTTTTTTTACCTTTGGTTGTTTGTTCGTAGCTCTTTATATGGAGGTTAGATTGATGAGTCAGTCTATGCGACAATATATTGTAGACACGCATCAGTATTTGACTAGCAAAGTTGAAAATAATGTTGAAACGATCGCTACTCCTGTTGTATCTAGTGCTTATGGTCCAAATCAAGTTGTAACTGAAAAAATATCGACAGCAGATTGGCGATCCTTTGAGAAATATGGTGTCAAAGTTTTCTTCCCCAAAGAATGGACTTTTGCTGATGATCCATATGCTCAAACGAACATGGCTGTACCTGCAAAAGTTAAAGCTATTAGAATCTTTGCAGATGGTAAAGTCCACGATATAAATCAAGGAGAAAAAGGTGATATTTATATCGAAGTATCTGACAAAGAAATTGTTTTTGACGATCAATATGTGTCTAAGAGTGTAGATGATAATTGGGACACCTATTCTACCAAGTCTTCAGATGGAACCACGATATATGAGTTGCCAATAACAAGTGAATCTGTTTGGGCGGCTAATATTAATGGAAAATACTATTATATTCATTTAGCCACAGAGGCTGGTCGAGAGATTATGGATCAAATCTGGGAAACTTTAGAATTTACAAAATAGATTAAGAGACGTTACCGTCCCGTTCCGCGGGACGGTTTTTGTTAGGCAAAAATCTTTAGATTTGCTATAATTTAAGTATAAAAATATCTTAATTTCACAAATTTATGCTCAATGTCGCTATTAATGGCTTTGGCCGTATTGGCCGTTCAGCCTTAAAACTCATTCTCCAGAACAAAAAATTACGTCTTGTCGCCATAAACGATCTTGGTGATATTAATAACCTGGCTTATTTATTGAAGTTTGACTCAGTTCAAGGCCGTTACGAAAAACAAGTTAAAATCGTCGGTGATAATTTAGTCGTTGGCATAACAAAGATCCCCGTTTCTAAAGAAATGGATCCAGCAAAACTTCCTTGGAAAAAAATTAAGGTTGATGTTGTTCTAGAATGTACTGGAGTTTTTACCAAAAAAGAAGATGCTGAAAAACATTTAAAAGCTGGCGCCAAAAAGGTGATTATTTCGGCTATGAGTAAGAGTGAAGGCGTCGTGACGGTTGTTCGTGGCGTCAACGACAGCAAAGCCAAGAATCAAAAGATTGTTGCGAATGCTTCCTGCACCACTAATTGTGTGGCGCCACTTATGGCGGTTCTTGATGAAAATTTTGGTGTAGAAAAATCGTTGTTAACTACAGTTCATGCGACCACAGCTAGTCAACGTACAGTTGATTTGACGAGTGCTAAGGATTGGCGCGAAGGTCGTGCTGTCAGCGGAAACATTATTCCCTCAACAACGGGAGCTGCTATTGCCACTGCTTTAACATTGCCGCAATTAAAAGACAAATTCGATGGAATTTCTTTGCGCGTACCAATTCTTTGCGGATCAATTTCAGATATTGTCTTAATCACCGAGAAAAAGACAACGGTTGAAGAAGTAAATAAGGCTTTTATTAAGGCTGCCAAGTCGCCACGATTCAAAGGAATTATTGAGGTCAGTGAAGACGAACTTGTTTCTTCTGACATTCTTGGAACAACAGCTTCGGCGATTGTCGACCTTCAATTCACTCGAGTTATTGGTGGTAATTTAGTTAAAGTTCTCGCTTGGTATGATAATGAATGGGGCTATGCTAACCGTTTAGTAGAAATGATAAGCAAAATTTAATTATGCTTTATATCCTCTGGTTTATTTTGGGCAGTGTTATTGGTAGTTTTTTAAATGTCCTAATTTACCGTTTGCCGCGCCAAGAACAATTTGTACGCGGCGGTTCTATTTGTCCTAAATGTAATCATGTTCTCAAAGCTAAGGATTTGATTCCTTTACTTAGTTTTTTATTCTTGAAAGGGAAATGCCGTTATTGTCAAAAAAATATTTCGTGGCAATATCCGATAATTGAATTTGTCACCGGAGTTTTGTTTGTGTTTGTCGCTTATTATCATCAAATAAACATGGATTTTGGTGATATTATGTTTTGGCGCAATTTGATTATTGTTGCGGGATTGATAGTTGTTTTCATGACTGACTTGAAACACTTTTTGCTTTTTGATGCAGTGACTTGGTTTTTAGTCATCGTTGCAGTTATTAGCAATTTTGTCCTTTCGGTTATGTCGGTTAGCTGGCAAACAAGTCTATGGGATTTTGGCTTGGCAGGAATCGCCGGAGCTTTGTTTTTCTGGTTACAACATGCGCTTTCTCGCGGCTCTTGGGTCGGGCAGGGAGATATTTATTTAGGATTATTGATGGGTTTGTTGCTTGGACCAAAGAATTTAATGGTCGCCTTATTTTTTGCTTATATTCTTGGTGCTATTGTTAGTATTATTCTTTTACTAAGGAAGAAAAAACAATTGAAATCGCAAGTTCCTTTTGGAGTTTTTCTAACTCTGGGGACATTTATTGCTATGTTTTGGGGACAGAAAATTTTGAGTTGGTATTTAAGTTTATTGTCTTAATATGAATTGGTTGTTTCTTACTTTGATAGCCATGGTGCTGTGGTCTATAGTCAATATTATAGATAAACACATCGTGAGTGCAGAATTGCGAGATGAAATTAGCGTCACGCGCATTTTTGGTTTAGTGATGTCAGTTTTTTTTATTGTTTTGGCTTTAGTTTTTGACTGGAGTGTAATAAGCAAACCCGTTTCATATATTGCTTTGGTTGCGGGCCTAGTTTATTCTGCTGCTTTGTGGTTTTATTATTATGTGATGCATCGAGAAGAAGTCTCTCGTTTCGTGCCAGCGATTGGGTTGGAACCGATTTTTGCATCACTCGCAGCTTTTTTCTTGTTTCAAGAAAGATACGCGTTTATTAATTACTTTGGGATGTTTTTAGCCATAATTGGTGTGATTATTATCTCGTACAAGAAAGAACCGAAAAATTATAAAAGCAAACATCTTTTTTTCTTTATCATTTTTTCAGTCATGTTATTTGTAACCCGAAATTTGTTGTTTAAATATTCCGCTGTTCAAGGACATGATTTTTGGACTACAATTTTTTGGACCGGTATTGGCGGACTTATGGTTCCAGTTGTTTTGAGTTTATTGCCACACCCCAAACTTCGTTCTCGCGGATGGATTGGCGTTAAACATTTATTTGTTTCGGCGATACTTTCATCAATTGCGCTGGTTTGTTTCGCCAAAGCTTTAATTGTTGGCAGTGTGTCGTTGGCTTCAGCAGTTCTGGCCACAAAACCGCTCTTGGTTTTTGTCATGGTTTTATTTCTCAGTAAATTTACACCAAAAATATTTCACGAACCAATGTCGCGGAAAGTTTTAGTGCAAAAACTAGTGGCCATAGTTATAATTATCGCTGGAGGGATATTAATAGTTACCTAACTCATATGAATAAAGCAGAAACGCAAAAACGCTATCAAAAATTATTAAAACAAATGCAAGAAGTTGATCATGCGTACTATGTTTTAGATAAACCAATAATTTCTGATGCGGCTCGCGATAGTTTAAAGGATGAAATAGAAGCTATTGAAAAACAATTCCCAGATATTATTGCACCAGACTCGCCAACGCAACGCATTGGTGGCCGAGCCATGAACAAATTCAGCAAGATTAAACATTCAATTCCCAAATATTCACTTGATGATGTTTTTAGTTTCGATGAAGTCCGCGAATTTGACGCGCGCGTTAAAAGATTTTTAGATTTACCGACTGCAGAGCAGATCGAATATACTTGTGAACTCAAAATCGATGGTTTGAATATGTCCTTCCATTATAAAAATGGTTTATTCGAAAAAGCAGTTACTCGAGGCGACGGAATTTATGGCGAAGACGTCACTCATACTGTTAGAACGATCAAAAGTCTGCCATTACGTCTGACAGAGAATATTGACGTCGAGCTGGGCGGTGAAGTTTTTATGCCGAAAAAGAGTTTAGAAAAGATTAATAAAAAATTTATACATGAGGGAAAAAGCCCTTTTGCCAATACACGTAATGCTGCCGCTGGTTCTGTCCGTCAATTAGATCCAGCCATTGCTTCGGAACGAGAATTGGATATTTATTGTTGGGCAATTTATGGTGGTAAGGGATTAAAAAAGCAGATGGATGTTTTAAAAGAAATGAGTGCTTTGGGTTTTAAGGTTAATGATCATTATGAATTAGCCGAGGGGATTGAAGCCGCTATTAAATTTTGTCAGTCTTGGACAAGCAAACGAGACAAGCTGGCTTATGATATTGATGGCGTCGCAATCAAAGTAAATAATTTGCAATGGCAGGAACGTTTAGGCCGAGCGGCTAAATATGTTCGTTGGGCTTGCGCTTACAAATTTCCAGCAGAACAAGCAACAACCATCGTTGAAGATATTGTGTGGCAAGTCGGTCGTACTGGAGCATTAACTCCAGTGGCGCATTTACGCCCGGTGTTGGTTGCTGGTTCAACAGTCAGTCGCGCAACCTTACATAACTTCGAAGAGTTGACTCGTAAAGATGTTCGTATTGGAGACACAGTTATTCTTCAAAAGGCCGGAGATATTATTCCCGAAGTGGTTGAGGTGCTTTTAAAATTACGTTCAAGTAAAGAAAAAAAAGTTGCTCAACCGACAAAATGTCCGATTTGTGGCAGTGCTGTTGTTAAAAAAGAAGGAGAGGTCGCTATAAAATGTTCCAATAAAAGTTGTTATGCACAAGAACGAGAGCAGCTGATTCATTTTGCATCCAAGAAAGGTTTTAATATAGAGGGTCTCGGCGATAAAAATATTGAACTTTTATTAAATGAGGGCTTAATCAAAGATTTTGCAGATATTTTTGAACTTAAAGTTGGTGATCTTTCAACTCTCGATCGTTTTGCCAAGAGATCTTCTGAAAAGTTAATTGAGTCAATCGCTAAAAGCAAACAAGTTTCTGTTAGCAAGTTTATTTATGCGCTTGGGATTCGGTATGTAGGAGAAGAAAACGCCACTGTTCTGGCGCAAGAGGTTAATTCAAAAAGCATTAATGAATTTTTGCATAAAGTAACATCGCTAAGTGTGGTGGAATTAAATGAAACTGAAGGAGTTGGGGATAAGGTTGCTTCAAGCATTTTTGAATATTTTGTCAATAAAAATAACATCAAGAGAATTGAAAGACTGGCTGATTTAGGTGTGGTCCTCTTACCCGTGCCAAAAAGAAAGAATCAAGCTGGAGTCACAGGCAAAATTTTTGTCTTAACCGGTACTTTGGAGACCTTATCACGAGACGAAGCTAAGGAAATAATCAAGAAATTAGGTGGTAAAGTGGCTGGAACCGTTAGTCGAAAAACAGATTATGTGGTCTTGGGCGAGAACCCTGGGAATAAGAAGACGGAGGCTGATAACCTTGGAATTAAGGTCATTTCAGAACAAGAATTCAAAAAATTACTTCAATAAATTTGTTTAAAATTAGCGTAACTTTTTCTGTTTATCCTGCAGTTAGCGGGACTTGCCATGCAGTTAAAGAGAATACTTTATACTGCATGGTTGACAAAAGACGTCAAACTGGCATAATAGAGATGTCCCTTGAAATAATAAATAACTAACTAGGTTTATTTTGCGTTTAGCAAAACATCCCCAGTTAACCAATCTAAAAATATGGAAGCAATCAGAGAGGTTCTCTACTGGTGGCTAGATTGGTGGCTTCAAAAGCCAGTCGTAAATGCCCTTATCACATTTTGCGCTATCGGATTTTTCGCTTTTAGCCTCTACACAGGCTTGGCGAACTAAAACTCGAATGTTCAGTTAACCCCTGAGCCTTTTTATGATTTTGACCTGAGTAAGGTCATTTTTTTATTACTACGAATTACCTGCCTGCCGGCAGGCAGGCGAATAAGCTACTAAGCTACTAATGAGCTCTGTTGTATCTGTATTAGTAGATTTGTATAGATTAGTAATTCGTATTTTATAAAAAATAGCCGGCGCACCTACAGGTAGGTGCGCCGGGACTGTTCAGCGTTTGCCGAAGACGGCTTCGGCCATCTTTTCCAGGGCTTTGCCGCCGATCAAGATACCGAGCAGGATCAGGTACAGAACACCTAACTCCTGCATGAGAGGCATCATGTCCCGTCGATTCATGAGGGTGATGCCCATAGCGACGAGCCCCACGAACATCCAGAAGACCATGATGAGTTCGGTCTTCCGGTGCGGAATCTCGCCAGGAGCCAGAGCACGCGTGAGTTTGCGCGCCGAGGCGTACAGCAGGACGGTCGGCCAATAGAACGTGTTGACCGCGCTGTATTCCTGGAGGGTGCAAGAGCCTTTGAACACCAGAATGAAGGTGATAAAGCTATACACCGTCCAGGCCAGGCTACCGACAAAGAAGAAGAACTCGAGAGATTTGTGCAACTTCAGATCGATCCAGCGATTGGCGTCCATGGTAAACCTCCGGGCGCTTAGTGGACCTTTCATAATAGGATATTTTATCTATTTTGTCAATGCCGAGTTTTTTTCAGTTATTTTAAATTAAAAAGCCGGTTCCTCGTGAAAGAACCAGCTTTGTTCGGACTAGGGATTCAAGTTTCGACTCGGGTTGCCGATGGCGACCGGTTTGTGGCAACCGCCACGGATGTTGTCCCAGGTAGCGTCATCTTCAACCCTGCTCCAGAGGTGGTAGTAATCGTTGTACTGCCACCATCTTTGGCCACAGGTGCAACGGTAAGTCAGGTCGTGTACACTGCCGTTTGGCGGTCGGAATGGTCTCTCGTCGTAGCTTCGATCAGCGTGTTGACAGATTGCACAAGCCATAGTCTGCCTCAAACGAGATTGTCTGATAAAACGTTAGCACTTTAGATTTGGGTAGGCAAATTTTTTGTAAATAAGAAATTACTATAAAATTGTGAGAAGTGTTATTTTTTGCTATAATTTACTTGATTTATGAAATTAGACAAAGCGCAAATCGAGCATTTAGCTAATTTGGCTAAATTAGATATTTCAGAAGAAGAAAAAGAAAAGTATGCTGAACAACTTTCTTCTATTTTGGAGTATGTCGATAAGTTAAATGAGATTGACACCAAGAACATTGAACCATTGTCTCAGGTTAGTGGCGCTATTGATGTTCTGCGACCAGATGTTGTTAAACAATGTTTTTCTCAGGAAAAAGTTTTAGCCGAGGTTCCGGATTTAGAAAAACGTCAAATTAAAGTTAAAAAAGTTTTTGAGCATAAATAAATGCAGTTAAATAAACTCACAATAGAAGAAGCTCATCGGGGCTTAAAAAACAAAGAATTCTCGGCAGTCGAACTGACAGAAGCTTGTTTTGATTCTATTCGTAAGCAAGATGAAAAATTAAATGCTTTTATTACCATCACTGAAGATCAAGCTTTAGCTCAAGCTGAAAAAGTTGATAATAAAATTAAAAACTCACATCAAGAGTTAAATATTTTAGAAGGCATCCCGGTAGCGTTGAAAGATAATATTTTAGTTGAGGACATTAAATGTAGTGCTGGGTCTAAAATTTTAGAAAGTTATATCGCTACTTATGATGCCACTGTCGTCGAAAAGTTGAAAGCCGCTGGCTCAATCATAGTCGGCAAAACAAATATGGACGAGTTTGCTATGGGCTCGTCTGGGGAAACGTCATACTTTGGATCAACAAAAAATCCACACGATTTAACTCGTGTCGCGGGGGGCACATCTAGTGGTTCAACTGTAGCAGTTGCTAGTCACGAAGCATTGTTTGCTTTGGGGTCTGATACTGGTGGTTCAGTTCGATTGCCGGCATCTTTCTGTGGTGTCGTGGGTTTTAAACCATCATACGGATCAATCTCGCGTCATGGTTTAATTGCCATGGCTTCTAGTTTTGACCAAATTGGCGTTCTCAGTAAAACAGTCAAAGATTCAGCTTATGTTTATGAAGCCTTGGCTGGGATCGACAAGTTTGATTCAACAACAAGAAAACAAAAAATCAATGTTTTTGAAGATATAGATAAAGACATCAAGGGGAAAAGAATTGGTTTACCCAAAGAGTTTTTTATCGAAGGCATGGATTCTGAAGTAAAAGAGCTTGTTTTAAAAGCCGTGGCTAAGTTAGAAGCACTTGGCGCAGAAGTCGTTGAGGTTTCTTTGCCTCGGACAAAATATGCGTTAGCGATTTATTATGTTTTAGTTCCAGCTGAAGTTTCATCAAACATGGCTCGCTTTGATGGCGTCCGTTATGGTTATCGTGCTGAATCGGCCAATCTTTTAGAAATGTACTTAAAAACTCGTCAGCAAGGTTTGGGTGATGAAGTTCGTCGTCGTATTATGCTTGGGACTTATGTTTTGTCTTCTGGCTATTACGATGCTTATTATAAAAAGGCGCAACAGGTTCGGCGCCTCATTCAGCAGGATTTTGAAGATGTGTTTAAAAAAGTTGATTTACTTTTAACTCCAACCTCACCCACAACTGCTTTTTCTTTAGGTGAAAAGTTCAATGATCCGTTAACCATGTATTTAGCAGATGTTTTTACAGTTTCAGTTAACGTGGCTGGCTTACCCGCCCTTTCTTTGCCGGCAGGTTTAGTAAATAAGTTACCCGTCGGGGTGCAGCTAATCGGAAAACAGTTTGATGAGTCGACCTTATTTAACATAGCCGAGCAATTAGAAAAGAAATTATAATACCATGCAATTAACATGGGAGTTTTCAGTAGTTGATGTGGCGGTTATTGTGGGCATTGTAATAGTGATCGCTTTGTTTGTGGTTTCATTTTATCTATCACGACGTTTACATCGCTTGGAGATAGATCATAAGTTTTTTAAGGAACGATGGCAACAGATTGAAGACCTTCTTTTGAAAAAAGGGAATGAAATGAATTATAAATTGGCCATTATTGAAGCTGATAAATTGCTTGATCATGCATTAACAATATTAAATTTCCCTGGGAAGACAACGGCTGAACGTTTGCAATTTGCAACGTATAAGCATGCGGACTTGAAACATGTTTGGTGGGCACATAAAGTGCGGAATATGGTTGTTCACGAAGTTAAATATGAGATAAATTCTGGTTCAACCAGAAAAGTAATTAGTTTATTTAAAAGAGCTTTAAAAACGCTTGATTGTTTATAAAAAATAAATATGAAAAAAATCGTGGTCTTTGCATTTCTTTGCTTGTTTATTTTTCCTTTTCAAGCTTCATTGGCTACAGTTGACCTTGGTTTAAAACCGACTTCTGTTCGTTTTGCTGACAATAATGAGAATTTTATCAGTGGTGCAAAGGAACGTATCTATGTCGCTGTCGCTAATTATGGGACGGAGGATGCTTCGGGTACGGTTATTTTTTATCGTGACGTCCAGATAATTGGCGAAAAACCTGTTTCCATACCAGCTCAAAGTTTTGAAGATGAAGTTTTTGTTGATTTTATTGTGCCTGATCATCCATTTCGGATTTATTTTGAATTAAAAGGCATTGATCCAGCCGACAATAATGAATCGAACAACCAATTATTGGCAGCGCTTTATGATGTTGATGTTGACACTGATCGTGATGGCATAGGAAATAAAGTTGACGATGATGATGATAGCGATGGCCTAAAGGATATTGCAGAAGATAGTATCGGTACTGATCCATTGAAGTGGGATACAGATGGTGACGGTGTCAATGATTTGTTAGATGCTTTTCCACTTGATCCAACAAAGAGTAAAAAAGAGGCACCCAAGGTTGAACCTCCAAAAGTTGAGCCACCAAAAGAAGTGAAAAAGGAGGCGCCAGCTCAAACAAAAGCTCCAGTCAAAGAAACTGTGCCAGTCACAAAGCCAGCAGCAACAACGGAAACTAAGGATCCTGACATTGGCAAGAAAGAAATTGTAAGTGACTTTTATCAATCAGCACAGGTAACCTTGCTGAATCAAATAAATATTCACGCTCAACAAGTAAATTGGAATACTTTTGATTTTTCTTTTTCGACCAATTTACCTGACTTGGATACTAAAAATTTACAATTTGTCTGGACTTATGGCGATGGTAGCGAGGGGACAGTAAATGGGCAACATACCTTTAAGAAAACTGGTGATTATTATGCCACCCTAAAAGTTAAAGGCCCCTGGGATAGCTATTTTTATGATAATGTAAAAGTAACAGTCGATTTTTGGTCTGTTTATAACTATTGGTTGTGGTTATTTGTTTTAGCAATTGCTTTGGCTGTAGTGTTATTCGGAACAAGTTTTAAACATTGCGACCGAACCATAGTCGAGGAAGAAAGAACAATTGCTAAGAGAATAAAGAAAGAACCTAAAAACAAAAAAGAAAGCTAGATAATGAATAAAATATTTACAATTTTTTGTTTAGCGTTTGTCCTTTTTGCGCCGCAGACTTTGGCTGCAAAAAAAGTTCAAGCAGCTACAAAGCAAGCATTGCCCCTAGTTGAGGCATATATCAAATATGAACAAACCAGCTGGCAAAATTATTCTTTTTCTGTTGCTGCCAATTTGCCTCCAACGGATTTGAAATACCAATGGACAATCGACGAACGGGAAACATACGAAACAGAAACACTAAAAATTTTTTTGTCACAGGGAGAACACGTTATAAAAATACGTATTGAAGATAAATACGGTAATGTCGTTTATGACAATGTTCGTCTCGATATCCGATTCTGGTCTTTGCACAACAACTGGCTCTGGTGGTTATTGTATCTTATTGTGGTCTGCGTTATTGTTTATTATTGGGTTGTGAAAATTGTTTATTTGGTAAATCGCAAAAAGGTTTCCCGCCAAGTGCGTGAATTTATGGATTTGTTAGATGAGCATGGTTGGGTGGAGCGAATTATTGAAGGTGACTCCAAAAAAGTTGGGAAAAAATAAATCATAATATATTTTTATGTACATGATACTGCGTTGGCTTATTAATGCCATAGGGTTACTCGCTATCGGTTATTTTATTCCAGGAATTGAGGTTGAAAGTTTATACATAGCGATGGTTTTGGTTATTGCTATTGGTTTGGTTAACTCGGTTTTGGGCATGATACTCAAGCTCATTACTTGGCCCATTAACATTTTAACACTGGGTCTATCGAACTTAGTAATCAATGCAATCATCTTTGCTCTTGTCGCCAAGTATATTCAAGGTTTTGATATCCAGGTGTGGTGGGCGGCTGTTTTAGGGGCTGTCATATATACGATTGTGACTACTTTCAGTTCTTGGCTTTATAAGGAATCATACATGCACTAATAAAAATATGCGACGAAAAAGTTTAGTCATTATTTTATTTATTGTTGTGATAGTTGCTTTGGTTTTTTACTTTACTCAGAAAGCCGCTTCAGAAAGGGGTTCTAATGGAACTCGTTACTCTGTTTGTTATAATGAAAAGGGTCAGGAAATGAATTGTAAGAAATGTGCAAAAAGGGGAGAGTCAATTATGCACGGGGCGGGCTATACTTGCGAGATTAAAGCTAAAGATGCATTGAAGCCTTGTACTTTTAATGAAGAGTGCAATAAAAGTTGCGCTTATAAAAATGGTTCGGCGACGGCGGGGTTTTGTCGTCCATATTTAACAAATACTTATGACGATTTGGGTCTGTGCGATCGTTCAAAAAATGATGCGGCGGTTAATTGCTTGCGGGGAAGTTTGTTTGATTAATAATTTATAAAAGTATGCGTTATTTAGTAATCGCTTTGCTGTTGGTTGTTCTCTCCGGCTGTACTTTATTTACTCAAGTGCCGAATACTGTTTTGCCAACAAATGACGAGAAGGTTAAGGCAGAAGAACCACAAATTCAAAAAGCAGAAGATCCTTTAACTCGCAAGTTTATTCCATACACGAATAAAAAGTATGGTTTTGAATTGAAGTTTCCTGGAGAGTGGGAAGGCTATGCCAGCGGAGAAAGAGTTTTGGACTGGGGCGATTTGGGCAAGAGCGATTCCATAGACTATGGTTTCATTAAAAACAAAGAATTGGAATCATTATTTAATATTAGCATCCATTCCGTGGTGCAGTGGAAAAAGATTCAAGCTTCAGAGGGACCGGTCCCAACGTATTTAGGTGAATTTGAAGGTCTTGTTCTGGGTTGGGCTGGAAGTCAAGATGCGAGTGAAGCCAATAGAGTTAGACGTAGTCAGGTCGATGAAATTATAGCCTCTTTTAAGTGGATTGATCAAAAGTAATTTATGAAAGTTTTGTTACACGATTGTTGCGCTCCGTGCGGGGCTCAGGTTGTAAAAGAATTGAGAGATGAAGGACACGAAGTCACAGTTTATTTTTACAATCCCAATATTTTTCCAAAAGATGAATATAATTTGCGCCTTGCTGAGATGAAGCGATATTGTGCTAAGACTAAAACTCCGCTTATCGTTGGTAAATATGAACATGATGAATGGTCAGAGAATGTCCGCGGTTACGAAAAAGAACCAGAGGGCGGAAAACGTTGCGAAAAATGTTTTCAAAAACGTTTAGCTGAAGTGGCACAAAAGTCTAAAGAAGAAAATTTCGAAGCTTTTGCCACAACATTGACTATCAGCCCGCACAAAAACGCGGAAGTGATTAATAGTATTGGTCACGAACTGGCGGATTTTTATGGTCTGAAATTCATCGATACTGTTTGGCGCAAGAATGAAGGTTATAAAAAGTCTTGTCAGATAAGTTCTGAAGAAGGTTTCCACAGGCAGAATTATTGCGGGTGTGAGTTCTCAATAAGAGGATAAATTATGTTATCAAAAGTAGAACAACCTAATCAAATAATTTCACTCCCAGATATTGATCGAGACGTAACTTCTGGCGAAGCCGGTCAATTAGTTGTGGAATTAGCCAAATATAAAGGTGTGGCCGATATTTCTTTGACTGCTGTTCGTGAAAAGATTGGATCATCTCAATCTAAGCAGCAATTGGAGGTGGTGGATTATCTTTCATTTGAAGTAACTAACTTTACATTGAATATCGATAAAAGATTGGTCAAAAAGTTGTTGATAGAAAAAGGAGGTTTGACTGAAGACGAAGCAGAAAGGGTTGAAATTGAAGTTTCTTTAGATAATAATGTCGACGATCAACCAATATTTAAAAAAGGAAATTTATTTTGGAGTACCGAGATAACTCGAAGAATTGCCAAGAATTTACCACATTATCGTATAAAAGAAATATTCACACGGACGCAGACGTTAAGTGATTCTACTGTGAAGTTATTTATGAATAATGTTGAAGTACAAGTAAACCAAGGCAATTTAATGGATTTTACCAAAGACTTAGCGCACCATTTGTTGCATGTTGCTCAAAGAATAAGACATAAACGTGGGAATCCAGTTGTTAGTGCATTGAAACGTAGTTTGTGGCATTGGCCAAAACATCAAATTGCGAGGTTACCATTTTTTCATGGGGCTTCGCCTGCAGAAAAAGAAGCTAGAAATCCAATGAATGCAGAAGGATTTGAGGTAGAATATGGCGATTTAGTAAAATTAGAAGAAAAAGAATAAAAAAATACGCCGCGAGCTCTAGGAGCTCGCGGCGGGATTGTCAGGAAACCATGCTGGCCGCAACGTGACGCAGCAGCGACCAACGGGCACAGGTCTCTTGGAGTCGAGTCAGCTGTGCATTATCCATTTCGGCCAGCCGATGTCCTGGTGGCACTTCGGGCTTGACCATCTGATTCCAGAAGTCATCTTCTCCCAGGGGAGCGAGTACTTCGGACTTGACGATCGGGGCAGCTTCGACCCGAAGAACACTACCAAGCAGTTTGTCCCAGAACGGATCTGGCGTAGCCATTTGTAGCCTCGATTCAGTTGCTGGGTTCTAGCGGCCGCTGTAGCAGGCGGCCTTGAAGGACTGCTGACGCCCATTGCGTTCGAGGATAGCGACAGCGGCGATGTGGATGAAGAACTTCCTTTCTGGGTTGCGGCATGAGTAGGCGTGGCGGATGATGATCTGGAAACCTTCAGTTGTGGGGGCTTTCTTGTCCAGCTTGAACATGATCTGCTGGTCGAAGTACACCCGCCTGGAGGGAGTCTTTCCGAAGAGGTCTGCGAGCAGTCCGAAGTTCAGGGTGACGGCCCAGAGGTTGGGTCCGAGCTGTTCCTGCTTGGTGACCGTACCGACGACGTTGCAGTGCTTGATCAACTTTTCTTGGTCGCGCTCGAGGTTGATGTCCATGGAGTCCTCCAAGTTGTGAGTCAGACGCACTTCCACTTAGGATACCGCAAGATTACCATAATTCAATGTTTTGTCAAGCGTAAATGCGATCCAATCTGAAATGTGCTAAAATAGACCTATTATGCTCATAGATTATAAAAAAGAATTGAATCCTGAACAGTACCAGGTTGTCACAGAGGGCGATGGTCCCTGTTTAGTTTTGGCTGGTGCTGGCAGCGGTAAAACTCGCACTTTGGTTTATCGCGTGGCCTATTTATTAGAAAAAGGCATTAAGCCTGAAAATATTTTATTAGTTACCTTTACCAATCGTGCTGCCAATGAAATGATGGAGCGCGTAAAAAATTTGCTGGGCGTTAAACCAGAAGATTTATGGGGCGGAACTTTCCATCGCATCGGCAATTTGATTTTGCGAAAATATGCCAACCAGCTTGGCTACGAAAGAAATTTTAATATTTTAGATCAAGATGATAGTGTTTCACTTATTAAACACGCTATGGACAGTCTTGGTTTAAATACTAAGGGGCAAAGTTTTCCAAAGCCAAGTATAGTCCAATCCGCAATTAGTTATAGCCGCAATACGAATCAAGATGTTAAAGAAACCGCAGAAATGGTTTATGGTTATCCAGATTTTATTGCTGATAAATTTGTTGAAGTTTCTAGTCTTTATGAACAAAAGAAAAAAGCCAGCAATGTCATGGACTTTGATGATTTATTAGTTAATTGGTTGCGTTTACTCGAAATGGTGCCTGAAGTTAAGCAAAGATTCTCGGAACAGTTTCAATATATTCTGGTTGATGAATATCAAGACACCAACTATATCCAAGCGCAAATTATTCAAGATCTTTCGACTTTTCACAATAATGTTTTAGTCGTCGGGGATGATTCTCAAAGTATTTATTCTTTTCGCGCCGCAGATGTGCGCAATATTCTAAATTTTCCAAAATTATTTTCTAACGCCAAGGTTTTTCGTATTGAGACAAATTATCGTAGTACGCCACAGATTTTGAATTTAGCGAATGAAATTATCAAACACAATGTTGATCAGTTTCAAAAAAAGTTGAAGCCGGCGCGCGAAGGCGAATCTCTCCCCGCATTAATCCCGGCTCGAGATGAACATCAGCAAGCAAATTTAGTTGTTAAAAGAATTATGGAGTTATATCGTGGGGGACGGGATTATCAAAACATGGCTGTGCTTTATCGTGCGACTTATCAATCAGCTGAAATTCAACTTGAACTTAGTAAATATAATATTCCTTTTGTGGTTCGTGGCGGTATGCGCTATTTTGAACAAGCTCATGTCAAAGACGTGGTGTCCTATTTGAAAGTTTTAGCTAATTTTCAAGATGAAATAGCTTGGAAACGTATCTTGTTGCTCTATGCTGGAATTGGCGAAAAGGGCGCAGAGAAAATCTGGAACCGAATCAAAAGCTTTACTGACTTGGATGAGTTGCTCAAGGGCAATCTTGAACTAAAAGGCGGCGCTGATATTAGCTGGCAACGCATTGTGCAATTATTTGTTCGATTAAAAAGCTTGGATGTACAGCAAAAAGGCAATCTCGGTGAAGCGATTGAGCTTATTATGGAAGCTGGCTACGAAGATCATTTAAAAAATGCTTACGAAAATTATCGTGATCGGCTCGATGATCTTTCTCAACTTATAAACTTTGTTGCACTATATTCTGACCTCGATAAGTTACTGGCAGACGTGATGCTCAGTGAAAGTTTTGCTGATGCACACGAACATGACCAAAAAGCAGTTGTGTTATCCACTATCCATCAAGCCAAGGGTTTGGAATGGAGTGTGGTTTTCATTGTTGGTTTGCGCAATGGACATTTCCCGCACCACAAAAGTTTAGAAAATCCAAAAGAATTGGAGGAAGAGCGGCGTTTGTTCTATGTGGCTGCCACGCGCGCCAAAGATGAACTTAATATGTTGTATCCGATTCGCTCTTTCAGTTATAAATTTGGCGAAGTTTATTCAAAGCCATCCATGTTTATTCAAGAACTTGACCCGACTCGCTACGTTGTCGAAGCCAATCAGCGTAGTTATATGAAAGAAAAGGATGATGAGGGGAATGATGTTGTTTATTATGATTAGTAGCTGTTTTGTGGTAAAATGATCTAATATAATTCGTAATTATTCGTAGATTAGTATTGGATTCGTAATTAGTAATTTATGAAAAACTTCATCGCCATTGCCGGTAATATCGGCGTAGGCAAATCAACGCTCACTAAAAAGTTAGCCGAGCATTTAAAGTTCAAGGCTTATCAAGAACCAGTAACGCAAAATCCATATTTGGAGGATTTTTATAAGGACATGAAAAAATGGGCCTTCCATTCGCAAATGTTCTTTTTAGGTAAACGTTTACAAGATCATTACCAAATTCTTCAAGAAAAACATTCAGTGGTGCAAGATAGAAGTATTTATGAAAATGCTGAAATTTTTGCTAAGAATTTACATTTAAAAGGTTTAATCAATAAACGCGATTGGCAGGTTTACCAACAAATTTATAAAACCTGTGTCCAAATACTGCCACCACCAGATTTAGTTATTTATTTAAAAGCTTCAACTGAAAAGATTATGGAACGTATCGCCATCCGCGGTCGCGATTTTGAAAAATCCATTAGTCCTAAATATATTCATGATTTGAACAATTTATACGACAAATGGGTCGGAAATTTTAATCAATGTCAGGTTATAACTTTAAGCTATGATGATTTAGACCTGAAAAACAATAATATCGACTTTGAATCATTTTTGGCAGAAACAAAGAAATATTTAAAATGAGTGTTTGTGGATACGTAGGTTACGAATAGCAACATAGTCATGATGTTACGAATTACTTTTTTGGACTTAGTAGTAATTCGTAATTTCTAACTAGTTGTATTATTCGTAATTTTTTTGTTTAAATTTGCATATAATTGATAATTATCCACAGTGCTTTATTTTGACTATTGACGTATTTAAATAATGAGAGTAATATATTCTTTGCGTTCGCGAAAAGGTTCGCACGCGATACAACGTTGCGGCACGGGCCGCTCTGAGGTTCTGCCACGGCCGATTGCCAAGGTGAAAGCCTTGAAGCCATCGAACGTCAATCACGATGATAGGGTGAAGCTTCGGCGTCATCTGACAGTAGTGCTCTTGACTTGGCAGTGACCAACGTTCTGCAGCTGGTATGTCCCAGGACCGTTTCGGCGGTTCGTTCCCACAAGGAGGGGCAGGTCGGTGCATCCCCAGGGGTGACGCCAAAGACACCAGTGAGCAGGTCAAGACGTGGGAGTAGGCATAGCGCCGCTAAGTAGTTGGGTCAACACTCAACGAAAGGCGTAGGCTGACCGACCCCATCGGTGACGTGGTGAAAAGACAGCGCAAGTTGTCTTGCTAACGTCGAGTGTCCACAGCAACGGATATCTGTTGGGGGTAGATCGGTTCGCCGACTGCTTTCCTCTTCCCTCGGGAAGCTCGAAAGAGACAGACCAAGTCCAGCGGCGTTTGCCCCAAAGGCTTTTGCCAAGGACCTACATCCTAAAGCGCGGATTACTCTCTGAAGCCAAGTACGTTCTTGATGTATCGTGAACCCGGGCAAAGTAACTCAACTGAGCCCTAGCGAAATTGCAGCCGGCACGTTCTTCATTGAGCGTGCCGGTAATTTTTTATGCAGAATACAAATTGTTATCTATTAGCTTTTATGTTAAATTGAGATTAGATACTCAACAACGCTGGGGTTTGCGTTTATCGAGGACAAAAGGAAGGTGAAGATGCAGAAAAAGTACGCAAGACCGACGATCAAGCGTGTTCGTAGTTCGGATTTGGTTCTGCGGCAGTTGAGGGCCATTTCGTCCATGTACACCTGTCGCCAGTGCTCTGGCTGTCACGGTTGCCGTTAACCGCGGACGACCTCACACAGCGAAAAGTTCGCAATCCCCAGTGCACCGGTACGTCTTCTCACACGAGCGTGCCGGTTTTTTTATCAAATAAATAGATTTGTGGTATAATATATTTTGTATGATAAAAGAAAACTTGGCTTACAGGTCAATTAAATTTATTTTTAAAGATATTGTTTTTGATATTCTTTCCTGGCCAGTTTGGTGGTATACCTCCGGCGCTGTTAATGCTATAAAAAAAATGGGACGTGTTATTTCTCAAGGTAATCAAGAATTATCTCTTTCTGTTTGGACAAAAAATCTTTTTACTCCCATGTTTGGTCAATACGATTGGCAAGGACGAATAATTAGCTTCTTCATGCGCGTCTTTCAGATTATTTTCCGCTCAATTGTCTTTGTGTTGTGGATATTAATAGCCTTTATCGGCTTTATTGTTTGGTTAGCACTTCCAATTGCAATTATCTACGAGATATTATTTAACTTCGGTCTATTCAAAAGTTTGTTATGAGCTTAACAGGAGGAGACAGAAAATTTGAATTTGTAGTTTGTCCCAAGTGTAAAGGCACTGGGCATATTGACTTGGCACTCTGCCCAGATTGCAAAGGCGCTGGCGTTGGTTTGATTTTGGAAGAAAAAATTATTTTTTGGGGAAAGTCATTAGAACCAAGCGATATTCTTTTTGATAAAATAATTAGTCGTATAAAATTAGTTTTTAACGGTCTTTTGGCAATTATCGGCTTATCTGGATTAATTTTAATTGGTTATTATGGTTATCAAGATAATTTTTCAACATTATTTAGTCTGAATTATTGGTTAACACCCACAAATGAAAAATTATATTTTTGGTTTACTTTATTAATTGATTTGTATTTGTATTACCGTTTAAGCGATTTAAGCAATCCTAAATATCAAGTTGTTCCACGTGTCTTTAGAAAAGAAATAGCCTCAACTTTGTCTGGTTTAAGTTGGCCAGATATTTGGCGTTTAAAAAAGAATCAGGTTTTAGATGCTTCACTGGCATTTTCTGAGGAAGCTGAAAAAGCTATTCAAGCCAGTTGGGAATTAGCCAAACATTTTGGACATCATCAAATTTTGCGCGTGCATTTATTTAGTGTGCTTGGTCAATTTAATAAATCAGGAGTTATTTTAGTTCGTCTAGGTATTAATTTTGAAGATTTTAAGCAAAAGTTGAGTCGTTATTTAGGAAAAAGCATTTTACAAAGAGGTGGGGATCTAGAACTGACCGTTGAATTACACAAGACTTTGCTTTTGGCTTATGCGGAAGCGTATTTAACCAATAATAGTAAAGTTGATTTGCCAGAAATAGTTTTGTCCTTGTCGTCGCCGGAAAAAATCCTTGAAAAAAATGAAAAAGATGATATCTTAGAAATTCTTTTGGACATGGGTTATGATTATCAAAAATTGAAAAATGTGGTGGCTTGGATTCGTATTCAAGAACAAATGCGTGAAGGCTTACAACGTTTCCGCGGACGCGCGCGCTACAAACCAAAATCAGGTATGGATAGGGCCATGACGGCCATGGCCACGCCGCTTTTAGATCAATTCAGTGAAGATCTGACTGTCAAAGCAATTGGTGGTTATCTTTTTCCTTGTATTGGAAGAGAAGAAGAAATAGAAAAGATTTTCCGTATTATGGAAGGTAGCCGTGAGGGCGTTTTGCTCTTGGGTTATCAAGGTGTTGGCCGCACGAGCATCATTAATGGCTTAGCGCAGCGCATGGTTATGGAAGATGTACCAGAATCTTTGCATGATAAGCGTTTAGTCAGTTTGGATATTACACGACTTTTAGCCGGTAGTGATGCAGCTCAAGCAGAACAACGCTTGCTCATGATTACTGATGAAATTATGCGTTCGGGTAATATTATTTTGGCTGTAGAAAATTTACATAATTTAACTGGCATAAGTGCTGGTGCAGAAAGCAGTTTAGATCTTTCAGAAGTTTTTGCGCAAATTGTTTCACGACATTTATTTTATGTTATTGCTACTAGCTCGCCAAAAGATTATGGTCGAGCCATCGAAGGTCGCGGACTTGATGCGCAATTGCAGATTGTGCGTATCGAGGAATTAGAAATGAATGATGCGATTCAAGTGATGGAAGCAAAAAGCGGGCCAATCGAATATCAGAATCAAGTTTATTTTTCATATGAAGCGATAGAAAAATCAGCGCTTCTTTCGTCGCGTTATATTCATGATCGTTATTTACCAGATAAGGCTTTAGAAATAATGGAACAGGCTGCTATTAAAGTCCGCAATACACGTGGTGAAAAGCAGCTTATTACTGGTAATGATGTGGCTGAGATTGTGTCGAACATCACAAAAATCCCCATGACTTCAGTAACCGAACAGGAAACTGAAAAATTGTTGAATCTTGAAGCTCGAATTCATGAACGAATGATTGGCCAAAATGAAGCTGTTAGCATGGTGGCTTCCAGTTTGCGTAGAGCACGCGCGGAACTACGCGAAGGCAAAAGACCGATCGCTAGTTTCTTGTTTTTGGGACCGACTGGCGTTGGAAAAACAGAATTGACTAAGTCGGTTGCAGAAATTTATTTTGGACGCGAAGAAAGTATGTTGCGTTTTGATATGTCAGAATATCAGGAAGCAGATTCGATAAAACGTTTAATCGGTTATGGCGATACTCCAGGCCAATTGACTGAAGCTGTACGTAAAAACCCATTCTCATTATTGCTTTTTGATGAAGTTGAAAAAGCCAACAAAGATATTTTGAATGTTTTTTTGCAAGTCATGGACGACGGACGTTTGACTGATGCTCAAGGACGCACCATTGATTTTACCAATACGATTATCATCATGACTTCAAATGCTGGTGCTCAATATATTCAAGATGAAATTAATAAGGGCACAGCTATTGAACAGATTAAAACTTATTTATTGAACGAAGAGTTGAAAACATATTACCGCCCAGAGTTTTTGAATCGTTTTGATGGTGTCATTGTTTTCAAACCTTTGAGTTTAATTGATGTTGTCAAAATCGCTCACATTATGGTTGGTAAGATTTCTAAGAATTTGGACGAAAAGGGAATTATTTTCAAGGTTACAGACGAGGCCATTGCTGAGCTCGCTGAGTTGGGCTATGATCCAAAGTTTGGTGCCCGACCATTACGTCGTGTTATCCAAGAACGAATTGATGATGTTTTGGCTGATAAGATTTTACGTGGGGAAGTCGGTCGTCGCGATGTTATTACTTTGGAACCAGGTGGGGTTATCAATATTAAAAAAGCAGAGTTGATATAGAAAAAGGAGCTTCAATGCTCCTTTTTTGATTGATAAATGTGTTAAGATCGGGTAGAATTTGTATAAAGGGAAAAGGGATAAGCATTAAGGGTTTTTGCTTACCCCTTACCCCATAATACTTACCCCAAATTGCAAGACTATGACTTCCTCCGACTACATCATCGCCCTCTTATTTTCCTTTTTCCTCTCAGTCATAATGACAGGTTTGATTCAGTTCGTGGCCAAGAAACTAAAAGTTGTTGATATCCCAAATTCAGAACGCAAGATTCATAAAAAACCAATTCCTTTACTTGGCGGATTGGCGATTTTTTTTAGTTTTAATCTCGTGGTTTTGTTTTATGCTCTTTATACTAAAGATTTGATCGGCGGAACTATATTTCTCAAAAATCTTTTTGGCATCATGATTGGTACTTTGTTCTTAGCGGTTGGTGGATTTTTAGATGATAAATATAATTTACGACCACGTTATCAAATTCTATTTCCAATTTTGGCTGTTTTAGTTGTCATAATCTCTGGTGTGGGAATTGACTCAATCACGAACCCAGTCGGCGAGGGTTTATGGCATCTAGATAAATATGTGTTAAACCTTTTTTGGTACGATGGTTTGCTTTATAAAATTACTTTATTGGCTGATTTCTTTACATTCTTTTGGTTACTTGGCATGATGTATACGACAAAATTATTGGATGGACTTGATGGTTTGGTTTCTGGGATAACTTTGATTGGAGCTGTCTTCATGTTTTTTGTGGCTTTGAACAAAGGCGACATTGTGCAATATGATGTGGCCTTGATCGCGATCTTATTGATTGGAGTTTTTCTGGGATTTTTAGTCTTCAATTTCAATCCAGCATCTATCTTTTTAGGCGAGGGCGGCAGTACTATGGCTGGCTTTCTTCTGGGTTCAATTTCGATAATCAGTGGTAGTAAAGTAGGGGTGACTTTGATGCTTTTAAGCATACCAGCTTTGGACTTCCTTTGGACTATAATTAGGCGCATTATGGAGGGCAAATCGCCCTTTGCCACCGCAGATAAGAAGCATCTGCATCATCGGCTTCTTGATGCTGGTTTTACCGTAAAAAGAGCGGTTTTGAGCCTCTACGCCATTACTGTGATTTTTGGCTTGGTGGCCTATTATTTACAGGATTTGGGTTGGAGTGTGCTGGGCGTTACTCTCGCGGTTTTTATTGTATTCATGCTAATTTTAGCTTATTTGTATAAACGTCAGCGAGAAATAGCTAAACCGCAATAGATAATAAATAAGTGTTACCGAAATCAACAAGCTCAGTCAGTTAAAAGGTTACCGTTAAGTCGTTGTAATTTAAATATACGTGATCGT